>JAZOTA010000075.1:0-11412 GCA_045657425.1 Eubacteriales bacterium
GTGCGGTTTAAATTAACGTTCGTTATATTTTATTGCGGTTTCGTATATGAATTGCCTTCCCCTTGGATAATACCCCAAAAACGGCAAGCGTTTTCGGGGACCCCGTTCGGAAGGTGTCGCGGCTTGCCGTGACGGATGAGGGGTCAAAAAACGTTTATCATATACGTTACCTGCGGGCGATTCATGAATCGCCCCTACAGTTTTAGTTGTTGTTTGGATTATAAAAAACGAGGCGTTTCATATAAATATCCGTTGGTTTTTGCGTAATTTGGTAAAAAATTTCACCCGTAGGGGCGATTCACGAATCGCCCGCACGTAGCGCATACGATAAACGAAACGATAATTATTAATACAGCAACTTTTTTGCAAAAATCGAATTTTTCGTGAAAGCCCTTAAAATACAATATACACCTATAATCCCTTATAAAACAACTCGAGCTTCGTTCACCGAAGCCCGAGTTTTTTATTTTACTTATTTTCTTGTGGTTGCGGTGGTATTGTCCTTAAGAAGAACGTCGTGTGCGCCGCCTTCGATAATCGAGGTTGCGGAAACGAGGGTGATTTTTGCGTTCTTCTGAAGCTCTTGGATAGAAAGCGCACCGCAGTTGCACATTGTGTGGCGAACCTTGGAGAGGGTAAGACCTACGTTGTCCTTAAGAGGACCTGCATAGGGAACGTAGGAATCGACGCCTTCTTCAAACGAAAGCTTCTTGTCGCCGCCCATATCGTAACGTTGCCAGTTACGTGCACGCGCAGAGCCTTCGCCCCAATATTCCTTCATAAAGGTGCCGTTGATGTTTACCTTGTTTGTAGGCGATTCATCAAAGCGAGAGAAATATCTGCCGAGCATAATGAAATCCGAACCCATTGCAAGTGCAAGAGTAACGTGGTAATCGTGAACGATACCGCCGTCGGAGCAGATAGGAATGTAAATACCTGTCTTTTCAAAATATTCGTCACGAGCCGCCGCTACCTCGATAACTGCGGTTGCCTGACCTCTGCCGATACCCTTTTGTTCACGGGTGATACAAATCGAACCGCCGCCGATACCGATTTTAATAAAGTCTGCACCTGCTTCTGCAAGGAACATAAAGCCGTCGCGGTCAACAACGTTACCTGCGCCAACCTTTACGGTGTCGCCGTATTTTTCACGGATCCATTTAAGAGTGCGAGCCTGCCATTCCGAAAAGCCTTCGGAGGAGTCGATACAAAGCACGTCTGCACCTGCTTCAACAAGTGCGGGAACACGTTCTTCATAGTCACGGGTGTTGATACCTGCGCCGACCATATAACGCTTTTGCGAGTCGAGAAGCTCAAGCGGATTTTCCTTGTGGAATGCATAGTCCTTGCGGAATACGAAATAGCAAAGCTTGCCGTCCTTATCGATAATGGGAAGCGAATTGAGCTTGTTGTCCCAAATAATATCGTTAGCTTCCTTAAGAGTAGTACCCTCGTAAGCATAAACGAGCTTGGAGAAGGGAGTCATAAATTCCGAAACCTTAACGTCCTTCGCCATACGCGAAACACGGTAATCGCGCGAGGTAACGATACCCATAAGCTTGCCGTTGGGTGTGCCGTCCTCGGTGATCGCAATGGTGGAGTGGCCGTTCTTTTCGGTAAGAGCAATAACGTCTGCAAGCGTATTGTCAACGCGAAGGTTGGAATCCGAAACTACAAAGCCCGCCTTGTGCGATTTTACACGGCGAACCATAGCCGCTTCGTTTTCGATGGTCTGGGAACCGTAAATGAACGAAAGTCCGCCTTCCTTTGCGAGTGCGATAGCCATTTTATCGTCGGAAACCGACTGCATAATAGCCGACACAAGCGGAATGTTAAGCGAAACCGCGGGTTCTTCAACACCCTTACGGAACTTTGTGACCGGTGTACGAAGACTTACGTTTGCGGGAATGCACTCCGCCGACGAATAACCGGGTACTAAAAGGTACTCGCTGAAAGTATGTGATTCCGATAAATACGTTGCCATAGCTTGACTCCTTTATATTGCAAAAGTTAATTATCTATATTAGGAAGCATTATATCACATTATTTCCGATTTTTCAACAGTAATAAAAACTTAAACTCCACGAAAATTTCAAAAATGCCCGAAATTTTTTAGTTATTTTTCTACAATGCTTATATTTCCGACCGAAAATCTGTATGCGGTCGAGGAAACAAACGGCTTTTCGGGTGTGTATATTCCCTCTCCACGTGCTTGAATATTCGGCTCTAACTGTGTTTCCAAGCAAAGCGCCGCGCCGGCACCGATAACCGTGCCGTCTTGGAGAACAGTGTTTTCGGGAATAAACTCGCCGCAGTACAACTGCATACACGGCATATCGGTAAAGCATTCGATATTGATGCTTCCCCTAACAGTTGCCGCCTTGCGCAAGCTCTTTCCGCAAAAGTCCTCGTATTCATCGCCCGAAAGATAGAAATTGTGATCGTAATAGCGGGTAATCAAGTACTTTTCGCGAAGGTCGAATTCGGTCCCCTCGACAGATTTTCTTCCAATGACCCTTGTGTTTTCATCGTAGACAGAAACCTGATCGGCATATACCTCTATCAAAGCGCCGCCGATACGTGCACCGACCTTATTGTTAATGCCGAACGGATTGAAATAAGAATGGTTGGTAAGATTTACCCAAGTGGGCTTGTCGGTCGTTGCCTTATAGGAAATAACAAGCGAATCGCCCTTGATCGAATAGGTAACCGTTACGTCAAGGTTGCCGGGATAACCCTCCTCCCCGTCGGGAGAAAGGTAATTAAGAGTTATGCTGTCGTCGCTGTGCGAAACGACCGAAAAGCGCTTTAAATTTAAGCCCTGCATACCGCCGTGAAGGTGGTTTATTCCCTTTTCGTTAAGCGGAAGAGTATATTTATTTTCGCCTATATATTGAACATCACCGCAACGGTTTGCAGTTCTTCCCACCAAGCCGCCGAAATAACAGGTATCCTTAAAATATTCCTCCTCGGTCGCATATCCTGCGGTAAGGTCGACGCCGTAAGCGTTTATTCCTTGAATTATCGCTCCGAGAGTCAACACGCTTACAGTAATATTTTCATTCTTAATAATATATTTTTCCATAATTTCACCTCATATATCAACTGATATAATTTTACAATGCAATTAACAAATTGTCAACAGCGGTAAAAATTTTTTAAAAAATCGTCAGAACACTCTTGACAATCACGCGATTGCGTGGTACAATCTAATCACAGCAATAAGAAAAAAGGTTTTTAACTCACAAAAACGAAGGGAGGATTCCTGATGATCGACAGACTTCCCGGTACTACGATCGAGATCGCGGTACCGAACGCCGACGTTGCCAAGGACGTGCTTAGCAACGCATTTATCTGCGGAGGGCTGATGATGTCTCAGGTTGCCCGTATGACGGGGCTTGAGCCGTATATGATCCAAAACTGGGTAAAACGCGGATTTCTTTCGCCGCCTGTTCAAAAACAGTATTCTAAACGTCAATTTTGCAGAATAGCAATAATCAATATGCTTCGCGAGGCATTGCAAATCGAAAAGATAACCGGTTTGCTTTCTTATATAAACGGACGTTTGGATGATGAAAGCGACGACATTATCGATGACTGCGACCTTTATTTCTATTTTATCGATGCAATAAGCCGACTTGAAAAGCCGGTTGCCGATGAAAAATATATATCGTCGCATATCGAAAAGGTAATCAGCGATTTTAAAGAGCCCTTCCCCGGAGCTAAAAAACGGCTTCAAAAGGTTTTGGCAGTTATGCTGAATGCCTATTTATCGGCTACCTTAAGAAAGCGTGCCGATGAAATTCTTTCAACTTTAGACTAACCCAACTAAATAAGGAGGTATTGTTTTTATGTTAGATTGGTGGATGTCTCTTGGCTCCGCAGGTCAGGTATTTGCCTGCATGGCAATCCCCGCAACGTTAATTCTATTCCTTCAAACCGTGCTTACAATCATCGGCTTCGGCGGTGATGACGGCGTGGATGCAGATGCAGACGGCGAAGCGGACGGAATCGAGCTTGACGATGCAGACGACACCGGCGAATCGCTTGACGGCGGTTTAAGAGTTTTTACACTTCGTGGTATTATCGCTTTCTTCTCGGTCATGGGCTGGGTCGGTGCGGTATGCAGCGGAAGCGGCTTACATCTCGCGTGGTCGGTGCTTATCGCAGTTGCATCGGGCTTTGTTGCAATGGTCGTGATCGCACTTCTTATGAGAGCTTTATTTAAGCTTCAATACGACGGCACCGAGGATATTAAAGACGCCTTGGGCGTAAGCGGTACGGTTTATATGCGTATACCCCCTGCGCGTACCGGCAAGGGCAAGATAAACGCAATAATCCAAGGCAAGCTTTGCGAAAAGTTTGCGGTTACCGACGAAGAAACGATGATCCTCTGCGACGAAGAGGTTACCGTTGTCGGTATCACCGGCGAAGAAACGCTTATCGTAAGAAGAAAGCACAGAATTTAAGCACAAAAGCAAGCGTTCGCATGTTCATAAGTAGAAAAGGAGAAACGACAATGAGAATAATAGCTATTTTTATGACGTTTATCTTGATTTTAGGTTTAGTTGGATGTGACGAAGCAAATGAAACGGTGTCGTCAAGCTCTGATACAGAAAGTGTTTTGAGCAACGACTCTGTTGCAAACGAATCAATCGACGTTGAAAATTTCTTTCCTTCCAATATGAGCGTTAACGATGTTGTAATTAAGGCTTATGAGATAGAAAACCTAATTTATACGTCAGACGCTTTGGATTTACCCAAAGAAAATACAAAGTATTTAGAGATGAGATACGGTTATAAAATAACCCGTCAAACGAGTAGATATATCGAAGCTGCACGACTTGACCTGAAAAGCATCGAGAACAAAGGTAAGGTTGGTAAATCCGCGGCCAAAGAAAGCCATATTGTTATGATGGGCGACTGTTTGTTTATTGCAATCGCTGTATACGATATGAAAGAGAATGTTGCATATGTAGTAAAAGATTCAACCAATAGTTATGTTGTGCGAAACGATAAGTACTATACTCACACAGACCCTGATAACGCAAAAGGCGACGTGCAATACGGTCAAGCCGTAAAAACCAGTTTTGAGCCTTACGAACTTGGATATGGTTTTAAGGCAACCTATGGTTACCCGGTATGGCATTTCATTTGCAAAGAATATAACAGCATTCCCGATGATTACGTATTAACACTTACCGAAATGCTTTACGAAAATGATAAGGTAGTGTCTGAAGAGGTAACTCTTACGTTGACCTATCAAGATATTCAAGAGCTTTTGTCGTAAGTCAGCCAAAACACACAAAAACAAAAATTAAAAAATTAAAATAAATATTTGAAAGGGGTTCACAAATGGGAACAACTACAGTAATTCTTGTATCGGTTATCGGCATCCTTCTCTTCTCGCTTATCCTTTGGTTCTTTTCGAGGTACAAAAAGTGTCCTTCGGATAAGATCATGGTTATCTACGGTAGAGTAGGTAAGAACAAAGACGGCAGTACCCGCAGTGCGAAATGTATCCACGGCGGCGCGGCATTCATCGTGCCCGTTATTCAGGCGTATGAATTCCTCGACCTTACTCCCCTCTCGATTCCCGTTGACCTTAAAAGCGCACTTTCCAGACAAAACATCCGTGTAGACGTACCCTCTCGCTTTACCGTCGGTATTTCTACCGAGCCCAGCATTATGCAAAACGCGGCTGAACGCTTGCTCGGTCTTCAGCTTGCAGAAATTCAAGAGCTTGCAAAGGATATCATCTTCGGTCAGCTCCGTCTTATCATCGCAACGATGGATATCGAAGAGCTTAATACCGACAGAGATAAATTCCTCGAAGCGGTTTCCCGTAACGTAGAAGTCGAGCTTAAAAAGATCGGTCTTCGTCTTATCAACGTTAATATGACCGACATTTCCGACGAATCGGGCTATATCGAAGCGCTCGGTAAGGAAGCGGCTGCAAAGGCAATCAACGACGCGAAGAAGAGCGTTGCAGAAAAGGAACGCGACGGTTCTATCGGTCAGGCAAACGCAAAGATGGACGAACGTGTAAACGTTTCCAAGGCGGATGCAGAAGCTATTCAGGGTGAAAACCTTGCAAAAACCGAAATCGCAATGTCCAATGCAACCCTCCGCGAAAAGCAGGCAGAAGCGTTGAGAATCGCTACCGCGGCAGAAAAAATCCAAGCTGCAAAGGCATTGGAAGAAGCTTATGCGGCAGAAAAAGAAGCAGAACAGGCACGTTCCGCACGTGAAAAGGCAACTCTTGAAGCCGACGTTATCGTTCAGACCGAAATCCAAAAACGTCAGATCGAGCTTGAAGCGGAAGCAGAAGCAGAAAAGATCAGACGTAAGGCAAAGGGTGAAGCAGACGCAATATATGCAAGAATGGAAGCGGAAGCACGCGGTATGGAAGAGATCCTTCGCAAGCAGGCGGCAGGTTTTGCGGAAATCGTCAAATCTGCAGGCGGCGACGCAGAAGCGGCTCCTAAGCTCCTTATCGCCGGCAAGCTCGAAGACCTTATGAGAATTCAGGTCGACGCTATCAAGAACATCAAGATCGACAAGGTTACCGTTTGGGACAACGGCGGCACTTCCGCCGACGGCAAGACCAGCACCGCAAACTTCTTGTCCGGTCTTATGAAGAGCGTTCCTCCGCTTGAAGAGGTGTTCGCACTTTCGGGCCTTGCACTTCCCGAATATCTCGGCAAGAAGAAGGAAGAAGCTCCTACTCCCGCGGTTGAAGCACTTGACGCCGAAATCGTTGAAGAATAACAACGTACCTTCATAACGAAATAGCCCCTTTGCAACAAAACAAAGGGGCTATCTTTGTAAACATCAGGAGACATTTATGAACTTCTTCAGAAAAATCACAGCGGCAATAATTTTTTACGCTCTCGGATATATCATCAACGCAAATATGAACTATCTTTTCGCGCCGGGCGGTATGTCCTATATCGGATATTTGTTTCCGTCGGTCATTGTTATAAGCCTTGTTTTGGTCGCAGGTGCGATATATTTGCGTGCCGACAAGATTAAAAAGAACCACAAGGGCGACGAATCGGACGAAAAAAGGATATTCAACGGTGATCTTAAGGGCAAATGCCTTTATATTTTAAAAACCAAGGAATTCAAGCTTGAATTTATTATCTCGATAGTGGTCAGCATTATCGCAATTCTTTCTCCCATAATGCAATTTGCATTTGCTTACGGATTCCCTTCCTTGATTTTAAGCACTTCGGATATCGTTATGCTCATCGTATGCATTCTCGTACTGCCGTTTTACATCTCGGCACTTAACATTTTGGCGTGGGTAATGGCATACAACAAGGCATATAAAAGAAAAGCATATTAAAAACAAAAAGAAAAGCGGGGACTGATGAATATGAACAACAAATGGAAAACTGCGGCAAAAGCGATTCTTCTTTCGGTTGCACTTATCGCCGTTAACATTTTAATAACGAGCATGTCCTTTGCTTTTTCGAAGCCCGACGGATACGGCGAGGGCGGAACGATACATCTTATAATCACGTCGGTTTTATTTATCCTTTCGTATTATTCCTTTTCAAAGCTTATCACAACCTATAACTCTGTCTTGCGAAAGGAATTCGTAACCGCCGAAAAGAAGCCGCAATTCTTTAAGGTTCTTCTGACAAAGCCCTATTTTTACCTCGATATAATCCTATTTCTTATAGTTTTACTTATATTCGACCTTAAAACAATCTACCCCTTTGCAAACGGTATCGCCGCACTTTATTTAATTTACGGCATGGATGCAAAGCTATACGCCATCGCATTTATGCTTCCCTGCGTTATTTTGGTGAATATGCTCGGTCGTTACAGTGCATACCGAATTTGGATGCGTACAAGACGCAGAATTAAAAAGGGCATAATTTTTGAACAGCCCGAAGACGAAGAAAAGAAAAGCACAAAAGGTATCGGCGGCTCCTCGAAAATGGTTATGGCGCCTCCCATTTTGGCGACGATGCGAATCGTAACGCTGGTACACAGCAAAAACAACCCTGCCGCCGCAAATGCCGAGCTTCCCGAGCCCGATTATTCTGTTGCAGGAACGATTTCGGCAGTATTTTACAAGCTTTTGCTTTACGTGATCTTATCGGTATTCGGCGTGCTGATCAGCGGTTTTGTTCTTGCCTTTATCGGACCGGCAATTGCAATGATTTCCGCGGCATTGCCCAGAGTTTTCGGCAAGGTTATCGCCGCAATCGTAATCTTTATTCCCTTCTTTTTGATATTCAGACGCGTAAATCAGCGCAGAAAATTTATAAAACGTCTTAAAAAGCTCTGCAAGGAAAACAAATATAAATTAGGCAGAATAAAATCGCCTTACAAATTTATGTCGGATTCAAGCTTTGTCGTTACCGCAAACGGCAAGACCTTTGAATGCAAGCTTATCGGTGCAAGAAAAAAGTCGATACCTATGGTGCTTGACAACGACGGAAGCGGAATTTACATCCACGCGCTCGTTTTCGCAGGTATTCGCTGGTGGCATTATACCGAGGAATTCAATTTCGGCTTCGACTCCAAATACCAAAAAATACTTATAATCAACCCCAATGCAAAATTCGTCTATAAAAACCGCGATGGCGAATACGGCGAGCTTGACAACGGCGACACGGTTGCCGATTACCGTATACACACAGGTCAAAGCTTTTTAAACGGATTAAACCGCGATTGTCTTGACAGAAAAGTAAAGGATTAAGGAGCTTTTATGAACAAAAAATATGCCCGTTACTTCGGAAAAAACATAACACGAGTCATTTATTCAATTTCTTGCGGCTTGCTCGGATACGGTTGCTTCAACATCGTCGTCGGCAATTCATATTGGGGAATGATATTCTGTATGCTCGGTGTGATTCCCTTCTTCCTTACCTCGCACATTCAGGTTTCCGACAAAGCTGTCGACGAGCTTATCGAAACGAGCGCCTTACAGTTCAAAGCCGAAAGATTAAAAAACATCGTCATCGGCAAAATAAACGTCGACGAAGAAAAGTTTTCGACCTTTTCGGGCTTTATCCGTGACGGCGGTGACGTTAGATTCAAGCGCGGACGCGACGAAAAGATAAGAACGAGCCGTTACTTTGTAACTGCGGTCGCAGTCGATAAAAAGGAGTTTACGGTTTTAACAAGCGTTTACGATATGTTAAGCGACGCAAAGACCGACAAGCTTATTTCCTCGTTAGATACCGAAATAAAAGCATTTTCAAAGGAAAGCATTGATTTTCCGCAAAAGATTCACAAATGCAAGCTCGTTTCGGTTATCGACGGAAGCGACACCGAATTTGAATTTTATCTCCCTGCCGATGCGCTTGCCGATAAACTAATTGAAAAGTTAGGCGGCATTTGTAACGGCTAAAACATTGAAAGCGAGATTTAATATGGCAAACTATGAAAGCCCGAGCCTTAATGCCGACCAACAAGACGGCAAAAAGAAAATCAATCCGGAAGAAAAACACAAAAAGTTCATATCCGATAAAAAGGCGGATATAATTGCCGACGCGATTATATTCGGTGTAGTTGAGCTTATCTTTATTCCTTTAAGTATTTTATTCGGAGAATTAAGCGGTCTTGAGGGCGCAAAATATCTTATGTTGACCTTTGGCATCAGCTCGTTGCCGCTTATCGTCTTTTTGATATGCGCCGCTTATAATTTCCGCCGTCTTAAGGCGATAGTTTCGGGCTCTTATTCGCTTATAACCGACACGGTCGAGCGCATTGTTGTCGACGATAAATACATATATCAAAGAAGACACAGCTATTACGAACACGCAATGTACCTTTACCGTTGCGGACGCGTTGTTATTTCGTTGGAGGAAACCTGTTTGTACTCCGAGGGCGATATATGCTACGTTTTCGTCTACGACGATATGCCCAACACTCCGATTGCGGTTTATAACACCAAATATTACGAGCTTGACGAAGTCGAAGAAGCAAGGAGTTAATTATGACCTTAAAAGAAGCGCAAAAAATCCAAAAGGAGCGCGAACGAAAAGCGATTCTTGTTTTCTGCATTTCTGTCGGACTTATCGGACTCGTTACCTTTTTGCTTTTTAATTTTACAACCGTTTTTTCGGTCAGCTCGGCTTTTTACCTCATCCCCATCGGCTTGCTTGCATTGGCGGTAAAGAAAACGAAAATTCATTTGTTTTTAACGGCAAAGGAATTTTCGGGCAAGGTCGTAAGATTAGACGTTTATCCCGTAAAAACGGGCAACATCAAGGGCGAGCATACTTACGAAACACGTCAGGGCGAAGCACTTGAGGTTGCGATTTATATCGACAACGGAAAAACCACCAAGCTAAAGGAAATGTACGCTTCGCCGTTAACCTACGGTATTACGGTCGGAACAACGCTTTCCATCTTGCGTTTTATCGACCAACCGATTATAATATAAGTTAACCAACATCAAAGGAGAAAAAATGAACATCATTGAAATCAACGACCTGCACAAATCGTTCGGCGAGGTAAAAGCCGTCGACGGAATAAGCTTTAAGGTTACCGAGGGCGAGCTTTTTGCCTTTCTCGGACAAAACGGCGCAGGCAAAAGCACGACGATATCGATAATTTGCGGTCGTCTTTTAAAGGACAGCGGCAATGTTTCCGTTAATGGCAACGATATCGACGGCGATATTACCGAAATCAAGCGAGATATCGGCGTTGTGTTCCAAAGCTCGGTGCTTGACAAGCAGCTTAACGTTTATGAAAACCTCAAAAGCCGTGCCGCGCTTTACGGCATTTTCGGCGACGAGCTAAAGTCACGCATCGAAGAACTCGACAAGCTGCTTAACTTCAAGCCGCTTTTAAAGCGCACTGTCGGCAAGCTTTCGGGCGGTCAGCGCCGCAAGATCGATATTGCGCGTGCGCTTATCCACAAGCCGAAAATTCTTATTCTCGACGAGCCGACAACGGGACTTGACCCCCAAACACGCTCGTCGGTCTGGAACGTTGTACGTACGCTCCAAAAGAACGAAAAGATGACCGTTTTCCTCACAACCCACTATATGGAGGAGGCGGCGGATGCGGATTACGTCGTAATAATTGACGGCGGATGTATCTCGGCGGAGGGCTCGCCCCTTGAGCTGAAAAATCGTTATACCGGGGATTTCATCACAATTTACGGCATATCCGAGGACTGCGCTTCGTCCTTTGGCGTGCCTTATGAGGCGGTGGCAGACGGATTCCGTCTTTCGGTGAAAAATACCGCAGAGGCAACAGAGCTTATTATGAAAAATCCCGGGGTTTTCAAGGATTATGAGATAACAAAGGGCAAGATGGACGACGTCTTCCTTGCCGTGACGGGTAAAGCGCTTGGAGGTGATGAAAAATGATGACTCTTCGGGCTTTGATAAAGCGAAATACAACGCTTTTCTTTAAGGATAAGGGGCTTTTCTTCAC
>JAZOTA010000076.1:0-11344 GCA_045657425.1 Eubacteriales bacterium
TTTGCGATTATTTCGATATAATAACGTTCGTTTTATTTGTTACGCAACGGGCGATTCGTGAATCGCCCCTACGGTGGGGAATTGTTACGATTATTCAAAACAATAACGTTCAATATATTTGCAACGTTTCGTTTTTTTAAATCCAAACAACAATTTAAACCGTAGGGGCGATTCACGAATCGCCCGTTGCGTAACAAATAAAACGAACGTTATTATATCGAAATAATCGCAAAAAATTACACCCGTGCGGGCGATTCACGAATCGCCCGTTGCGTAACGTTTTGAATTTACGCTCTTTTTATTTCATTGCGGTTGCGTTTATAATAGCCTTCCCCTTGGGGGGAAGGTGGCACTGAAGGTGACGGATGAGGGGTCAAATAAGACGTTTATCAAATTTGTTCCGTGCGGGCGAATCGTGAATCGCCCCTACAAAACAAATTTTTACATATACAAAAAACAAAAACGTAAATATATTCGTTGCGTAATAGTTTTTTAAATCCAAACAACAATTTAAACCGTAGGGGCGATTCACGAATCGCCCGTTGCGTAACAAATAAAACGAACGTTATTATATCGAAATAATCGTAAAAAATTACACCCGTAGGGGCGATTCACGAATCGCCCGTTGCGTAACGTTTTGAATTTACGCTCTTTTTATTTCATTGCGGTTGCGTTTATAATAGCCTTCCCCCGAACGGGGTCCCCGAAAACGCTTGTCGTTTTTGGGGTGGGTGTGGGGGAAGGTGGCACGGCGCATGCGACCGCCGTGACGGATGAGGGGTTGTAACAAATATCAAATACCGTTCATCCCCTCATCAGTCAGCTCCGCTGACAGCTTCCCCCCAAGGGGAAGCCTTTTCTCCCCAATTCCCAATCAACCATAACCGCCTCCCTTGTGTACGTCTTACACTCACAAGGACAGCAAAAACGACAGAAAATCGCAAAAAAGTCGGTTATTTTACCGACATTTAAATTTTTAATTAGTAAATACTTAAAATTCCTTGACAAATCTTTTTTCGAGTTGTAATATAAAAGGTGACTTAATGGTTTTTTTCTATTCATTTAGATAAAACCAAGAAAAAATAATAAGGAGGTCATTTAAGATGACAAAAAACGCAACCAAGCGCGCATTACTTTCCAGCGCACTTGCTCTCGTTGTTTGCATTTCTATGCTCATCGGCACCACCTATGCATGGTTCACCGATAGCGTAACAAGTGCAAATAACATCATCACTTCCGGTAATTTGGACGTTGAATTGTACTACATGAACGATGAAACTTCCGACTGGACAAAAGTTGATGCAAACACAAACATTTTCAAAGTAAACACACTTTGGGAACCCGGTCACACCGAAGTTATCAAGCTTAAGGTTGTGAACGAAGGCACTCTCGCACTCAAGTACAACCTTGGTGTGAACATCGCTTCCGAAGTTGGTTCTACAAATGTATTTGAAAAAGCTTTCAAGCTTTCCGACTACATTAAGTATGCTGTTATCGACGGCGAACAGAACTATACCCGCGATACTGCAGTAGCTGCAGCAGAAGCTAACAATGCAACCGCGTTGAAGACTGCTTACAACTCCGGCACTACCGAACTTAAGGCTAAGGACAGCACCAATAGTGGCGAAAAGATCGTTACTATGGTAGTATATATGCCCACCACCGTTGGCAACGATGCTAACTACAAGAAGGGCTTTGCAGTTCCTACCATCAACCTTGGTATCAACCTCTTTGCAACTCAGGTAGAATTTGAAAACGACTCCTTCGGCAATGACTATGACGAAGATGCTATCTACACTGATTTCATCGTTACTAACGAAGCTGAACTCGTTGAAGCTTTGGCAAACGCTGAAGAATTCGCTGTAATCGGTATCAAGGGTAACGTTACTTGGACTACCGGTGCAGGCATCGGCTCCACTCCTTTCGTAACCAATGCGAAGAACATCACTCTCCTTGGTCTTGAAGACAATGCAACCTTTACCGCTACTGGCAAGGGTGTTGGTGCAATCGGCGTTGACGACGGCACTGTTACCTTCAAGAACCTCAAGATCGCTGATGAATCCGTTTCCTACGCTGAAAATAGCTGGGAATACGGTTACTTGGAATTCCGCGGTAACACCGTATTTGAAAATTGCGAAATCGTTAACGCAATCATGATGGAAGGCGATTCCGCAACCTTCAAGAACTGCTCTTTCGAATCCACCAAGGATAGCGAATATGCAGTTTGGGTATCCGACGGCGTTGCTACCTTCGAAAACTGTAACTTTACCGGTACACGTGGTATCAAGATTCACGAAGCTTACGGCTCCAAGGTTGATACTGTTGTAATTAACAACAATACCTTTATGGATCTTACCAAGAAGCCCGGTTTGGCTATCGGCGATGTAGACGCTGATACCACTATCGTTCTTACTAACAATACCTTTGCTAATACTCAACCCGGCGATCAACTTAATTATAAGTATGAAACCGATACTGATGTTACTACTTTCAACTTTACTGACGATAAGAACCTTGTTGCTACTTTTGTAGACGAACAAACCGATTTTAGTAGCGCTCTTAGTTCTGCAAAGGAAGGCGACACCATTTTGGTCAACAGTGGCGACTATAAGCTTTCCTCTTTGAGCGGTAAGAAAGGCGTTTCCATCATCGGCGCTGCTGACGGCAGCACCAAGCTCGCAGGCGTAAACAGCTTCAATTTCGGTAAAGACACCGTTGTTAAGAACGTTACCTTTAAGAGCTCTAGCAATAACTCTGTTAGATACGGCACTACCAGCGGCGACGTTGTTTATGAAAACTGCGTATTTGAAGGTAAAATGTACGGCTACCACGTAGATAATGCTAACGGCGGTACTATCACCTTTAACAACTGCACCTTCTACGGCAGAAACGCATTGGCATCTACCGGCACATATACCTTCAACGATTGTACCTTCAAGTACACCTATTCTAACTACAACACCACCAACATTTACAGCGAAGCTACCTTCAATAACTGTAAGTGGGACAGCAAGCTTGAACTTTACATCGAATCCGGTGCAAAGGCAATCATCGATGGCGAAGAAATCACTCAACGTACCGTTTTCATCTCCGATGCAAGAGGTCTTGAATCCTTCCAGCAAAGTGTAAACTGGCAGGGCAACACCTATGCAGGTGTAACCGTAATGCTTTCTGCTGACATCGATATGAACGATGCTTACTATGCTAACTGGACTCCTATCGGTCAGACCGGCGCTACCCAGTTCCAAGGCACCTTCGACGGTCACGGCTATACCATTAAGAACCTTAACTCCAATATGACCTCGCAGACCGGCAAGCACTTCTCCACCGGTTTGTTCGGTTGGTTGAACAAAGCAACCGTTAAGAACGTTACTATCGAAAACGCTACCGTTAAGGGTAACCACAACGTAGGCGTTATCGCAGGTTATATGGAAACCGCAGGTTGCACCATTTCCAACTGCCACGTTATCAATGCTACAGTTGAAGCTTATCACGCAAATGACGATGCTTGCGGCGATAAGGTCGGCGTAATCGTTGGTCATGCAGGCAACGCAGGCGTTAAGGTAGAAAACTGCACAGCTAAGGATTCTACTGTTGTCGCAGGCCGCGATGCAGGTCAAATCGTTGGCGCAGCTAAAGAAGCTAACGTTACCGGTTGCACCGCAGAAAACGTTACTGTTACCGCTGGTACCGGATGCACCGACAGTAATGCTGGCAAAAACATTACCAACGACATTATCGGTCGTGTACTTTAATCTCGGTTTGCGAATTAACTAACAAACGCATAATAACAAAATCCCTTGGGTTCGATTGAGCCCAAGGGTTTTTTGTTGCGTACGAAATACCAACACATTACCGCACAAATAACAAAATAATCCTTGAAAAATCAAGGAATATATAGTATAATAAAGTGTTAAATTATACTTACGGGAAAATTGTTATGACTAACATCGAAAAAATCAGGAATTTTTCTATAATTGCGCACATCGACCACGGTAAGAGCACGCTTGCCGACCGTTTGCTTGAATACACGGGTGCGGTACAAAAGCGCGATATTGACGAGCAGATGCTTGACAATATGGAGCTTGAGCGCGAGCGCGGTATTACCATAAAGGCGCGTGCGGTTCGGTTTGATTACAATGCCGACGACGGTAACACCTATGCGCTGAACCTTATCGACACCCCCGGTCACGTTGACTTTGGTTATGAGGTTTCGAGATCTCTTGCGGCTTGCGAGGGTGCGGTGCTTATTGTCGACTCGACACAAGGTATCCAAGCGCAAACGCTTGCGAACGCATATCTTGCCGTTGACCACGACCTTGAAATTTTACCGGTTATCAACAAAATCGACCTGCCCAGTGCCGACCCCGAAATGGCAAAGCGCGAGATTGAGGACATTATCGGCATCCCTGCCGACGAAGCGCCCTGCATCAGCGCAAAAATGGGCATTAATATCAAGGACGTGCTTGAGCAGATTGTCAAAAACATCCCCCACCCCAAGGGCGATGCCGAAAAGCCGCTTGAAGCGTTGGTTTTCGACAGCTATTACGATTCTTACAAGGGCGTTATCGTTTACATCCGTGTTAAAAACGGCAGAATGCACGTTGGCGACAAGGTACGTATGATGCACACGGGCGCAGAATTTGAAATTGTCGAGCTTGGCACTCTTTCGACCTTTTCGCTTGAAAAGAAGGAATATCTTGAAGCGGGCGAGGTTGGTTATTTCACTGCGAGCATCAAAAACATTGCCGATACCGACGTCGGCGATACTGTTACGCTTTGCGACAACCCGTGTGAAAAGCCGCTTCCCGGCTTTAAAAAGAGCCAACCGATGGTTTATGCCGGTATCTACCCTGCCGACGGCAGTAAGTACGGCGATTTGAAGGATGCGCTTGACAAGCTGAGATTGAACGATTCGTCGTTCACCTATGAGCTTGAAACCTCGGTTGCGTTGGGCTTTGGCTTCCGTTGCGGATTTTTGGGACTTCTTCACATGGAAATTATCGAGGAACGTCTTGAGCGTGAATTTATGCTCGACCTTATCACCACAGCGCCGAGCGTTATTTATGAAATCCACAAGACCAACGGCGAGGTCGTTTATATCGACAACCCGACTAACTACCCCGACCCTGCGGTTATCGAAACCGCTTGCGAGCCGTTTGTTAAGGCGACGGTTATTACCCCGACCGAATACGTCGGCACGATAATGCAGCTTTGCAACGACAGACGCGGCGAATATATCGATATGAAATACATCGACACAAACCGTGCCGAATTGCATTATCTTTTGCCGCTTAACGAAATCGTTTATGACTTTTTCGATTCCTTAAAGTCCAAGAGCAAGGGCTATGCCTCGCTCGACTATGAATTTAAGGATTACAGACCGAGCAAATTGAGCAAGCTCGACATTCTCTTGAACGGCGATATTGTCGATGCGCTTTCCTTTATCGTCCATTCGGACAGAGCATATCCGCGCGCAAGACGTATTTGCGAAAAATTGAAGGACAACATCCCCCGTCAGCTTTTTGAAATCCCCGTTCAGGCGGCTATCGGCGGTAAGATTATCGCGCGTGAAACAGTTAAGGCGATGAGAAAAGACGTTCTTGCGAAATGCTACGGCGGTGACATTACCCGTAAAAAGAAGCTTCTTGAAAAGCAAAAAGAGGGTAAAAAGCGTATGCGTACGCTCGGTACGGTCGAGGTACCGCAGGAAGCGTTTATGGCGGTGCTTAAATACGACGATGAATAATATCGCGTTGTATTTCCACATCCCCTTTTGCGTTAAAAAGTGCGATTATTGCGCCTTTTATTCACTTGCTAACCTTGGCGAGGATATAAAAGAGGCGTATTTCAAGGCATTGCTTCGTCAGTTATCGTTTTTTGAAACCGAAAAAAGCGTTTCATCGGTCTATTTCGGCGGCGGCACACCGCCAATGCTCGGAATTGACAGATTATGTAAACTTTTAGAAGCGGTGAAAAGCAAATTTAAGCTTGAGCATGATTGCGAAATCACGGTTGAGGTCAACCCGAAAACGGTTGATTTTGACGGCTTAGCAAAGCTGAGGAGTGTCGGTTTTAACCGTCTTTCGGTCGGTGTACAATCGGCAAACGACGAAATGCTTCGCAGTATCGGGAGAATCCACAGCTTTTCCGACGCAATCGATTGCATTAAAAACGCAAAAGCGGTTGGATTTGACAATATAAGCGCAGACATTATCTTTGCACTTCCCTCTTTAACGCTCGATGTATTCAAGGACAGTGTTGTTAAGATTATGTCAACCGATGTTTCGCATATTTCGGCATATTCGTTGCAGTTGGAGGAGGGCACACCGCTTTATAACAGGCGAGAGGATTTGAGCCTTCCGACCGAGGAAGCCGAGGAGGAGCAATATAATTTACTTTGCGACCTTTTAAGCGAAAACGGATTTTCGCATTACGAAATTTCATCCTTTTGCAAGGACGGCAAACGTTCGCGCCACAACCTTTCCTATTGGAAAAGGGATGAATACTTCGGCTTTGGTGCAAGCGCGCATTCCTTTTACAACAACCGCAGGTTTTCAAACGTTTCAGACGTTAACGAGTATATAAGACTTACGAATATCGGACTTTTCGCGCCGACCGATTACGATAAGGCGCAACCGATTTCAAGCGACGAAGCGCTTGAGGAATCGATACTTTTGGGGCTTCGCACGTCCGACGGCGCTTTGATTCCCGATCGTGCGGTCAAAGCCGCAAAGCAGGTTTCAAATTTAGGCTACGGCAACTTTGAAAACGGTATTCTTGCGCTCAATTCAAAGGGCTTTCGCGTTTCAAACGCAATCATCGGCAAAATCGTCGACTGCTTGTAGGCGATTTTATATGTGTTTATATGTTAGAGATATACGAGAGAGGGGCTTTTTAAAAAATGCCCCTCTCTCGTGCTCTCACCCCAAAAACTCTCAATATTAATTAATTTAATGACGGTAATTGTACCGTCTTTTTTTATTTTTACGTTTGTTTTAATTGTTACCAAAACGGGCGATTCGTGAATCGCCCCTACAGTTTTGGCTTTTACATAAATTATAAAACAGTTGCGTTTCATTTATATTTACGTTTGTTTTTTTGAGTTATTTGGTGAAAAAAACACACCCGTAGGGGCGATTCACGAATCGCCCGCACGGAACAAATTTGATAAACGTTTTATTTTACCCCTCATCCGTCATTTTCCGAGGAAAATGCCACCTTCCCCCAAGGGGGAAGGCTTATTCTAACCGTCACGCACAGTGATATAACGCAACCGTAGGACGTAAACGGAACGATGAAAAAAGGCTCCCTTGTGTAAAGGGAGCTGTTGAGCGAATGCGAAACTGAGGGATTGTGCTTTTAACATAATTATACTAACAACTACGGATATTTCATATCCTACAATCCCTCCGTCAGCGCTATTTTACCGCGCTGACACCTCCCGAACGGGGTCCCCGAAAATGTTTATATTTTTGGGGTTAAATGCACAAGGGAGGCTTTTCGGGTGCGAAACCGCAATGGAATAAAAACGAACGTAAAATTAAACCGTAACGTATGCGGGCGTATCAAAAATCGCCCCTACAGTTTTGATTGTTGTTTGGATTTAAAAAACTATTACGCAACAAATATATTTACGTTTTTGTTTTTTGTATATGTAAAAAATGATTTGTAGGGGCGATTCACGAATCGCCCGCACGGAACATATAAGGAAAACGCAACGTCAGTGCACAAATAATAATTATTAATATTGAAAAGTTTTTGGAGAGAGCGCGAGAGTCACTTTTTTTAAAAAGGGGCTCTCGCACTATATTCACCAAAAAAGTGTTTCTCGCACTATATTCACCAAAAAGGGGCTCTCGCACTATATTCACCAAAAACCAAACTTCAAATTTGTGCAAACTGCTTCGTTTTGTAGACTGGGCGTAGAAAATGACGGGATGAAAACTCGGAGCAGATGCTTTAAAATAGACTCATCGGATGCGAAAGGAGGTTCAATTTACGCATGGACGGTAACAAGAAAAAAAGCTTTGTTTTCGATTCCCCCGAGGAATTTGAGAAAGCGCTCGAAGAATATTTCGGCGAATTTCTGCCCCAAAGCGGCGAGATCGCGGACATCGAATCGCTTGCCGATTACTTGGGCACGACGAGGGACGAGCTGATGACGATGATGAACGATAAAAAGGTCGGACATATTTTGCGGCTGGCAAGGAACAGAATCGCAAAGATCAAAAAGCAGCTTGCGTTCGGCGGAAAGATACCTGCGGCGGTTCTTTCGTTTGATTTAAAGAACAACCACGGTTACAAGGACAAGCCCGAGGATACCGACACGACTCCACACGAAAGCGTTGTATTTAAGGGCAAGACCTCACAATGGGCGCAATAAAGGAAATTCTTATCCAACCAAACGCAAAGCAGAGGCAGTTTTTCGAATCGACGGCTCGCTATACCGCCTACGGAGGAGCACGTGGCGGCGGCAAAAGCTGGGCGATGAGGATGAAGCTGATACTGCTTGCACTTAATTACGAGGGTATCCAAATACTTCTGCTTCGCCGAACGCTGTCCGAGCTTCGGGAAAACCATTTACTGCCGATGCTTTCGCTTTTATCGGGTATTGCGAAATATTCAAGCACCGAAAAGGAGTTTCGCTTCCCCAACGGCTCGAGGATAAAGCTTGGCTACTGCGAAAGCGTGAACGACGTGCTTCAGTTTCAGGGTCAGGCTTATGAGGTTATCGGTTTGGAGGAAGCCACACACTTCACCGAGTTTCAGTTCCTTGCCCTTACCGAAAGCAACCGAGCAAGCGGTTTTATGAAAAAGAAGTTTGTTCCGAGAATGTATTTTACCTGCAACCCCGGCGGTGTCGGACACGAATGGGTGAAAAGGCGTTTTATCGACCGTGATTACCGTGGTAACGAAAAGGAAGGCGATTACCTTTTTATTAAAAGTCTGGTGTTCGACAACGAATACATTATGAAGAACAACCCCGAATACGTCGACACGCTGCTTAACCTCCCCGAAGCAAGGCGCAACGCAATGCTTTACGGCGATTGGAACGCATTCGAGGGTATGTTTTTCCCCGAGTTTGACAAAAATCGGCACGTTACGTTGGGCATGCCCGATATTCCCTACGGTGCGATACGCTTCCGTGCACTCGACTACGGGCTTGATATGACGGCTTGCTTGTGGTGTGCGGTGACCGCAGACGGCAAAATCATAGTCTACCGTGAGCTTTACGAAAAGAACCTTTTGCTTTCCGAGGCGGCGCAAAAGATTATCGCCCTGACCGAAAAGGACGAAAAAATCCGCTATACCGTTGCTTCCCCCGACCTTTGGAACCGACGTCAGGAAAGCGGAAAAAGCGGCTTTGACATTATGGCCGAAAACGGATTAAGGCAAATGATTAAGGCGGATAACAGCCGTATTGCCGGTTGGCGTGTGGTTCGTGAATACCTAAAATCAGGCGAATACACCTCTCCAAAGCTGGTAATTTCAAGCGATTGCCAAAACCTTGTCCGCTGTCTGCCCCTGCTTCGCTTCGACGAGCATATCCGCGAGGACGCATCCGATTCACCTCACGAGATAACCCACGCACCCGAAGCGCTTCGCTATGCGTTAATGTCGCGTCAGCCGAAATGTCCGCCCTCAAAAAGAAACCGCTACACCTCAAGCGTTTACACCTTTGACAGCGTAAACGACAAAAAGGACGGCGATTTCCAAGACTTTATTTCCTATTGAAAGGAGAATTGAATGAAAAGACTTAAGCCCTTTACCGAGGAATGGGAGCTTTACGAAAAGGGCAAGGAGTATAACTACTCGCTTAATCTTTATGAAACGGTGAACACAAACGAAAGGTTTTACCGAGGCGACCAATGGGACAACCTTAAATCTTCGGGACTTCCGACACCCGTGTTCAACATCTTTAAGCGCATTATCGGGTATTTCACAAGCAGTATAATGCAGTCGCCCGTTAAAATGCGCTATACACTCGCATCACCCCAATACGGCAATGGTATTGACGGCAACAAGGCAAAAATCGCCTCGGCCAAGCTCAATTCCATCGCGGATATGCGCTGGGAGAAGAACAAAATGAATTCGCTTCTTGCCGATTCTCTCGTCGATGCCGCCGTATCGGGCGATGCCGTGTGCTACACCTATTGGGACAACGATATCAAAACGGGACAGCCCTTTACGGGCGATTTCGTAAGCGTTCTTATCGATAACACAAACGTCTTTTTCGGCGATCCCAACTCGAAGGACGTTCAAAAGCAGCCATATATCCTTATCGCACAGCGTGAAACGGTCAAAGACCTTATCGCTCAGGCGAAAAGAAACGGTATGGGCAAGGACGTTACCGACAAAATAACGCCCGACAGCGATTACCAAACCCAATCGGGCGATATGGCAAAACACGAGCTTGAAAACACGAAATGCGTTTCGCTTATCAAGCTTTGGAAGGACGAAAACGGCAGAGTCCTTTACAGAAAATCGGTAAAAAACGCAATAATCAAGGACACGACCGATACAATGCTCACGCTCTACCCCATTGCATTTTACAATTGGTCGAGCGTTAAAAATTCCTGGCACGGTACCGCCGTCGGAAGCTCGTTAACCGACAACCAAATATTCATTAACAAGGGTTTTTCTATGGTAATGAAGCACATGATGGATACCGCGTTTTCAAAGGTCGTTTACGACTCGACGTTGCTCGACGGCTGGTCGGACCGTGTGGGCGAGGCGATTGCCGTAAACGGACCGGTTGAAAACGTTGCCAAGGTGATTTCGCCCGGTGCGATGCAATCGGGTATGCTCGACGTGATTAATATGGCGATAGCCAACACGAAGGAGTTTATGGGCGCGACCGACGCGGCATTGGGCAACGTCGCACCCAACAACACGAGCGCAATTCTCGCATTGCAAAGCACCTCTGCCGTACCGCTTGAAAACGTCAAGCGCAATATGTACCAGTTCGTCGAGGACATCGGTCTTATCTGGCTCGATTTTATGTTTTCCTATTACGACGACGAGCGTCTTGTTGCAACGCTTGACGACGGCAACGAGTCCTTTACCCGTTTTGATATGTCGGTATGGAAGGACGCACTGTTTTCCTGCAAGGTAGACGTCGGTGCAAGCAGCTATTGGAGCGAAATAAGTGCGCTCAACACGCTTGACCGTCTGCTTGAGCTCGGCAGGATAAACACAGTTCAGTATCTCGAACGCATTCCCGACGGAATAATCCCCGAAAAGGAAAAGCTTATCGAGGAAATCAAATCAAACGAAACCTCACAGAAAGGAAGTGAATGAGATTGAAAAAGATCAACAACGAAGCTATTCTCGACGTCAT
>JAZOTA010000077.1:0-4046 GCA_045657425.1 Eubacteriales bacterium
GGAAATTCCTTCTGCTGAAATCACCGTTTACGCTGTACAGCTCCGCGCTATGACTCAGGGTAGAGGTACTTATACGTTTGACTTCGTAAGATACGAAGAAGCTCCTGCTGAAGTTGCTCAAAAGGTTATCGCAGAAGCAAAGAAAGACGCTGAAGAATAATTTACAGTAAAAAATAATCTTGCCGTTGCGGAAAACGCGGCGGCAAGATAAAACAGTTTGGAAACAATAATAATCACTAACAGAAGTGAGGCAAAAACAATGAATTTGAATGTTAAAAAATCCCGCAAGGTTGCAATTTTGCTTGGCCTTGTAATGATGCTGTCGGTTGTACTTGCATCTTGTGTTGACTTGACCGAGGTACCCGACTTTTACAACGATCCTTCGTTTAATCTCGAAGAATCGGAAAACGTCAACGTTGAAAACAGCGACGAAGAAATTTCGGTTGACGAAAAGACTACCGCTGTTCCTACCGTTAAGGGCGTAGTTAATATCGAACCCACCAAGGTTGCTGTTTACGGTACTTGTGAAGAAAATGCAACTATTACCGTTGAAGGCGGCGTTGAAGAAGCAACCACCAAGGCGCACGGTACTTATTACATCATTGAAGTTGATATTCACAACCGTGATACTCTTCTCCGCATCACCGCAAAGGCGGACGATAAGGAAAACGCTTCGCCCGTTCGCGAAATCGTTGCACGTAAGGATGCTACTGCCGATACTCTTCTTGACGGCAACAGCGTTTCGGTTGGTCTTGATTCGATGCTTTATTTTGACAAGTTCGTTGAAGACGCAAGCGGCAAGAACCTTTACACCGCTTCCGAGCTTTCCGCTATCCGCGAATACGTCTCCGATACCGTAACCAGTTACTACAACGACAGAGCAGGCTCGCAAGCGGTTGAGCTTATTTACGTTCTCGTTCCTAACTCCACCACCTTGGATTCCTCTGTATTCCCCGAGGGTGTTGTTACCGAAACCAACAGCACCATTTATTCTCAGGTGCTTGAAACCCTTAAACAGACGAGAGCTACCGTTGTAGATTTGCTTTCCGTATACAAGGAAGCTGCTGCAGATAGCGAAGCTATCGCAAAATACGGCAACATCTACCGCGAAACCGACAGCGCACTTTCCGATTACGGTGCATATCTTGCATACGCTGAAATTATGAACGTTGTTGCAAAGCGTTTCCCTGATGCTGCACCCAAGGCGCTTGACGATTTCACTTGGACTCCTACCAATATTATGGGTGGTATCCTTGTTAAATACCGTGAGCTTGACAAGACTGTAATTACCGAAAATACCATTCTTGCAACCCCCAACTTCTCGCTTGATATCGGTGCAAACGGCGCAGGTTCTTCCAAGATCTCCGCGCTCACCAAGTACGTTGACAAGAAGGATGGCGATTACAACTTCTTCACCGACATCAAGACCGATGACGGCATCAACGGTATCGCAGAGCGTTGGCTCATCGACGACACTACCCGTACCGATGTTGAGCTTCCCAGCGCACTTATCTACCGCGATTATTCTTCGCTTTCGTTCTCCGATATTCTTTCCGAAAGATTCGGCAAGGTTCTTTTGGGCAAATCCGGTGAACTTTCGATCAACCTTTCTGCAACTGCTCAGTATGCAGACGGCGAAGATGCGGTTGTTGACTACATTATCGTTATCGTTTCCGAAGAAAATCTTGATACAGCATTCAGCCTCGCTGTTAAAAATTAATCCGAACTGTTAAAAGTTTTTTAGTGTTAAATAAAAGGGCGGCAAATATTTGCCGCCTTTTTGAAATTATTTGCGACCTTTGTCCGTTTTAATGGACAGAGGAGGTGATATAATAGGTGCGAGGTGATTAAAATGGTATTTTTAAAGCAAATCGAACTGCCCGATCAACGCATAGAAGAAAATATTTTAAATGCCGAGCGGCGCACCTGTTTTAACAGTGTTTATCCGTTTCGCATATTTCCGCAGAAGCGCTTGCGATTTATCGATTTTGCGCCGATAACGTTGCTTTACGGAGGAAACGGCTCGGGAAAAACAACCCTGCTTAACGTTATTGCCGAAAAGATAAACGCTATAAGGCACTCGGAATACAGCAAAAGTGCGTTTTTCGACCGCTATATTGCGCCTTGTGAAATCTACGGTGATGAAATTCCCGAAACAAATCAAATGCTTTCAAGCGACGACGTTTTTGATTACGTTTTGAATATACGTTATCTCAACAACGGGATCGATGAGCACCGCGAACAGCTTTTTAAAGGATACACTACAATGAAGCGTGGCATTCAAGAGGGCAACAGCGAGCTTTTGCGGCTTCACGGATTGGACGATTACGACCGTTGGAAGGAGCATTACGATGCGATATCGAAAACGCAGTCGCAGTTTGTGAAGGAACGTCTTGCGCGTAATATCGATATGAATTCGAATGGCGAAACGGCGATGCGATATTTCACCGACCATATCGACAGCAATGCGATTTATCTTATCGACGAGCCCGAAAACAGCTTGTCGGTGCAGTTTCAAATCGAGCTTGCGAAATTTATCGAGGATTCCGCAAGATTTTATAACTGTCAGTTTATTATTTCAACCCATTCGCCGATATTTCTTGCAATGAAGGATGCAAAAATTTACGACCTCGATTCCTGCCCTGCGCGGACTAAAAAATGGACCGACCTTACGAACGTGCGTAAATATTTTGAATTTTTTGAATCGCACCGTGACGAGTTTTTGTTGACAAACGGCGATTAAAACCGCATAATATAATCAAAAGAAGTCGGTTGGAGGTTTTATGAAAATATACGATATTTCACAAGAGGTCTTCTCTTGCGAGGTTTTTTCGGGCGACCCTGCTCCCGAGAAGCAAATGATTTGCTCGATGAAAAACGGCGACCTTTATAACCTGACCGCATTTTCGATGTGCGCACACAACGGCACTCATATCGATGCGCCCTACCATTTCATAAACGACGGCGCAACCGTTGAAGATATCAATCTTGAAAAAACCGTTGGGCTTGCTTACGTTGTAAGCCACAAAGGGGAAGTGACGGCAAACGATGCGAAAGCAATTCTTGCAAACGCAACGAAGCTTAACCCCGAAGCGGCAAAAAGGATACTTATAAAGGGCGATGCGACGGTGACGCTTGAAGCGGCAGAGGTTTTCGCCGATGCGAAAATCGACCTTATCGGCAACGAATCGCAAACTGTAGGTCCGATTGACTCGCCGATGCAGGTGCATTTGAAGCTGCTCGGGAATAACGTCGTGCTGCTTGAGGGGATACGGCTTTCAAGCGTTCCCGACGGCGTTTATTTTCTTAATGCCGCGCCGCTTAACTTGGGTTCTGTCGACGGCGCACCCGTGCGTGCAATACTTATTGAATTTTAAAGGAGTTAAAAAATGATTGAAGTTGGAATGAAAGCCCCCGATTTTACACTTTTTGATAAGGACGGAAACGAAATTTCGCTTTCGAGCTTTTTGGGCAAAAAGGTTGTGCTTTATTTCTATCCGAAGGACAACACTCCCGGATGTACGCGCCAAGCGTGTGCGTTTGCCGATGCATATAAGGGCTTTACCGAAAAGAACGTCGAGGTTATCGGCATAAGCAAGGATAGCGTTGCATCGCACAAAAAGTTTGCCGAAAAGTTTGGTCTTCCGTTCATCCTTCTGTCCGACCCCGAGCTTTTGGCAATCAACGCTTACGGTGTTTGGCAGGAAAAGAAGATGTGCGGAAAGGTTTCGATGGGTGTCGTGCGCACAACCTTTATCATCGATCAAAACGGCGATATCGCAGAAATTATGCCCAAGGTCAAGCCCGACACAAACGCCGCCGAAATACTCGCAAAAATATAAAATACCTTTCGATATAAAAAACAGCGGAGTGAATTTCACTCCGCTTTTGCTTTGCTTGATTATCCCTTAATCGGAACAGCAATCTGTGTGATGTAATCGCCGCTGTTTTCACCACGGTTGGGAGGACCCTCCAAAAAGATGGAGCGGAAGGAACCGGTGGTTTCAATGCCCATTTCTTTTACATATGCCATCAGCGCACGGATG
>JAZOTA010000078.1:0-2473 GCA_045657425.1 Eubacteriales bacterium
CGATTTCAAAAACGGTCTGACCTTTGAAATGGATGGCCAGCTTATGCAGGTTATCGAATTCCAGCACGTAAAGCCCGGTAAAGGCGCGGCGTTCGTTAGAACCAAGATGAGAAACATCATCTCCGGCGCAGTTATCGAAACCTCTTTCAACCCCACCGCAAAGTTCCCCCAGGCTATCGTTGAAAGAAGAGAAATGGAATACAGCTACACCGACGGCGATCTTTACTACTTTATGGATCCCGTTACCTACGATCAGGAACCCCTTAACGCAGAACAGCTTCCCGACAGCTTTAAGTTCGTTAAGGAAGGCATGACCTGCAAGATTATGTCCTACAAGGGCAAGGTTTTCTCGGTTGAGCCCCCCATTTTCGTTGAGCTTGAGGTTACCGCTACCGAACCCGGCGTTCGCGGCAACACCGCTACCAACGTTACCAAGCCCGCTACCGTTGAAACCGGTGCTGAGGTTAAGGTTCCGATATTCATTAACGAAGGCGACGTTATCAAGATTGATACCAGAACCTGCGAATATCTTGAAAGAGTATAATCGCTCCGCTCTCAAATGAAATCGCAAGGATTTCATTTGGTTTTGGATGTTCGTGCGCTCGCGCCTCACTCACCGTTCGCGAACATCATAGGTATATTTTTCAAGGCGCATGTCCTTGAAAAATATGTTGGATTTTTATTGTATATTTGGTTAATACTAATTTGTAAACAACCTTGCATACAGTTCGGCAGATTTAATTTTACGAACCGCAAAAAACTAAAAAGGAGATAATATTATGAACGTTTCTGAAAAGGCTGCATATATCAAGGGTCTTATGGAAGGTATGGAAATCGATACCTCTAAGGGCGAAGGCAAGCTTTTGGCAGTTATGGCTGATTTGCTTGAAGATCTCGCGCTTTCCGTTCAGGATCTTGAAGATGAAAACGCTACTCTTCGCGAATATATCGAAGAAATCGATGAAGATCTCGGCGCAGTAGAAGAAGATTTCTATTGCTGCGAAGATGATGATTGCGATTGCGATTGCGATTGCTGCGATTGTGATGACGACGATTATTGCGATTGCGATGATTGCGACGACGATTGCGATTGCTGCGACTGCTGCGAATGCTTGGAGCTTGAATGCCCTGCTTGCGGCGAACCCGTTTATATCGACGAATGCGATATCGAAGAAATCGATGAGCTTGAATGCCCTTCCTGCGGCAAGGTTCTTACCATCGTTGAAACCGACGCTGAAGACGATTGCGAATGCGAATGCGGTTGCTGCGACGCTGAATAAGCAAACTATTTTCAAAAAGAACGCGGTAGGTGCGCCTACCGCTTTCATTTTAGGTGAATTATGAGCATTTCACGAGAAATTATTGACGTACATACACATATTTGGCCCGACAAGATCGCTTTGCGTGCGGCGGACAATATCGTTAACTACTACTCACTTCCCCGACAAGGCGACGGCTCGATAGACGGTATTTTCAAGGGCGCAGAAGGACTTGACAATATCCGATTCGTTATTTCCTCGGCAACCTTAAAGCCCGACGTAGCGCACGCACAGGTCGGCAACGATTTCCTTATCAACAGCGCAAACGAGGACAAGCGTTTTATCCCCCTCGCATCCTTCCATCCCTTTATGGGATTTGACGAGGCGGTCGGCGAGCTTGAGCGTTGCAAGGCACTCGGCGCAAAGGGTATCAAGATACATTCCGACTTTCAGCGCTTTAATATCGATGATGAACGCGCTATGGCTATTTACAAAGAATGTGCGCGGCTTAACCTTCCTATTCTTTTCCACGTCGGCGACAAGAATACCGAATTTTCAACCCCGAAAAAGGTTTTGGGAATTTTGGAAAAGCTTCCCGAATTGACCGTCATCGCGGCGCATATGTGCGGTTACAGCGTTTGGGACGAGGCAGAGGAATATCTTATCGGCACGCCCGTTTATACCGACACGAGCGAGGCGCTTATCGGTATGGACGGCAAAAACCTTTACCGCCTTATCGAAAAGCACGGTGTCGAAAAGGTGCTTTTCGGTTCGGATTATCCGCTTTGGAACACTCGATTTGCGTTTGACCAAATTGAATCGATCGGTCTTTCCGAACATGACAAGGACGCGATTTACTCGGGCAACGCAAAGAGAGTTTTCGGTGTTTGATAGGTTTTGTTTAAGTATAGATTATAACGAGAGAGGAGCTTTTTGCAAAAAGCCCCTCTCTCGTGCTCTCTCCCCAAAAACTTTCGATAATAATATTATTTATAATACACTAACGTTCCCTTAATTTAAAATACGAAGTATTTATATAATTAATTCTTATATTTTTCGGGGACATGTGCCACGAAAAATATACCTTGGGGTGCCGCGTGTTTGGACAAGCGAAGCGCGCACAAGCACGGCGCGAGCGCACGGCACTCACATAAGACGGGGAAAATTCGTAGAATTTTTCACGAGAGCGAAGCGACAAAAAAGCCCCTCTCTCG
>JAZOTA010000079.1:0-8673 GCA_045657425.1 Eubacteriales bacterium
CCCTACGGGTGTGATTTTTTACGATTATTTCGATATAATAACGTTCGTTTTATTTGTTACGCAACGGGCGATTCACGAATCGCCCGAAAACGCAACAATTACGGCAAACGAACCAACAAAAAAGACCGTAACAAATACGGTCATTAAAAAATATATATATCGAAAGTTTTTGGGGAGAGAGTTCGAGAGAGGGGCTTTTTTCAAAAAGCTCCTCTCTCGCAATATAATCAAACTCTAATTATTTGTTCTTCTTGCCGCCGATTTTGGTAAGAGCGTTCCAGATCATACCCGACATAAAGACGGAGGAGAAAAGACCTGCTACGATACCAACGATGAGGGGAAGTGCGAACTGCTTGATCGATTCAACACCGAGGATGTAGATCATACCGATGGTGAAAAGGGTGGTGAGGGTGGTGTTAACGCTTCTGCCGAAGGTTTCGTGGATACCGGTGTTAACGATATCGGAAAATTCGGTGCCTGCTTCAGCCTTCGCCTTGTTTTCACGGATACGGTCGAACACAACGATGGTTGCGTTGATCGAGTAACCGAGGATGGTAAGCAAAGCCGCGATAATCATCGAGTTAACGGGGATTTGAAGGAGCGAATATGCCGCAAACATAACGAAAAGGTCGTGTGCAAGACAGCAGATTGCCGCGATACCCGATTTAGCCTCGAAACGGATCCAAATGTAAACGAGCATAAGCACGATAGCTACTGCAACTGCGATGATAGCGGTTTTGGTAAGCTGGCTGCCGATGGTCGGTGCGATGGTGTTGATTTCGATATTGTTTGCATTTGCATCGGGATATTTTGCGAGGATAGCATCTTCAAGCGCTTGGGTTTGTTCATTATCAAGTGCGGCAGTACCGGTACGGATGATTGCCATATTGATGTTGTCGGTCGATTTGGTGGTGGAGGAAACGTAATCGTTACCCAATTTTTCGTGGTTTCTGATGATATCGTTGATATCGTCGCAAACCTCTTGGGTTACCTCGGTTCCGAGGTCGATTTTGATTTCGGTACCGCCGGAGAAGTCGATATCGATGTTAAAGCCTCTTACAAAGAAGGAAACAAGACCGATAAGGATTACGAGTGCTACAACGCAAAGCGTTACTTTTTGGTTTTTAATAAAGTGAAACTTGCTCATTATTTAGCTCTCCTTCCCAACGCTCTGTATTTTTTAGGTTCGGTGATGCCCATACCGATGCCAAGGTTAAGAAGTGCCTTGGTGATAATCAATGCGGTAAAGAGCGAGATAACGATACCGATAAAGAGGGTAGTTGCGAAGCCCTTGATGGTACCCGAACCGAGGAAGTAAAGCACCGCACACGCGATGATTGTGGTAACGTTAGAGTCGAGAATTGCCGAGAAAGCTCTCTTAAAGCCTGCCTTAACAGCCGCCTTTGCGCTCTTGCCGAGGTCGATTTCTTCCTTGATACGTTCGAAGATGACAACGTTTGCGTCAACCGCCATACCGATTGAAAGGAAGATACCTGCGATACCTGCAAGGGTAAGGTTGGTGCCGAAGATAACGATAACAAGACCGTAGATACCGATGTAAGCGATAAGAGCGATCGATGCCATTACGCCGGGAACCTTATAATAAACGCAGAGGAAAACGAGAATCAAAAGAACGCCGATTGCACCTGCGAAAAGCGAGGTGGAAAGCGAATCTTCACCAAGAGTTGCGCCAACGGTTCTTTGTTCAACCGTTTCGAGCTCGTAACGGAACGCACCTGCGTTAATGTTGTTCGCAAGGGCAGAAGCCGATTCATAGGTGAAGTTACCGGTGATGATTGCTTCGCCGGTGGTGATTGCTTCGTTAACGGTGGGTTCGCTGATCATAACGCCGTCGATATAAATACCGATAGCTTCCTTGTTAGCAGCTGCTTTTGTGGTAGCGGTTGCAAACTTCTTTGCGCCTTCATCGGTAAGAGTAAGCGAAACCGCATATTCATATTTACCTTCGGAAACCTGGAAGCTGCCGCCCAAAGCGGATTCAACGTGTTCGCCTTCGAGAACAACTGCGCCGCTCTTATCCTTGAATTGGAGCTTGGCGGTTTGCATAAAGTTTGCGATAGCTTCGTTGGGATCTTCAACGTCGGGAATTTCAATGGTGATCATATCGTCACCGGTGAGATAACAAAGCGCTTCGGTAAGGCCTTGTCCGTCAAGACGGTCTCTCATAACGGTGTAGACCGAGTTCATACCTGTTTCGAGGTCAGAGCCCGTATCATCGGTTTTAGCTTGGAAAGTAACAACGGAGCCGCCCGCAAGGTCAAGACCCAAACGGATAGTTCCTTCTTCAAATATTCCTTTTAACTGCGTATCGTCGCTAAAGTAAACGCCGCCGACGGTTATCGAGCAAACAAGCACGATAGCGAGCAACAGCAACACAAAACGCGAGACACTTACAGCGCGTGAGTAATTCATCGCAAATACCTCCGAGAAATTTTTCTAACATTTCAATTATACATACAAGCGTCCTATAAGTCAAGCATTATTTTCAAACAGAACGCATTTTACGACTATATTTTTGCACAAATCAATAAATAAAGCGCAATGCCTTTTCCTTTATTTCAATATGTACGCTTTTTATCTTGCCGCCGTTTTCTCCGTCAAGCGACCATTCGTTTTCGGCGCTGCTTAAAAAATGCACCTTTTTCGCCTTGCGTGTTACGAAAAGAGGGGAATCGAGATTGCCGTGCATAAGCGAATTGATAAGCGAGGTTGCCTCCGAAACGCCCTTTGGCGCCTTGATAAGCGTAAGCTCGAAAAAGCCGTCGTCGAAGATGACGTTCTCCTTCGGGAACTTGAAAACACCGCCTACGCTGTGCGTGCTCGAAACGCCGCCGAGGATGAATTCGCCGTCAAGCTCGTCACCGTCGCATTCGACCTCAAAGTGTATCTTATGCATGTGGGTAAGCGAGGTCGCACCCTTTAAAAGATATGCGCTGTGTCCCAACGTGTTTTTCATCTTCTGGCTCGTCTTGAACGACGCATCGGCAAACAAACCGGCACACGCGATGTAAACGAAATACCTGTCACCGAAAAGCCCTAAATCGATATATTTCGGCTCCTTTGTCGCAATTGCCTCGCAGGCTTTATCGATATCCTTCGGCAGTCCCAGCGATTTTGCAAAATCGTTTGTCGAGCCGAGAGGGATATAGCCCAAAGGAACGTCGCATCCGCTTTGCATAATGCCGTTTATCACGTTGTTAAGCGTGCCGTCACCGCCGATTGCAACGACAGTGCCGTAGTTTTTGCATTCCTCGGCAATCGTTTTTTCGGTCTTACCGCCCGAAACTGTCGGCAGAACGGTAACGCGAAAGCCGTGGTTGGTCAACAGCTCAACCATGTTAAAAAGTATTTCCTTGCCCTTGCCTTTTCCCGCAACGGGATTAAGCACGAGCAGAAGCGAGTTGTTCGATCGTTGACAGTTCATAACCTTTAAAAATTCCTTTTTCGGTAATAATTCCCGTGATAAGCTCGTTGGGGGTAACGTCAAAAGCAGGGTTATAGACCGAAACGTTTTTATGCGTCATACGCTTTGCGTAATGCATCTCGGTCACTTCACTTTGGTTTCTTTGCTCGATAATTATTTCCTTTCCGCTTTCGCAAAACGGGTCGATAGTCGACAGCGGAGCGCAAACGTAAAAGGGGATGCCAAAATGCTTTGCGATAATGGCAACGCCCAACGTACCGATTTTGTTCGCCGCATCGCCGTTCATTGCAATTCTGTCTGCGCCGACAAGCACCATATCAATCATACCCTTGCTCATAAGCGAAGCAGCCATATTGTCGCACTGAAGCGTAACGGCAATGCCGTTTTCGGCAAGCTCAAACGCAGTCAAACGTGCACCCTGAAGCAGGGGACGTGTTTCGTCGGCATAAACCGAAACTCTTTTGCCGTTTTCGTTTGCGGTGTAAATGGGCGCAAGCGCAGTGCCGTAACGCACCGCCGCCAACGCACCTGCGTTGCAGTGTGTCAAAATACGCGCGCCGTCGTGAATAAGCGTGTCACCGTAAAAGCCAATCTTCTTACAGGTTTCGATGTCCTCGTTATAAATGGCAAGAGCCTCTGCCTTGAGTGCCTTTTTAATACCGTCAACGCCCAAGCCCTTTGCGTCGTTGGCGCATTTTATCATACGCTTTACCGCCCAAGAAAGGTTAACGGCGGTCGGACGTGAGGAATTGACGATTTCGGCACTCTTGCGGAAGGAGTAAAGGAATCCGTCCTCGCTTTCGTCCTCAAAACGGTTCGCCGCAGCATAAAGACCAATCGCCGCGCCCACGCCGATAGCAGGCGCACCGCGGATCGAAAGGCGCTTTATAATATCGTAAAGATCGAAAATATCGTTGCAAGTGCAAATTTTAAGCTCGTTCGGAAGAAGCGTCTGATCGATATAGCACAACAAATCGCGTTCCTCGTCAAGCCAAACGGTATCCTGCATAAATACCTCCAAAAATTTATTCAAAGAATTATAACATAAAATCAAAAATATTGCAATATAAATCGTTTCGCTTTCGACATAAAATGCTGATGTTTTACGAGAGAGGGGCGTTTTTGATGAATATAGTGCGAGAGCTGTTTTTGATGAATATAGTGCGAGAGCTGTTTTTGTTTATATAGTGCGAGAGCCCCTTTTTAAAAAAAGTGACTCTCGCGCTCTCTCCAAAAACTTTTCAATATTTATAATTTATTTGTGCATTGATGTTTCGTTTGTCATATATGTTTCCAACGGGCGAGAAAGTGAAGCCCCTACAAATCATATTTTTACATATACAAAAAACAAAACGTAAATATAATTGAAACGAAACAAATGTTAATAATTCAAACAACAATTCCCACCGTAGGGGCGATTCACGAATCGCCCGTTTTGGTGCGGTTTGATTTCACGTTTGTTTTATTTCATTGCGTTTCGTACTGAATCGCCTCCCTTGTGCATTTAACCCCAAAAACGGCAAGCGTTTTCGGGGACCCCGTTCGGGAGGTGGATTTTGCGTAGCAAAAGACGGAGGGATTGTAGGATATGAAATATCCGTATGCTTTTACTATTTAATGTTAATGTGCTACGGTTACTCCGTAACCTACAATCCCTCAGCCGCCTACGGCGTCAGCTCCCTTTACACAAGGGAGCCTATTCGTAACGATTTCGCTTATGTCCTACGGTTGCGTTAATACGTTGCGGAAACAAAACACATAAAAATCATTATATAAATATTGAAACAACAAAAAAAGTATGTTAATATAAATATATAATAAAAGTTTTTTGGAGGGAGCACGAGGGAGGGCTTTTTTCAAAAAGACCTCCCTCGTAACCCCCATACCACCGACAAAAAACCACAAAAAAGGAAAACGCTATGAAATTCAATTTAGGCAAACCGAAAAAAAGCAAGGAACGACTCTATAAAAAGGATATGAAAAGCCCGTTGACCTTTGCGAAATGCACACGCAAGGACGGATATACCTACATCGACGTTCGCAACGCGCCGTTCGTGCTCGGCGGACTGATTAAGCCCGAGGATAACGGTAATGAATATTACCGCCTCGACGCAAGCAAAAAGGATATATACTCCGACGCAAATAAGGGCTTGGGCCACCACACCGCAGGCGGTTGTATCCGTTTCTCGACCGATGCGAATATTATAAGCATCCGTATCGACAACCGCTTTTCCTCAACGGGTATGCCCCATTTCTGTAACAGAGGCGTTTGGGGTATCGACTGCTACGTCGGCACAGGAACCGCGCGTGAATACGTCGGCAAGATGATGCAGACCTTTGCGACCGACCCCAACCATAACGAGGGTGAAATTAATCTCCCCGTCGGCGTTAAGGAGGTGCAAATCAACCTTCCTCTTTACGGCGGTATCGACAAATTAGAGGTCGGATTCCCCAAGGGCGCACACATCGGCGCACCCACAAAGCGAAGCGTCGGACCGGTTGCGTTCTACGGCTCGTCGATTACCCAGGGCGGATGCGTTTCACGTCCTGCCAACTCCTATGCGAACATCGTCTGCCGTGCGCTCGATGCCGATTGCGTAAACTACGGCTTTTCGGGCTCGGCAATGGGTGAATTGTGCGTCGCAGAGCATATCGCATCACGCAATCTTTCCTGCTTCGTAATGGACTACGACTATAACTCTCCCTCGCTTGAGCACCTTGAATCGACTCACGAGCCGTTCTTTAAGTGCATCCGTGAAAAGCAGCCGAACCTTCCCGTTGTGTTCGTGACCCACCCGTTCTATGCAAAAGCGACCGAGGGCGATTTAAAGCGCATCGCAATCGTTAAAAAGACCTATGAAAATGCGGTCAACAACGGCGATAAGAACGTCTATTTCGTCGATAGCTCGGATTTCTTTACACCTGAAATGCGCGACCTCTATTCGGTCGATAACCTCCACCCGAACGATTTAGGACAGTTCTCGATGGCTGAAACGATATACCCCGTTGTTAAAAAAGCAGTAGGGAAATAAGAATAAAAAAGTAAAACGCGAGGAAAAAACTTCCTCGCGTCTTTTTTTAGTTGTCAGCCGTCAAAATAGTAAACTCGTTTGAATAAACGGTACAGCCGGTGGTCTTGTCTGCGAAAAATCTGTTCGCTCGAAAAAAGCGTTTGACTCTGTATTTGGGATAACCTGCATCGGCACGCTCGCTCAGTTCAAACGTATAGGTTCCTTTGCCGTTACAGAAAAGCGCTTCTTCGAGAATTCCAAAATCTTTTTGGCAACGCTTCCATTCCTTTGCTTCTTCGTCCCAATATTCGACAAAAAAGTCATGGCCGTACCACAACTCTGCCGTTTCATCATTCGCAACAAAGGTGAGAACGATTTTTTCATCGATGGTGTATTCGGTTTTGTCGGTCGTCATAACGATTTCCAACGGCTCGCTCTGTTCGAAATCGGGAACGCTCGATTCTGCATCGCTTTCGGGCGCATTACTTTCGGGCTCAGAAATTTCGGGCTCTGAGCTTTCACCGCTTGATGCTTCAACGATCGAGCTTTCAATGGGAGTGCTCGAGACTTCGCTTTCACCGCTGTCGCAGGCAAATAACGAAAACGCCAATAAAAATGCGGTCAGAACTAAAATGATCTTTTTCATAAAATGCCTCCTAATAATTTTAAAACGGTTAAAGAGTATTGTGAACGATAATGCCCCATAGGAATTATATGCAGGCTTTATACACTTAAAATATACTGCAAAGCTTCCGCCTTGTCAAGCGTTTTCGAGCAGTGCCGCACTTGACAGCGTTTTGTTTATGTGATAAAATCGGGGCGTGAGTAACAAAAAAGAGGAGCAATAATATGATAAAGGTAACCGTCTGGAACGAATTTTACCACGAAAAGAATAACGAGCGTGTTCGTGAAATATACCCCCAAGGCATTCACCAAACCATCGCCGATTTCCTTAAATCGGATGAGATCACCGTCCGCACCGCAACGCTTGACGATGAGGAATGCGGTCTTACTCAAGAGGTTCTCGATAATACCGACGTGCTCATCTGGTGGGGACATATGCGCCACAACAGCGTGCCCGACGAGATAGTCAACCGCATCAAGGAGTCGGTTTTGAAGGGTATGGGCATCATCTGTCTGCACTCGGCGCACCATTCGAAGATTTTTAAGGCGCTTATGGGCACAAGCTGTAACCTCTCTTGGCGTGAGGACGGCGATTTGGAACGTGTTTGGACAATCAACCCTGCACACCCGATAGCTCTTGGCGTCGGCAGATATTTCGAGCTTAACGGTGTCGAAACCTATGCCGAGCCGTTCGGCATCCCCGAACCCGACGAGGTAGTCTTTATGGGCTGGTACGAGGGCGGCGAGGTATTCCGTACCGGCTGTACCTTCCACCGCGGCAACGGTAGAATTTTCTATTTCCAGCCCGGCCACGAAACATTCCCGATTTTCCATAACGAAACCGTCCAAACCATCATCCGCAACGCAGTATATTGGGCAAAACCCATCCTTCGCGACGATGCGCTCATCTGCCCGCAGGTCACTCGAGTGCATAACGTGAAATAGTTGCTTTTATATTAAGGGGTATTTGCGAGTTTTGCGAGAGAAAAACTTTTAAAAAAGTCTTTCTCTCGCGCTCTCTTTTCAAAAGCTTTCAATATTAATTATTTATTAATTAAAGCCGAACGCACATATACAATAAAAATCATCATAAAAATCGGGGACATGTGCCTCGATTTTTATACCTTAGAGCGCCAAGGATTCGGACAACGAGCAAAGCGAGGCGCACGAATACTGTGCGAACGAATGGTGCTCACAAAAAACGACCAAAACGCTTGCGTTTTGTGTCGAGAGCGAAGCGACAAAAAGCCCCTCTCTCGAACTCTCTCCCCAAAAACTTTCAATATTAATTATTTTAATGACGGTAATTGTGCCGTCTTTTTTGTTTTTTTGTTTGTTTTAATTGTTGCTTACGGGCGATTCGTGAATCGCCCCTACAGTTTTATATGTTATATCGATTTTAAAACCGAAACGCAACAAATAAAACGAACGCTGTTATATCGAAATAAACATAAAAATTTCACACCGTAGGGGCGATTCACGACTCGCCCGCACGGAACAATTATGATAAACACAACGTCATGATGAAAAACATAACATCCGCACACCGTAGGGGCGATTCACGAATCGCCCGCCGGTAACGTATAAGGCAAA
>JAZOTA010000080.1:0-52303 GCA_045657425.1 Eubacteriales bacterium
CTCGAAATACTTCTTCTGTCTGGGCGACCACGCTTCAACGTCAACCGATTTGACCTTAAGGTCTGCCAGGTCACCCGAGCAGCATTCAAGCGTACGAACGGGAATATCAAGAGTACGGAAAAGGTCAACGGTGTTCTGCCAAAGCTTGTCGAACCACATCATGCTTTCTTCGGGCTTACAAATAACGACCATTTCCTGCTTTTCGAACTGGTGAATACGGTAAATGCCGCGTTCCTCAATACCGTGAGCGCCCTTTTCCTTACGGAAGCAAGGCGAATAGCTGGTAAGAGTCTTGGGAAGCTGATTTTCGGGGATAATAGTGTCGATATAACGGCCGATCATCGAGTGTTCGCTCGTACCGATAAGATAAAGCTCTTCGCCCTCGATCTTATACATCATTGCTTCCATTTCCGCAAAGCTCATAACGCCGGTTACAACGTTGCTTCGGATCATAAACGGAGGAATGCAATATTCAAAGCCGCGTTGAATCATAAAGTCACGCGCATAGGTGATAACTGCAGAGTGAAGCTGTGCAATATCGCCGGTAAGATAATAAAAGCCGTTACCTGCAACCTTTCTTGCACTGTCAAGGTCAAGACCGTTAAGCTTTTCCAAAATTTCTGCATGGTAGGGAATCTCGAAATCGGGAACAAGGGGTTCGCCGTAACGTTGTACCTCAACGTTTTCTTCGTCGTTTCTGCCGATAGGAACAGAAGGATCGATAATGTTGGGTATACGCATCATAATAGCGTTAAGCTTTTCGCCGACTTCCTTTTCCTCTGCAGAAAGAGCATCAATCTTGCTGCCGTCAGCGGCAACTGCGCGCTTAACCTCTTCTGCCTCATCGCGCTTGCCTTGTCCCATCAACGCGCCGATTTGCTTGGATGCCTTATTGCGGTTAGCACGAAGTGCTTCAACCTCGGTCTTAATTTCGCGGTTGCGAATATCAAGAGCGATCGCTTCATCTACCAAAGGAAGCTTATCGTCCTGGAACTTTTTCTTAATGTTTTCGCGTACAACGTCGGGATTTTCGCGAAGAAATTTAATGTCGATCATTTTATTTTACTCCATTCAATTAATTTTCGTTTTCAAAAAATAATTCGCCGCAAATCAGCTTGATAAGTGCTTCAAGGTCATCAGAGCCCGAGAAAGCAATGGTAACCTTTCCGTTTCCGTTTGCGTCTTGCTTAATACTTGCTTTTCTGCCGAGAATTTCGCTCATATCGTTCTCGATCTTTTTATAATAAGCATTGCTTACGTTGTTTTTGTTGCTTGAAGGACGATTTTTTCCGCCATCAAGTATGTTTTTAACGTATTGCTCGGTCTGCCTTACCGAAAACTCACACTTAACAATATATTCTGCGTGTTCGAGAATGCTTTCCTCGTCAAGCTGTGAGGTCATAGGAATCAACGCTCTTGCGTGTCCGTAAGACAGGCAGTCGCTTTCAACAAGCGAGAGCACCGATTTCGGTAATTTCAAAAGCCGCAAAATATTTGCAACCGATGCACGTGATTTTCCGACTCTTTCAGCCGCTTCCTCCTGGGTAAGACCGAACTTATCCATAAGATCGCGGTAGCCAAACGCTTCTTCGACCGCATTGAGATTTTCACGCTGAAGATTTTCAATGAGCGAAAGCTCACTTGCCGTGCGGTCGTCAATTTCCTTTACCAAAGCGGGAATCTCGTTAAGACCTGCAATCTTTGAAGCTCTCCAACGTCTTTCGCCTGCGATGATCTCATAATATCCGTTTGCTTTCTTTCTTACGGCAATCGGTTGAAGAATGCCGTGCTTTCCTATTGAATCGGCAAGCTCAAGCAAAGCAGCTTCGTCGAATTGCTTTCTTGCCTGACCTCTGTTCGGCTCAACGTCGGAAATTTTAAGCATCGTAACGCCGTTTTGCTCTTTTTCGGTAATATCGTTATCGGCAAGAAGAGCATCAAGTCCTCTGCCCAAACCTTTCAAAGCCATTCAAACCTCCGTTATTTTTCACATCTCTGAATCAATTCAAGCGCAACCGCCGAATAAGCGACCGCACCCTTGCCGTTTTTGTCGTAATCGGTAATCGCCATACCGTGGCTCGGTGCTTCGCTTATCTTAACGCTTCTCGGGATCGGTGTTCTGAAAAGCTTGTCCGCAAAATACTTTTTTATCTCTTCCAAAACCGCAACGGTAAGGTTAAGACGGCCGTCAAACATATTGATCAAAACACCCAACAATTCGATTTCCGGATTGTAAAGCTTTTTGATAAGCTTGATGGTCGAAGTAAGCTGTGAAAGCCCCTCGAGTGAATAATATTCGCAAAGAACGGGGATAACTACGTATTTTGCAGCAGTAAGCGAGTTGATAGTAAGTAAGCCAAGCGAGGGAGGGCAGTCGATGATAATGTAATCAAATTTTTCTTCCGCACCGCTTAATGCTTTTTTCAGTTTGTATTCGCGGTCAATTTCATCAACAAGCTCTAATTCTGCACCCACCAAGTTCATACTCGAAGGAATAATCGAAAGATTACGGACACTTGTTTTCAAAGCCGCTTCTTCCCATTTCATTCTGCCGATGAGCAGGTCGTAAACGCTTCCCGTGATACTGCGCTTTTTAATGCCGATACCGCTTGTTGCGTTACCTTGCGGATCGGAATCTATAAACAAAACGCGTCTGCCGCTTCTGGCAATACACGCCGCGATATTCAACGCGCTTGTGGTTTTACCAACACCGCCTTTTTGGTTGGCAAAACAAATAATTTTAGGTTTATTCATAAAGGCCTCATAAAGACATAATTAGACATAATTATAACTATATAATAGTATAACAAAAAGACCTGAAATGTCAATATTTTTTAAATCAAAAGGTAAGTTTTTTCCTAAAAGCACAACAAATGTTTTTCCAACTGTTGACATTGTAGCAAAAAAAGGTTATCATCCAAAATGAAATAATATGTACTGAGGAGAATTTTATGGAACAAATTTTAAAAGACCTTACATCAATGATCGTGCCGCTCGCCAAAGATCTTTTGGTGGCGATTTTGGTGTTTTTTGTTGGCTTCAAAGTTGTAAACGTTGTTTCCAAGCGTATAAAAAATGGCAAAATCCTTAAGAATATCGACCCTTCTGCCGCAAGCTTTATTGCTAACTTTTTGTCGATTTCACTTAAAATTATCATTTTGGTTACCGTAATTGCCATTCTCGGCGTTCCTATGAGCTCGGTTATCGCGCTTGTTGCTTCCGCCGGTGTTGCAATCGGTTTGGCTGTTCAAGGTGCGCTTTCTAACCTTGTCGGCGGTATAATGATACTTTTCTTCCGTCCTTTCCGCGTCGGTGATTACATTGATGCCGAAAACGCTTCGGGTACGGTACGCGATATTTCGGTATTTTATACCGTTTTGGTCACCCCCGACAACAAGGTAATAACCGTTCCCAACGGCACACTCACCAATTCCGTCATTACTAACTATTCCGTTGAAGAAACGCGCCGTATTGACGTTGTGTTTAGCGCTGACTATAAGCACGATTCCGACGAGGTCAAAGCAACTATGCTTGAGGTTGCGACTGCGTGTGAAAAGGTGCTCAAGGATCCCCAACCCGTATCGATTATGTCTGAATGCGGCGATAACGGAATCACCTATACACTTCGCGTGTGGAGCAAAAACGCAGATTATTGGACCGTTCGCGAGGAGCTTGTAAGCGGCGTTCAAAAAGCGTTCAAGACCGCGAACATCGAAATTCCTTATCCTCAGGTTGACATTCATATCAAAAATGAAAAATGAGTCGTGAAATATGAGTAATTTTAAAATCATATCAATTATCGCATCGGTCGTTGCGGTTTTCCTTTGTTGTGTTTTGCTCATACCTTCGTTTTTTTTCGAGGAGGTTGACGAAACGAGCGGATATTCGCCGCTTTCGGTTAATCCTCCGCCCGAAAACGTTTCGGAACCCGATGAGGTTAGCAAGCCCAACCAATTGGATTCTTATTCTTTTTCGGTAGATGCGATAATGGATAACTTATCTAATCTGGATGTGTTCTTCGCTGCCTCCTTCGGCAGAGAAACAATTGACAAGATAAAAAATCTTTGCGGAAATGAAGCGGTCGAAGCACTTGCTTCGGCGCTGGAAAACGGCAAGGTCGATTCCGATGCATTTAAAAACATCACGGGTTATTCAGCAAAGGCATTTTACGCAGTTGCTTTAAGCGATCCTGAACGCACGACCGTGCTTGAGGATTCCGCTGACGGTGTTGCCGATTTCGTTTTTGTCGGCGATACCGCATTTGCCGACGGATACAGCGTTATGAATCGCTATAAATCGCGCGGAAAGGGTATCGAGGGCTTGGTTTCGGACGAGGTGCTTGATATTATGCGCTCCGCTGACGTTACCATGGCTAACCACGAATTCACGTTGACCGACCGCGGTGCACCTATCAAAGGAAAAAAATGGACGTTTAGAGGCAATCCCAAAAACGTTTCGATTTTCGGTGAGCTCGGTGTTGACATCGTCGGTATGGCAAATAACCACGCATTCGATTACGGCCCGTTATCGCTTACCGATACCATAACCCATCTTGACGGTGCAGGTATCGCGCATATCGGTGCAGGCGAAAATCTTAACGATGCGAAAAAACCGTATTACTACGTGGTAAACGGCTACGTCGTGGCTATCGTTGCCGGCTCTGCAATCGACCCCTACAGCACCCGAGGCGCAACCGATTCGCAAAGCGGCGTATTCCAGATTTTCGATACGGTTTCAATGTCGAAAGAAATCTCTGCCGCAAAAGAAAAGGCAGATTTTGTCGTTGCTTACGTGCATTGGGGCATCGAAAAAACAACAAACCTAACAGGCGGACAAAAGAGCATGGGCAAAGCATTTGTTGATGCGGGTGCTGATGTTGTTATAGGTATGCACTCGCATTGTATGCAGGGACTTGAATATTACAAGGGCAAGCTCATTGCGTACAGTCTGGGTAACTTTGTGTTTTCCAGCTATACTCTCACCTGCGGAATGCTTAAGTTTTCAATCGATAAAGAGGGTAATATTACAAATGTTTTCTATCCGATGATGCAAAGCGAGAATTTTACCTACATAAATTCGGGCGAAAACGGAAAAGCTCAGCTTGAATCACTGAGAAACCTCAGCATTAACGCAAAAATATCCGACGATTACGTTGTAACCGAATCAAAATAATCAATCGAGGTAATTTATGAAAACAAGGCTGATGGCATTGGCGCTCTCGATCTTATTAGCGTTTTCTGTTGGCAATTCCTTTATCGTAAGCGCGGAAGATGAAGAATTTTCAGAAAATTTCATACTTACCGAGGTCAACGGAAAGCGTGCCGCCGTTTCTGTCATCGTTTATACACCCGATTACGGTGAAAAAACAGGAACAATGGGTCAAGGTGTTGAATTTGTTGTTGCGTGCGACGGAAGAATTACTTCTGTCGGAAAGAGCAATTCACAAATCCCGTCCGACGGCTTTGTTTTAAGCTTCGGTCCTGCAAAAGTAAATCAGCTTCCCGAAATTACCGAGGGAGATTATGCTTATTTCGATAAGGACTATAATTGCGTAACGATTGTTTCGGAAAACTATTCTCCCTTTGGCGAAAGCGTTCTTGCTTACGATGCTATCAATGCTACGCGTGCTGAGAATAAGCTTATCATATACCGCGACAGAGAAGAAACAAAAACCAACACCTGGGGTGTTGAGGCGGTCGTCGATGCAAACGGAATTATCGTTTCTGTCGGCGGAAATAACAGCAAGATCCCCGTCGGCGGCTTTGTTATTTCGGGCGTCGGCAACAAAAAACAACCGATAACCGATGCCTGCGTGCTTGGCTATTCCGCAATACTTGATGAAGATGCCAAAACCGTAACGGTTTCCTACAAAAAGGCAAATGCGTATAACAGCTACGAGCTTCGGTTGAAAGAACTTGAAAATCGTATCAGAACAGAAACTCTTAATTTTGCAGATATCGATTATAAAAAGGTCGACGAATCTGTAAATAAGCTTAAATCACTTTTACAAGCGATAAAGAACTCGCTTGAATCCGATAAGGTAAACGACTTTATAAGAAACGGATATCTTTTCGATATAGAAGCAGAAGCACTCAAAACCGCACTTGTGCCTTACGTTCCCGTTGAAACGAGAACCGTTTGGCTTCGTATTCCCACAAACGCGAATATCTCTACAGTCAAAAAGACGGTAAACGATATTTATGAAATGGGCTTCAATTCGGTCTGTATCGAGGTTCTTTTCGATTCGACGATGATAATGCCTATGCCGGAGGACAGTTTGTTCGAGCAAAATCCCGTTTTTCAAGGTCAGGATATGCTCAAGCTTTATATCGACAAATTCCATGAGCTTGGTATCGAGGTCCACGCATGGGTATCCTGTTACAGAGTGGGTCATGACGGCTCGTCAAACGTAGGCGTTTCGGTTGGCAAGAAAAAGCCCGAATGGTTGAATATCGACCAAAACGGAAAAGAGTCGGTAACGAACGAATACGGAAATGCGTATTTTCTTAATCCCGCACTTCCCGAGGTGCAGGAATTTTTGTTAAAAACCTATCGCTATATCCTTGAAAATTATGAAATTGACGGATTCCAGCTCGATTACGTTCGTTATCCCGAAAACTCTACGGTGAATTACGGATACGACGAATATACCAAAGCACAGTTTAAGGAAAAATACGGCATCGAAAAAGTGCCCACAAGCTCATCGCAGAAGGGTTGGGACGATTGGTGCAAATTCCGTGCGTCTTTTGTTACCGATCTTGTAAGAAAAACGGGTGCGCTTATCAAAGAAATCCGCCCCGACGTTCTTTTCTCCTGTGACGTAGCGCCCGGATATGAATCGACAAAAACAAAAATGTGTCAGGATACCGAAACCTGGCTTAAGGAAGGCCTTGTCGACGTTATTTATCCTATGGCATACGGAACGACAGATGCGGTAATCAAGTGGGCCGATAATACCGTTAACCTTTCGGGCGACGGCATTCAAACCGTAATCGGACTTCGCGATAACGGTCCCGAAATTTACCGTGAACAAATCATAGCCGCACGTAAATGCGGCGCTGACGGAACAGCGTTTTTCTCGTACAGTCAATACGTTAGCGGAAGTTATAAGGACTACATCAAAAATTCGGTATTTTCAAAAGAAGCCATTTGTCCGTCTTATAATGCAAAGGCGGCTGTAATTGCACAGCTTGACCATATTAAAGACACAATCGTTTCAAGAATCGCGAGTGTTGTGAAGACCGAAGCTTCCACTGCCAACGTTGATGCGCTTAAAGTGTATGCCGACAAGCTTGGCTCGTTTACAAAACAGCTTGCCGATAAAAAGCTTTCGGACGTTGAAAACGAATTGAACGGTCTTGTTGCGGAGGGAAAAACGCTTGCGGAAAAATACGTTTCCGATACCGATATTGTTTCTGATAATATCAGTAAATATCTTTTGTCTTCTCTTAAAATTGCCGAAAAAGCGGCTATTAATTCCTTGGATGATGAAAAGAATTCATACAAAGAATCATTAAAGCCCGAAACAAACGATTCGTCGGAGATTACCGACGAAAGTGTTTCCTCTGATGAGAGCGATAATGTTGAAGGCACGTCTTCCGATAGCGCCGTTATAACGGCAGTTACCGTTGCGGCAGTTGTTGTTTTGCTTGGGGTTTTGGTGTTTTTCTTGCTAAAAAACAGAAAAAATAAGAACTGAAATTGAATCGATAAAAAACAAATAAAAAACAGATCCGAGAGGGAAGTAACTCTCGGATCTTTTGTTTTTCGAAAACTATTATTTTTGAACGCCTTCAATTGCATCCATTGCATCGGCAATAACGTTGTTTGCCTTTTCAAGCTCGATCGCGGCGCGTTCGGCATCGCAACCGGTTTTTTGACAGATCATTCTTATTGCGCGGTCGACAAGCTTGATGTTTGAAGGAACCATATATGCCATATAATTGCCTCTGACACGTCCGTGACGAATCATTGCGCCTGTCGAAAGCATATTAAGTATCATTTTCTGTGCGGTGCCCGCTTTCATTCTTGTGCTTCCGTTAATAACCTCGGGGCCAACCTCCGCAACAATCGGAATATCGACCATAGGAACAAGATCGCTGTTTGGGTTGCAAGAAATACAAAGCGTATAAGCACCGCATTCCTTTGCATATCTTATAGCGCCTTTTACACAGTTTGCACTGCCGCTTGCGCTTATCGCAACAAGAATATCCCTTGCGGAAAAATCTCTTTTGCGCATTTCCGAAACGATACTTTCAAAATCGTCTTCAGCAAACTCGCGCGATGCATAAAGCGCCTCGTAACCGCCTGCCATAAGTCCCACAACCGTATCTGCGCTTACACCGTAGGTGGGAACGCATTCAGACGCGTCTAAAACGCCCAAGCGTCCCGAGGTGCCTGCACCGCAGTAATAAATATGACCGCCTGCATTCAGACAATTAGCCATGGTTTCAATACCCTCTGCAATTTGAGTGAGCGCATTTTCTACGGCAAATGCAACCTTTTTATCCTCTTCGTTGATTGCTCTTGCAATTTCAATAGCGGTCATTTTGTCAATATTTTCAGTGTTTTTATTAAATCCCTCGGTGGTAAGCTTGGAATATTCGGTCATAAAAATCTCCGCAAATTAAAACTTTGTTAAATTCTAACACATACCCGCTTTATTGTCAATAAAGTTCCAAAAATCGCCTTGCTGTTATTGACAAGTTTATGCTGATATGCTATATTTTACTTATAGTAAAAGTACATTAATTTGGCGGAGTATGGTATGAATAAAAAACTTATCAGTGTTGTCGTTCCCTGCTATAACGAAGCCGAAGCATTGCCTTTCTTTTTTGCAGAATTGGACCGCATTATCGAATCGATGCCTGAATATGATTTCGAGGCGATCTACGTCGATGACGGCTCCAAGGATCAAACTTTTGAAATTGTCCGTAACCGTGCAAAAGAGGATAAGCGCACCCGCTTCGTTTCTTTTTCGCGTAATTTCGGTAAAGAGGCAGGTATGCTTGCCGGTCTTCGCTCCGCAAAAGGCGATTATGCCGTTATTATGGATGCCGATCTTCAGGATCCGCCCTCGTTATTGCCTCAAATGATGGCTCTTCTTGTTGAAAAAAAGGTCGATTCTGTTGCTACAAGAAGAGGCACTCGAAAAGGCGAGCCGCCCGTCAGAAGCTTTTTTGCAAAATGCTTTTACGGTATAGTTAATAAAATATCAAAGGTTAAGCTTGTGCCCGGCGCACGCGACTACCGTCTAATGTCGCGCCGTATGGTTGATGCCGTGCTTTCGCTTTGTGAATATAACCGCTTTTCAAAGGGTATTTTCGAATGGGTCGGCTTTAAAACCGAATGGATAACCTATGAAAATATCGAGCGCGTTGCAGGTAAGACCAAATGGTCTTTCTGGGGACTGTTCAAGTATTCTCTTGAATGCATCGTTGCGTTTTCAACCGCGCCTCTGGCAATCAGCTCGTTCTGCGGCTTCTTTATGTTCCTGCTTTCTATCATCGGTGCACTTGCTATCATAATCCGCAAGATTATCGATTCTTCATCTTCGGTCGGCGGCTGGGCTTCCACAATCTGCGTTATTTTGTTTGTTGGCGGCTTGCAGTTGCTATGCATTGGCGTGCTCGGACAATATCTGTCTAAAACCTACATGGAAACAAAACGCCGTCCCGATTATATCGTTGCTGAAACCGAAGAGGATAAAACGGAGTAAATTATGTTCGGATTCAAGAAAAAACCGCCCAAAGACACAAACAGCCCGGAGTTCAGATTGTATATGTGTAAAAAGCTTGACGGTCGCGCATTGAAATATGTTTTGGAGCGCGATCCGATAAAAGGCGATTACGTCATCGGAAAAGGCGGCGTGTTGAGTCTTTTCGAGGGCGATTTTTCGGTTATCAGCGGCGGAAAAACACTATTCACCTGCAAGGCGGATGAATTACTCGCCTGGGAATTTATGTCGCTCGACGGTGCTACCTTGACGGGTTTTGATAAGGTTCAGGGCAAGGAACGTACCGTTATGGCATATTACACTTATTACAGAGATTAATTTTAGGAGGTTGCGCTACTTCACGGCGCGTATAAAACAATGGCTGAAAAACTCAGAATAGGTATCATCGGTTGCGGTGGTATCGCAAACGGAAACCATCTTCACGCACTTAAAGCACAACCCGACGTTGAAATGGTTTGGTTCTGCGATATTATTCGTGAAAGAGCCGAAACAGCTGCTAAAAATTACGGCACACCTGATGCAAAGGTTTGCACCGACTACCGTGAAATACTTGAAGATAAGACCGTTGACGTAGTTCACGTTCTTACCCCCAACCGTTCTCACAGCTTTATCACCGTTGACGCTCTTGAAGCAGGCAAGCACGTAATGTGCGAAAAGCCGATGGCTATCAATGCCGCAGAAGCAAAGAAAATGGTTGATGCTGCAAAGAGAACCGGCAAAAAGCTTACTATCGGCTATCAAAACCGTCACCGTCCCGATTCGCTTTACGTTAAGACCGAAGCAGAGCAGGGCACCTTTGGTGAGATTTACTATGCAAAGGCAACTGCGATCAGAAGAAGAGCCGTTCCCACTTGGGGCGTATTTATGAACGAATACGAGCAAGGCGGCGGTCCTCTTATCGATATCGGCACCCACGCACTCGACCTTACTATGTGGTGCATGGATAATTACAAGCCCAAATATTGCGTAGGTACCACCTATCACAAGCTTGGTGATAAATTCCCCACAGGTAACGCTTGGGGCGATTGGAAGCCCGGTGAACTCACCGTAGAGGATTCCGCGTTCGGCTTCATCGTTATGGAAAACGGCGCTACCATCATTCTCGAATCGAGCTGGGCGCTTAATATGCTCGATCCCCGTGAAGCGATTACGACTCTTTGCGGTACCGAAGGCGGCGTTGATATGCTCGACGGTGTTCGTATTAACGGTATTCGTAACGGCAGACCTTATGTTCTTAAGCCCGGTCTCGGTGCAGGCGGCGTTGACTTCTATGACGGCTCGGGCGATGAAACCCCTGCAAACCGCGAAGCAAGACTTTGGGTTGAAGCAATCCGCAACGACACCGAACCCTTCGTAACTCCCGAGCAGGCATATGCGGTAAGCTGCATTCTCGAAGGTATCTATACCTCGGCGAAGACCGGCGAACCCTATTACTTTAACAAATAAGAGGTAAAACCTATGAAATTAGGAGTAATAACCGTCCTTTTCGGCGATAGACCGTTGGACGCGGCTCTTTCTTATCTCAAATCCTTGGGCATCGAAGAGCTTGAGGTCGGCGCAGGCGGATATCCCGGAAAAGCGCATTGCGATCCCGAAATTCTTCTTGCTGACGATAAAAAGCTTGAAGAATTTAAAGCAACCTTTGAAAAATACGGTCTTAAGATAAACGCCTTCGGTTGTCACGGAAACCCTGTGCATCCCGATAAGGAAATTGCAGAAAAATATCGCAAGGATTGGCGCAATGCCGTTCTTCTTGCCGAAAAATTGGGCATTAAGAAGATAATCGGATTTTCGGGTTGTCCCGGTGATTGCGAAGCTTCAAAATATCCCAACTGGGTTACTTGCCCTTGGCCGGAAGATTATCTTGCAGTTCTCGAATATCAGTGGAACGACGTTCTTATCCCTTATTGGAAAGAAGAAGCAAAGTTCTGTGCCGAGCACGGAATCGAAAAAATCTGCTTTGAAATGCACCCCGGCTTTTGCGTTTATAACCCCGAAACCCTGCTTCGCTTGCGCGCGGCAGTAGGTGATATTATCGGCGCAAATTTCGACCCCTCGCATCTTATCTGGCAGGGAATCGATCCCGTTGCGGCTATCCGCAAGCTCGGAAGCGCTATTTATCACTTCCATGCAAAGGATACCAAAATCGATCAAATCAATACCGCAGTAAACGGCGTGCTCGATACCAAGCATTACGGCGATGAAATAAACCGTTCTTGGATATTCCGTGCTGTCGGTTACGGTAACGATATGCAATATTGGCGCGATATGATAAGCAATCTCCGTCTTGTAGGTTATGACGATATCCTATCTATCGAGCACGAAGATTCGCTTATGACCTCCGAAGAAGGTCTTGAAAAAGCTGTTGCCTTCCTCAAACAGTGCATTATGAAAGAACCTGCTCCCAAAGGAATGTTCTGGGCATAAATGAAGGTTCTTCTTGCACCCGACTCATTTAAAGGTTGCCTTACCTCAAAAGAGGTTTGTGCGGCTATGTCGGAGGGCATTAAAAAGCATTCGGAAAATATTGAAGTGATGCAATTCCCCTCGTCCGACGGCGGTGAGGGGTTTTGCGATTGTATGAGGAATATTTTCGGCGGCGAAGTAATCGAAAGGGAGGTTACCTATCCGCTCGGAGATAAAGGCAATGCATCGTTTGTATATTTATCCGAAACAAAAACGGCTTTTATCGAAATGGCTTCCGCTTCGGGTCTTATGCTTGTTCCGAAAGAAAAAAGAAACGTTTTGCGTTCGACAACAAAAGGAACAGGCGAGCTTATAAAAGAAGCGATAAAGCTGGGTGCGAAAACCGTTGTTTTGGGGCTTGGTGGCTCGGGAACCAACGATTGCGGTATTGGGCTTTTGCGTTCTCTCGGTATGCGCTTTTTGGATTCGGCGGGATTTGAGCTTAACCCAATTGCAGAGTCGCTCAATAAAGTGCAATACGTTGAAAAAACAGACTTTATTGATATAAGCGGCATAAAATTTATTGCAGCCTGCGACGTGAAAAATCCGCTTTGCGGCGAAAACGGCGCGGCGCGTGTGTTTGCAAAACAAAAGGGCGCAAGCGATTCGGAAATAGAAATGCTTGATAAAGCGGCGGCGCATTTTGCGAAGAAGATGAATATCAACCCTGATTTGTCAGGCGCAGGTGCCGCAGGCGGTGTAGGCGCTGCCGTTCTTTCTGTTCTTAACGGTGAATATGTAAGCGGTGCTTCGTTGCTCGTTAATTCGGAAAAGTTTTCAAGTGCATTGAAATCCGCTGACCTTTTAATCACAGGCGAGGGAAATACAGATTCTCAAACCGCATGCGGAAAATTGGTAAGTGTTGTTGCAACCGCCGCTAAGGCGCACAGCGTGAAAACAACCGTCCTTTCGGGCGGTCTGTCAACGGGTTACGAGGTTTTGCGCGATTTCGGTGTGTCGGAATTCAGATCATTAATGGATAAGGTCAACGATTTGGAATATTGCATTTCCCACGCAAAGGAGCTTTTGACCGAAATAACCTTTGAAATTATGAAATCTCAAAAAGCATAAAAATAACCGACCGGTCTTAAAGATCGGTCGGTTTTAAATTGCAAAAAATCAAAGTGCGTTTGCCGGAATAAAGTGGGTTAAAACGCCGTGTAAAACGTAACGCTCGTCTTCGTTTGAGGTAACGTTTGCACACGTAATAAGCGTTACAACGCGCGAATTTTCGTCATATTTGTTTGTGACACGTAGCTCGTTACGCGATACGACTTCGTCAAGAAATGACTTGAAATCACTGCTGTTGGCAAAGATAGTTCTTTCGTAAAATCTGTCATCGTCGCGGTAGCCGCTGAGTACCTTGTAAATATAAAGTCCGTCTTCGGTATATATCTCAATATTCATTGCCTTTGCGGCGGTATTCTTAACAGCGCTTTCCATAAATGTCTTGAGCGATCTGAACATAAGACCGTTTTTCATACAGTGACCGTAAATAACGTTGTTCATATTCGCGTTGTATATGTCGGAAAGATTGGAGTCTGCCGTTATACTGCCGTAAGAGGACTTAACGCCGTCGATCGTATGGTCAAGATAGTAGTTTGTATAAGGACCCTTCATAACAGGGTAGTCAATATCTGTAAAATTAACGTATATCCAGGCGTACATATCGGGATATTTCGTAATCTTGCTCATATAGTTTCTGTAAATAGAGCTTCTGCGCTGAGAATCTTCAACGGAAGTGATAGTATCGGTTTCGATCTCTTTATATTCACCGTTTGAGTCAAGCATTTCCTTCAACGTGAGCATCGGTGTGGTTTCGGGTAACGAAGGTGAGGGCTTGACGGCAGAAATAAAGTTTTCTGCACGGAGATCGTTGTAAAAATCATTTGCTTGATCGGTTTCATAAGCGCTTGAAATGAGCTGGAAGACAGCATATCCGAAAACCGAGATGCAAAGCATAATGCAAATGCAACGCACAATAAGTGAGGGAAGCATTGCGCGTCTGCGCTCGTTGTAATCGCCGTTAATATCGGTATGCGAGAAGCGGTCGATAGACTCCGAAAAAACGTTGTTATTTTGATTATCGGACATTTACACTCCTCCTTTCGCATATATTATATACAAAAGTGCACTAAAAAGCAACCACTTAATAATTATATTTAAAAAAAGGTTACAAAAGATTCAAAAATGCCCAAAAAGACTTGACTTTTCGGGATTTTTCAATAAAATGTATAGATGTATTAATATGATAATTCGGAGGATTCCAAAATGGCATCTATCAAAGCAAAAGAAATCGAAAAGAACAAGTATGAGTTTGAATTTCTTATTGAAAAGGAAGCGTTTGATGCCGAGGTAAACAAGGTTTACCGCAAGAACGTTTCCAAAATGAACGTTCCCGGCTTCCGCAAGGGCAAAGCCCCCAAGCACATTATCGAAAAGCTTTACGGCGCGACCGTATTTTATGATGAAGCTCTCGATAACCTTCTTCCCACCGCATATGAAAATGCAGTTAATGCTACCAAGCTTGACGTTGTAAGCCGCCCCGAGCTCGACGTTGTATCTATCGATGATAAGGGCGTTGCTCTTAAGGCACAGGTTTGGGTTAAACCTAACGTTGAAATTTCCGCTTACACCGGTCTTGAGGTTACCAAAGAATCGGTTGAAGTTACCGATGAAGATATCATGAAGGATATCGATGCAACAAGAGAACGTAACTCCCGTATGCTTACCGTTGAAGACAGAGCAGCACAGGAAGGCGACCAAGCTGTTATTGACTTTGAAGGTTTCCTTGACGGCGTTGCATTTGAAGGCGGCAAGGGCGAAAAATTCCCCCTCGGTCTCGGCAGCGGCAGCTTTATCCCCGGCTTTGAAGAACAGATCGTCGGCAAAAACATCGGCGATGAATTCGATATCAACGTAACCTTCCCCGAAGATTACGGCGCTGAAAACCTTGCAGGTAAAGAGGTCGTTTTCAAGATCAAGCTTCACGAGCTCAAGGTTAAGGAGCTTCCTGAGCTTGACGATGAATTTGTTAAGGATGTTTCTGAATTCAACACCGTTGACGAATACAAGGCAGACATCAAGGCTAAGATTACCGAGCGCCGCGAAAAGTCTGCTGAAAGCAAGGTTGAAAACGACCTTCTCGATGCACTCATCGCAAACACTGAATGCGATATTCCCGATTGCATGATCCAACAGGAAATCGACGGCTACATCCGCGATTACGAATACCGTCTCCAATCCCAGGGCGGCAATTTGGAAATGTATTTCCAATATACCGGCATGACCATGGAAAAGCTTCGTGAAAACTTCAAGTCCGATGCAGAAAGACAGGTTAAGATCCGTCTTGCTCTTGCTAAGATTGCTAAGACCGAAAAGATCAAGGCTCTTAAAAAGGATATCGAAGCTGAATACAAGAAGATCGCTACCGGCTATAATGTAGATATTGAAACCGTTAAATCGAGCATTCCCGAATCGGGCATCTCCGAAGACATCGTTCTTCGCAAAGCGGTTGATTTCGTAAAAGAAAACGCAGTTATTACCACAAAATAAATTGAAAGGTTGATCAACTATGTCTTTGGTACCGATGGTCGTCGAGCAAACTAACAGAGGAGAACGCTCCTATGACATATTTTCCCGTTTGCTCAATGACAGAATCGTTTTCATCGGCGAACCTATCAACGATACTGTTGCTTCGCTTGTTGTAGCGCAGCTGATTTATCTTGAAAGTTTGGATCCCGAAAAGGAAATTTCGCTTTATATCAACTCTCCCGGCGGATCAATCAGTGCGGGTATGGCGATATACGACACGATGAATTACATTAAATGCCCTGTCAGCACGATTTGTATCGGTATGTGCGCAAGTATGGCGGCTGTATTGCTCGCTTGCGGCGAAAAGGGAAGAAGAATTGCACTTCCTCATTCAAAGATCATGATCCACCAACCCCTCATTAACGGGCACTTCCAGGACCAGGCAACCAATTTGGAAATTGAAGCGGTTGAAATGGAACGTATTCGCAAGATGCTTAATGAGCTTCTTGCGGATGCGACAGGAAAAGACGTTTCGGTTATCGAAAAGGATACCGACAGAAACAACTATATGGATGCTTTGTCGGCAAAAGAATACGGACTTGTTGATAAAGTGCTTGGGAAGAGAGAATAATTTACCGTATGGCAGATAATAGAAAAATTTGCGGCTTTTGCGGCCGTCCTTCTTCGCACGTAACAAATCTTTCGATTGAAGGCAATCATATCGATTTTTGTGATGAATGCCTTACCCTTTGCTTGGAAATTTCGGAAGAATACAACGCAAAGATTGCGACTAACGTTGTCGAAGAGGTCGAACCCGAAAATAAACCGCTTACACTTCCGAAACCCGCCGAAATCAAGGCAGAGCTTGATAAATACGTTATCGGTCAGGACGAGGCAAAAATTACTCTTTCGGTTGCAATTTACAACCACTACAAGCGTATAAATTCGCTCGTTGATAAGAACGATAAAAAAGCGAAGAAGGAAGCAGTTGACGAAACCGACGTTGAGCTCAGCAAATGTAACGTTTTGTTGCTCGGACCTACGGGTGTCGGTAAAACACTTCTTGCTCAAACGCTGGCTCGTATGCTCGACGTTCCCTTCGCTATCGCTGATGCAACAACTCTTACCGAAGCGGGTTACGTTGGTGAAGACGTCGAAAACATTCTTGTTCGTCTTCTTCAGGCGGCAGATTACGACGTAAAAAAAGCTGAACGCGGAATTATTTATATCGATGAGATAGATAAGATTTCGCGTAAGAGCGAAAACCGTTCTATTACCCGTGACGTTTCGGGCGAGGGTGTTCAGCAGGCATTGCTTAAGATTGTCGAGGGAACTGTATCAAACGTTCCTCCTCAAGGTGGCAGAAAGCATCCCAATCAGGAATTTATTCAGATCGATACATCAAATATTTTGTTCATTTGCGGCGGTGCCTTTGACGGCTTGCGCGATATCGTTGGCACCCGTTTGGGACGTCAAACCGTTGGCTATAACGCGCCTACCTTAAGCGCCGATGAACGCAAGAAGGAAACCGACCTTAAAAAGGTTACCCAACAGGATATTGTTAAGTACGGTCTTATTCCCGAGCTTGTCGGTAGAATTCCCGTTATCGCTATGCTTGAACCGCTCAATAAAGAAGCTCTTATCCGCATACTTCAGGAACCGAAAAACGCTCTTATCAAGCAGTATAAAAAGCTGTTTGCTTATGACGGCGTAGAACTTGTTTTTGAGGACGATGCAATTGAAGCAATCGCTGAAAAGGCTGATAAGCTTAAAAGCGGCGCAAGAGGATTGCGTGCGGTAACAGAGGGCGTTATGACCAAATATATGTATGAAGTACCCTCTGACGAATCGATAAAGACACTTACGATTACAAAAGAGATGATTGGCTGAATAGCCGTTTAAAAGGAGTTATTATGACAGCAGTTATCCTTGCGGCCGGTTTGGGCAGTCGCTATGGCGGCTTGAAACAAATCGATCCGGTTGGACATTTTGGCGAATTCATAATCGACTATTCTGTATATGACTGTATCCGCGCAGGATTTGACAAAGTTGTGTTTATTATCAAAGAAGAAAACCTTGAGGTTTTCGAAGAAACTATCGGCTCGAGAATTAAGGGCGATATCAAGATCGAATATGCTTTTCAGAATATGAACGATCTTCCCGACGGCTTTTCCTGTCCGACCGACCGTGTAAAGCCGTGGGGCACCGCACACGCTTTGCGTGCCTGCCGAAATATCGTTGACGATAATTTTGTTATCTTTAATGCAGATGATTTTTACGGAAAAGAAACCTTTGAAGCGATGTATAATAACCTGCTTCAGGTAGATTCAAAGAATTACTGTATGCCGGGTTATGTGCTTAAAAATACGTTATCCGAAAACGGACACGTTGCACGCGGTATTTGCGAAAGCGAAAACGGTAAAATTAAGCATATCCGTGAAATCAAAAAAATCATGCGTGTTGAAGGCGAAACAAAGTACGAGGAAAACGGCACTTGGAACAATATTGATGAAAACTCCTTGGTTTCAATGAATTTTTGGGGTTTTACTCCGGATATTTTCCAATATACCGAGGAATGCTTCGTTGATTTTTTAAACAATCCGAAAACCGATATTCTTACCGATGAATTTTATATTCCCACGGTTATTGAGTATGGCATCACAAACAACTTGTTTGCTTGCCAAATAATCAAAACCGATGCAAAATGGATGGGCGTTACATATCGCTCCGATAAACCTGCGTTCCAGGAATATTTAGACGGTATGATCAAAGACGGCTCATATCCCGAAAATCTTTGGGCATAAAAAATAAGAGAAGAGTTATACGCTCTTCTCTTTCTTTTTTGTATTGAATTTCCCAAACACTGCCGCCATCAAAAGCGGAACGAGCATATAGATTATAAGTCCTATAACCGTATATGCATAATTAAATGCGTTGTAAATATCCTGCAAGATTTGAATGGGTATGTTGTACGGCTCGCGCAGGTTCATTAAATTGCAACCGAAAATGCTGTTCATAACGATCGATATGATTGCAAAGAACAAAACGTATGCGAAATAAAAAAGGTAAGTTGATTTATTAAATTTGTTTTCGGCAAGTAACAAACGTATTCCAACAAACATCATCATTGAGTGGAATAACAGACTGTATATCGAAAAATAATGCCAGATAGGGAATAGCATAAGCGAAGTTGTCGGAAAAATAAGAAACATCAACCCCGCAAAAGCACATCCGTATGCAATAAATACCTCGCCGCAACGCTTAACCTTGCCTTTTCCAAAACCGACCATCCAAAGCGCGTAAATGAAAAGTCCGCAATAGGAAAGGGGAAACCAAGCATCAAGGTGATAATCGCCGTAAATAAAGCTATGCGAAATCTTTACAATTTCGAGAACTGTTAGCGAAATAGCGGATATACGTACAATCTTTTGATTAACACCTTCGCCGACGTTTCGTTTATAAAGAAAAACGAGTAAACAAACGACTGCAAACAAGCAAATAATTGCTGAAATTATATGCTCGAACGTGAACATACCGCACGATTCAAAACGACCTTGAGGCGCATAAAAATAATAACCTAAATAGTATTCGTTTTCGGGCGGCATGATATCACCTCGCGTTCATTATTCGTTTATATTGATCTTAATTCCGTTTACCTCAATATCGCCGTCTGCGCGAATAAGAAGATATTTAGTGCCGTCAATAACACGTGTTTGAATCAGTTCACTGCATTCGGGATTTACCTTAACGGTTACTTCTGGCGTCTTAACCTCGAACTTTTTAATGTTCATAATGTTTTCGGGCGGAATTGCGGCAGTAGGTCCGAAATCCTCTTCGAATTTTTCGGAAAAGGTGCCAATCGCTTCTTCCTTTACACCGCCGAAGCGAAGCAGTGTGTTCATATCCTTTGCCGAAAGCATCAAGGGCTCGTCTCCCTTATTTGTCTTGTGGTCGGCAGTCAATTCAATAAGCTGAGCTTGAATAGACTGAACAAGCTCGATGCTGCAATCGTCCGATACCGTGCCGCTGAGGATCTCGGCAATGCTTTCGCTCTGTTCGGCGGCAGGCCTTGGGATATCCGATTTAAAAAGCGTGGAAATAAACGCTTCGTGAGAGCAGGAAATATCCCTTGTATAGAATAACGCCTCGTAAATGTTCGCATTGCTTGAATCATAAGCAGGGAACATAAAACCAAGCTCGGGCGACGCAATTACAGTATCGCGAATAACATTTTTGAATTTGCTTTCGTTAAGCGAATATCCAAGCGAGGGCTTGGAATTTTTTATTGGACAAACTGCGCACAGTATGTAAGAAAAGGTTTCGGTCGAATCATTCTTTTCGCCGTTTTCATCATACGTAAAGATATCATATTTGTCATTCACAAGAAATACAAAATAACTACCCTCGATTTCAACAGATGAAATAACCTTTTCGTAGAATTCCTTTACCGCATCGTCATCCGCCAAAGACGAATTACGAAGCGATGACAGTAATCTGTGTTCGTCGCTGTCAAGCACCTGTTGGTTAGAAAATGAAATGTCGATAAGATTTCTGCCTATCGAGCCGGAAAGAGTTTTTCTGACGTGAGAAAGAATTTCTTCGGCTTCGTCATTTGAAATAAGACCGAATAATTGGTTAAATTCCGAAATAATATTGTGGTTATCGTTTACATAGCATCCTCGTATGCGTCCGATATTATGCTTATCGGGTCGCATTCTTCTTCGGATCTCTGCAATGCTGCGTTCGTTCATCAATTTTCTCCGTTTGTTTATTTGTTTTAATCTTACATCTAAAACGCAATAAAGTCAACCTAAACAAAACAATAAAACTACTTAATTGACAACAACGAGAAAAAAATATATAATAATTAAAAAATTTTCAAAAATTATGTGACAAATCTTAAATTAATTCGTCTATGTTAATGTAGATCCTTGTTAAAAGGAGGGGAGGCATATGAAAAAGGATATTTTCGAGCAATTCGTTGCCGAATACGGCGACAAATTATCTCGGCTTTGCTTTTCGCTTTGCAGAAATGAACATGATGCCTCCGATCTTTATCAGGAAACCTGGATGAAAGCATATAAAGCATACGACAATAACGACGTACATAATTTTGAAAAATGGTTATATTCTATATGCGTTAACCTGTTTAAGGATTCCTATCGCAAAAAAATGCGCGGTCCGCAAGAAATGGTTTTTGACAGCACCGAGCATAAGGATGCGTTTATGTCAACGATTTCGGCAGAGGATGAATATGAAGAAACCGATTATTCCAATCTATATGCCGCGATCGACAAATTGCCCGAAAAACTTAAAGTTTGTATATCCTTAAAATATTTTTCAAACCTTTCGTGCGCAGAAATATCTACCGTGCTTGAAATTTCGGTCAGTGCAGTCACCACAAGACTTTCACGGGCAATTAAAGCACTTGCAAAAGAAATGAACAAAGGAGAGGAAAACCGCATATGAAAAAATACAGTGAACAAGATATTGAAAAAATGCTTTTCAATACAGAAAAAACCGATGCTTCTTTTGATAAAAAGGTTAATTTTCCTGCAAATAATATAATATATAAACGCAGACGCTTTACATCCTTGCTTGTTGCCGCTTGCCTTGTTGTATTTATTGTATCCGGCAGCTTGATCGTTGCATTCGTTCAAAACGGCGGCGATAATACCGAGTTTTCAAACAACATTTTTATATCCGAAAATGATCCTGACATTTCCGGTGAAAACGAAAATTCCATTGGCAATACTCAATCAAATGCATCCGGTTTTGAAAGTTTTCCTTACGATAATTCCGAAACGGGCGATGATATTTCGCACGAAGATGAAACGCGTAATCCTTTCGGAGAATCTGAAAATAGTGAAGGATCAAACACCTCTGATAACGTTTCTCAAGGGGAGCCGTTGTTGCCGCAAATAATGTTCCCGAATGATAACGCATTCTTTTCGGATAACGGAACGGGTAATCTTACTGCGGAAGAATATTTTGCTTCAAATCCCTACAAAAATCTTAAAGGCAAATCAAAACTATCGATTTATTCACGCAATATGCTAAGTGTCGATGAAAGAAAAGAACAAATCAAAATGTTTGGAAAATCCTTTGGTTTTTCATTGACCTTCGATGAGCAGCATTATAAGAGCACAGGCGACTGCAGAGGCGTTAACAACGATAATGGCTTCATCGTTAACGTAAGTCAATACGGCGATTGGTATATCGATTCAAGCACAGACTTGCTGTATATCGGTGCTCCGAGTTATGAAATCAGCGCAGAAATACAAAAAAAGGTAAATGCTTTTATCAAGGAGCACCAAGACGTTTTCGGCAACGGCGCTTTTAAAATCACACACAAATTTTCGAGTGGAAAATTAGAGGTTTTTCTCTACGAGAATGCTGATGATAAGGTTATCGCAAATACTCCGCAATTCGTTTTGACCTTTAAAGTAGTTGGCACAAATGATTTCTATCTTACCACTGTTGAACGGAAAATTGCCAATATGAAGCTTTTAGGCGAATACCCGATTCTTTCATACAGCGAAGCGCTTAAGGAATTTTTCAAGCAACCTATAACCGAGGATGAATCCGAGAACGAAAACCTTGAATGCGTATTGGTCGGATACGATGTAAGATACCTGTTTTCTTCAAAATACGAGTGCATGTATCCCTATTATGCTTTCGTGATTAAATTTGATCCAAACGGTGAAAATCCAAGATATAAAGCGTTCTTTGTTCCTGCAATAGAAGCGGAATACATTGCAAAAGCCGAATAAAATGATTTTTATCGAAAATATCAAATTTATATTTAAAAAATAATAGAAATTATGCAAAAAACTTTAGTCATTTACTTGACTAAAGTTTTTTGTTGTGATATAATGTGCACGATATAAAACAAACGGGTGATTTTATGAATAAAAATATCGAAACGATGTTTCGCGATGAAGAATATTTAATTGGCTTAAGACGGTTGTTTGAGTCGTTTGGTTACAAAAAATTCAAGATGAGAAAGTTTGAAAATTACGATCTTTATCTTGAAAATAAATCCTTCCTTCGCAGCGGTAACATTATTACGGTTACCGGCCCAAAGGGAAAGCTTCTTGCAATAAAGCCCGACGTTACGTTGTCTATTGTTAAAAACGTCAGGGAAGATAGGCTGCCCGAAAAGTATTATTACAATGAAAGTGTTTATATCGCCGACAGCGGCGACGGCAGCATTAATGAAAGCACTCAGCTCGGCTTGGAATATATCGGCAATCTTGATATCAGAGCACTTGCAGAAATATTATTGCTTGCGTCAGAAAGTCTTTCTCGCGTTGATGAAGAATATCTTATCGCAATTTCGCATATGAGCTTCGTTTCCGATATTTTAATCGATTCGGAACTTGCCGAAAAAGACTGCAAATCGATAATCAACCTGATCTCCGAAAAAAATCTTCACGGCATCAAGGCATTGTGTGCCGACTTGAACGTTGATGAATCGGTCACCGAGCGCATATGCTCGTTGGCATTTGTTTGTGGCGAATTGCGTGAAGAAATCAAGAATGCAAAGCGTTTTGTTTGCGGAAGCGCATCGCAAGCCGGATATGATGAACTGCTTGCACTTTCCGAAATTATTGAAGATTTTAACTTGTCCGACAAGTTTATACTTGATTTTTCATTGATGAACGATATGAATTATTATAACGGACTTGTTTTCCAAGGGTTTATTGAAGGTGTACCCAAAAACGTTCTTTCGGGCGGCAGATACGATAACCTTGTCCGCCGTTTCGGTGTAGAAACGGCAGCCGCAGGCTTTGCGGTGTATACCGACGTTTTGGATAAATTCAAATATCGGTCCGATGAATTTGATTACGATATTTTCCTTTTGTATTCGAGCGATTGCAAAGCCGAAACCGTGCTTAAAACGGAGCTCGAATTCACAAAACAGGGCTTGCGCTGTGTCGCCTTTGATTCTGAGCCCGATGGATTGAAATATAAGAAAAAAGCGGTAATGTCTTCCGATGGGAGTATAAAGTATGAATGATTATATAAATATTGCACTTCCCAAGGGCAGATTGGGCGAAAAGGTATATTCCTTGTTGGAATCTATCGGCTATGGGTGTCCCGAAATGCTCGACGGAAGCAGAAAGCTTATTTTTGAAAATGCCGAAAATAAAGTAAGGTACTTCTGGGCTAAACCCTCGGACGTTGCAATTTACGTTGAGCGCGGTGCGGCAGATATTGGCGTTGCAGGCAAGGATATTCTACTTGAATATTCGCCCGATGTTTACGAGCTTTGCGATCTTGGATTTGGCAAATGCAGAATGGCTGTTGCGGGAAAAAAGGGTATGAGAATCCCCACCGACCGCACCATCCGTGTTGCCACCAAGTTTTCCAATATTGCTTGGAACTATTACTCGGGACAGTCGCGCGATATCGAAATCATCAAGCTTAACGGCTCGATTGAAATTGCGCCCTTGCTTGATTTAAGCGACGTTATAGTTGATATTGTCGAGACCGGTGCAACCTTGCGTGAAAACGGCCTTGAGGCTTTTGAAACTATATGCGACATAAGCGCAAGATTGGTTGCAAACAAAGCGGCATATAAATTTAAATCCGACAGCATAAATAAGCTTGTTGCACGAACAACCGAATATATCTCGGAGAACCAGAAATGATTAAGATTTTAAAGAGCTATAACGAAAAAGAAATATTCGACCGTTCAACTCAAACCGTTGACGTTTCGTCTGCCGTTTTGGATATTATCGAAAACGTACGCAGTAACGGCGATAAAGCAATTAAAGAATATTGCAAAAAGTTTGATAAGGTTGATCTTGATACCTTGGAAATCGATGCCTCTTTGATGAAGCAAGCGTATGATAACACCGATAAAGAATTTAAAGCGGTGTTGGACGAAGCCGCTAAAAACATTCGTGAATATCACGAAATGCAAAAACGCAACGGCTACGAGATAAAACGCGAAAACGGTGTTATTCTCGGCAGAAAGGTATTGCCGCTTCAACGCGTTGCGCTTTACGTTCCCGGCGGTACCGCGGCGTATCCTTCTTCGGTTCTTATGAACTGTATCCCTGCAAAGATTGCAGGTGTTGAAGAAATCGTTATGACCACACCGCCCTCCAAGGACGGCTCGATTCGTGATGATATTCTTGCCGCGGCTTACGTTGCAGGCGTCGACCGCCTTTTCTGTATTGGCGGTGCGCAAGCGGTTGCCGCGTTGGCTTACGGTACCGAAACAGTACCCAAGGTTGATAAAATCGTTGGTCCCGGTAACGCTTTCGTTGCGGAAGCAAAGCGTCAGGTGTACGGTATTGTCGATATCGATATGATCGCAGGACCGAGCGAAATACTTATTATTGCAGATAAGAGCTGCGACCCCTCGATGGCGGCGGCAGACCTTCTTTCTCAGGCAGAACATGATAAAAATGCCGCGGCGGTGCTTGTAACCGATTGCGAGGAATTGGCATTTGCGACTGCAAATGAGGTTGAAAGACAGCTTGAGCTTTTACCCAGAAAAGAAATTGCACGCGCTTCTATCGATAACAACGGCAAAATCATTATTACCAAAAATATTGAGGAAGCAATCGAAATTTCAAATAAACTCGCACCCGAGCATCTTGAAATTAATACAGAAAACGCTTTCGACCTTTTGGATTCGGTTAGAAATGCGGGCTCTGTTTTCCTTGGAAGCAGTTGTCCCGAAGCAGTCGGCGACTATTTTTCGGGAACGAACCACGTGCTTCCCACAAGCGGTACTGCAAGATTTGCCAGTGCCTTGTCGGTCGACGACTTTATAAAAACTATCGAATATACCTATTATACACGCGATGCGTTGGTTAACGATGCAGATAAAATCGCAATGTTTGCAAAGCGCGAGGGATTGGATGCACACGCAAGAAGTGCATTGATCCGTAAGGAGAAAATTTAATGAGCCGTTTTATCGATGAACGCCTGTCGTCTTTGGAGGCGTACGTTCCGGGTGAACAACCCAAGCCCGGTGAGTTTATTAAATTGAATACTAATGAATTTCCTTATCCGCCTGCGTCGGGCGTGGAAAAGGCGGCAATCGATGCGGTTGCGAATATGAATCTCTATTCAGACCTTTCCTGTAAAGCTTTGACAGAAAGTTTTTTTAAGGTGTTCGGATACGGCACCAAAAACGTTGTTTTCACAAACGGATCTGACGAAGCGCTTTATCTTTCGTTCCTCACCTTTTGCGGAAAGAACCGCGGCGTTGCGTTTGCTGATATAACCTATGGCTTTTATTCGGTTTATGCCGATTTGTGCGGTATTGAATCAACTGTAATTCCGCTTGATAACGAGCTTTCTGTTGATCCTTGCGACTATTACGGCTTGAACAAGACTGTCGTTATTGCGAATCCAAACGCTCCTACGGGTAAAATGCTATCGGTTGAGCAAATAGAAGCGATTGTTAAAAGCAATCCCGACAATATAGTTATTATTGATGAAGCTTATGCCGATTTTTCGGGACAGACCTGCATTAAGCTTACCGAAAAATATAATAATCTTGTTGTAATCGGCACCTTTTCGAAATCGCGCGGCATGGCAGGCGCACGCCTTGGATATCTTATTGCGTGTGAGGAATTGGTTAACGATATCCAAAGGGTTAAGTTTTCGATCAACCCATATAACGTTAACTCGATTACCCAAGCAGTCGGAAAAGCGGTTCTTGACAACAACGATTATTACACCGAGCGTGTAAAAGAAATATGTAATACAAGAGATTCCTTTTCGGAAGAAATCAAAGCTTTGGGCTTTGAGGTAATACCCTCTAAAACAAACTTTATTTTCGCAAAGCATAAGGATATAAGCGGCAAGGTAATTGCCGGCAAGCTTCGTGAACACGGCATTTTAATTCGCCGCTTTGACAAAGAGCGCATAAGCGAATATTTAAGAATATCGATCGGCACGCCCGAGCAAATGAAAGCCGTATATAATGCGCTTATCGATATAATCGGAGGAAATCAATGAGAACTTCTATAATCAAGAGAACGACAAAAGAGACCGATATTTCCATCGAGCTTAATCTCGACGGAAGCGGAAAAAGCGAAATCAACACAGGAGTCGGCTTCTTTGACCATATGCTTACGCTTTTCGGATCACACGGTATGTTTGACCTTAAAGTTGAATGCAAGGGCGATTTAGAGGTTGACGCTCACCATACCGTTGAGGATGTCGGTATCTGCCTCGGCTTGGCTTTTGCCGAAGCAATGGGCGATAAATTGGGTATAAAGCGCTATGCCGATAAGACGATACCTATGGACGAGGCATTAATTCTTGCCGCAGTCGATATTTCGGGCAGACCTCATCTTTCTCTCGATCTTCCCGTGCCTGCAAAAAAAGTTGGCAATTTTGATACCGAATTGGTAAGCGAATTTTTCATTTCCTTTGTTCGCAATGCAAAATTGACCCTTCATATTACAAAACTTTCGGGCAAAAATACTCACCATATTATCGAAGGTGCATTTAAAGCGTTTGGCAGAATTATGGATGAAGCAACCGAAATCGATCCCAAACGTGCAGGTGTGTTGCCGTCGACCAAAGGGGTGCTTTAATGGTTGGTATAGTTGATTACGGCGTGGGTAATCTGTTTTCGTTGAAATCTTCCTTTAAATACATCGGAGAATCTGCCGAGTTGGTTTCGGATGAAAAATCGATACTCGCATGCGACAGATTGATATTACCCGGCGTAGGCGCTTTTGGCGATGCTGCAGACGCTTTAAAAAACACGGGCCTTGGTGAGGTTGTAAAAAAGTACGCAAAGAGCGGTAAGCCGCTTATGGGCATCTGCCTTGGTATGCAATTGCTTTTTGAAAAGGGGCTTGAATTCGGCGAACATGAAGGCCTTGGCTTGATTCCCGGCAAGGTAGTGGCAATCAGTCCGCTTGTAAATGGAAACAAAGTTCCGCAAATCGGTTGGAATTCGCTTGTTTTTACCGAAACAAAAGGCGATATTTATAAAAATACCGAAAACGGCGAATTTGTTTATTTCGTGCATTCGTTTCATGCCGAATGTCCTATTGAATACATTACCGCTCAAACCGAATACGGCTCACTTTTGACTGCCTCGGTGCAAAACGGTAACGTTATGGGCACACAGTACCACCCCGAAAAAAGCGGCGAAGCCGGCTTGATGATACTTAAGTCATTTTGTGAAATATAGGTGAATTATGCAAATATTACCTGCAATAGATATTTTTGAACAAAAAGCGGTGCGCCTTTTTAAAGGCGACTATGCTCAAATGACCGTTTACGGAACGCCGCTTGAAATTGCAAGCTCTTTCGTCGAAAAGGGTGCTTCCTACATACATCTTGTTGACCTTGAGGGTGCAAGGGCCGGTGACTCGAGTAATTTTGAAACTGTTGCTTCGGTTATCTCTTCGGTAAGTATTCCCTGTGAGATTGGCGGCGGTATCCGAAACATCAAAACGGTTGAAAAGTATGCAAACGTTGGCGCGGACAGAATCATATTGGGCACTTCTGCAGTCTCAGATAAAGCTTTTTTAAAGGAAGCGATTAGAGAATACGGAACAAAAATTGCGGTTGGTGTTGATGCGCGTGACGGTATCGTTTCGATCAGCGGCTGGACACAGCAAAGCGGTATTCCCACCTTGGATTTTATAGGTGAAATGCTATCGATGGGTGTGAATACGATCATCTGCACCGATATTTCAAAGGACGGCGCACTTTCGGGTACTAATACCAAGCTTTATAAGCAAATATTAAACAAATATGAGCTTAATCTTATCGCATCAGGCGGTGTAACAACTATTGACGATGTTCGTGAGTTGCGAGAGTGCGGCGCTTACGGTGCAATACTTGGAAAAGCGATATATAACGGCAACATTGACCTTGCGGAAGCGATTGCTGTCGGGGAGGGTAATAAATGATTACCAAACGTATTATCCCGTGCCTTGACGTGCGCGACGGCAGAGTCGTCAAGGGCAAAAATTTTTTAGGTCTAAACGACGTTGATTCGCCAATAAAGCTTGCGGCCGAATACAGCGCCTGCGGTGCGGATGAGCTTGTCTTTTACGATATAACCGCTTCGTTTGAGCAAAGAAAGCTTTTTGCAGAAATTCTTCGCGAAACCGCTTCCAACGTATTTATTCCGCTGACGGTTGGCGGTGGCATTAATACAATCGATGATTTTGCAAGAGTCTTGGAAAGCGGAGCTGATAAAGTCAGCGTGAATTCCGGAGCGATAAGAAATCCAAAACTCATTTACGAAGGTGCTAAAAAATACGGCAGTCAATGTGTTGTGCTTTCCGCGGATATCAAGCGAGTTGATGGCGGATTTAGAGTTTTTGCCAAAGGCGGAAGAGAAGATACCGGAATTGAAGCATTAAGCTGGTTAAAAAACGGTGTTGAATCGGGTGCGGGAGAATTGGTTGTCAATTCAATCGATACCGACGGAGTTAAAAACGGTTTTGATATCGAGCTTCTGCAACAGGTCTGCGATGTCTGCAAGGTACCCGTAATTGCATCGGGCGGCGCAGGTTCTGTCGAGCATTTTATCGAGCTTTTTAAAAAGGTACCCGAAATTGATGCGGGGCTTGCAGCTTCTGTATTCCATTTTGGTGAAATCAAAATATCTGATTTGAAAAAAGAACTTAAAGAAAACGGAATTAACGTTAGGATAGGTAAAAATTATGATTAACGTAAACGAGCTTAAATATAATGAAAACGGTTTGATCCCTGCGATAGTTACCGATGCAAGAACAGGCAAGGTTTTAATGCTTGCATATATGAACAGCGAAAGTCTTGAAATCACTTTAAAGGAAGAAAGAACTTGTTTCTATTCTCGTTCAAGACAAGAGCTTTGGAGAAAAGGCGAAACCTCGGGCAACGTTCAAACCGTTGTTTCTATCGCAACCGATTGCGACCTTGACACTCTTCTTATAAGCGTTATTCCTGCAGGTCCTGCTTGTCATACCGGTAATGAAAGCTGTTTCTTTAACCCCGTTTTCGAGGGTAATGAGCCTTTTACCGTTGAAGGTCTTATGGAGCTTATCAAGGGCAGAAAAACCGATAAAAAAGAGGGCTCCTACACAACCTATCTTTTTGAAAAGGGAAGAGATAAGATTCTGAAAAAGGTAGGCGAGGAAGCGACCGAGGTAATTATCGGCGGCAAGGCAGACGATAAAGCCGAAACCATTTATGAACTTGCAGACTTGATGTATCACGCAATGGTATTAATGGCGGATATGGATATTTCTGTCGACGATATCCGCAAAGAGCTTGCTTCGCGTCACGTAATCGACAAAAAAGTTAAACAGGAAAAAATGACATAAAAAAGTTGGCCGTCAAGCGTTTTAAGTTTGACGGCTTTATCTTATATTAATCTTTGTTTTGTAGAATTCTATTGATTTTATGATTTAAATGTTGTAAAATCAAAAAATGTAAGGAGGTATGGATATGATTTGCGAAAAATGCGGAAAAGAAATTCCCGAAGATTCGACTCTTTGCGGCGAATGTTTACAAAATAAAACCAATGCCGAACCCTTGGGAAATAATTCGGAAGCTAATGAAATTGCCGAAAACATTACCGAAACCGATGAACAAAAACTTCCGAAACGGATTAAGGAAAAGCGTAAGCACAGAATTGTTGCTCACGTTTTCGCAACATTCCTTTCGGTCATACTCGCTTTGTTGCTTATTGCAACAACCTGCCTGATTGTCATACGCGATGCGATTTCTCCCGACACTATTAAGGATATGATAAGTAATATTAACCTTAATGAAGTCAAGATTGAAGATGTTGCAGATAAAGAGGTGCTTGAGAGTCACGGCTTGGTTTGTGAATCTGACAACCTTTTAGATATCATTTATGATAATATTGATCAAGAACAACTGCCCGTACCTATTTCAAAGGAAGAATTCAGTGCTATTGTTGAGGATGAGCAGTTCCGTGAATATTTCGGCGAGATTTTCGGAGTGAGCATTGAAGCGCTAACCTCGGGTAATGCAAGCGACGTCGTTACTCCGGAGAACATTGTTGATTGCTTGGGTGATAATCGCGAAACGTTTTCGTCCTATTTGGGCTACGAGCTTACCGATGAACGGCTCGATAGCTTGCAAACAACTCTTGAAGAGGATTACGGTCAGGTTTTCGAGGTTATGGGCAACCAAAAGCTTGACGTTCTTGTAGGTGATGATGTTGCAGGTGTAATCAATATCGTTTTTGCTGACTGGCTGTTCTGGGTAATGGTTTTGGCAGACCTTGTAATTGGCGCATTGATATTTTTGGTGTTGCGCTCTGTTTCCTCAGGCGTTAAATTTTGCGCAACAACGATCATCTTTGTTGGTGTTATCTTCCTTTGCGTGGCAATTGCGTTGCTTAACGGATTGATATCCGTGCTTGGCGACGGACCGATAATGTATATCGTTAATCAATTTGCAAGCGTGCTTCTTTGGGAAACTATCGTTATTTCTATTGTAATGATAGTTATCGGCATTATTGCACCTATTTCCGTAATGCTAATAAGCCGCTACAAAAAACGTCACGTTGTATAAAAAATAAATGCCTTCGGTTTATTCCGAAGGCATTTGCTTTATCAACCTAATCCTAAACTGTCAAGTAATTCATCGTCAGCGTAAAGATACATAACCTTTCCGTTTTCGGTTTCTTTGTAATCAAACGTAAAGTCGATATCGTTGACAAAGGCGCGAAGTTGAAATTCATATTCACAAGAAACGTCAAGTTCGTCGCAAACGAAACCGTTGATAACCAATTCCGCTTTATCATCGCGTATAACCGCAAAAACGTTCAGACCGTCAAAAGTACCTTGCACAAGCGGTTGTGTGCCATCGTCAACGTATTTACCGATTGGCTGAGTAAGGTCTTCATCCTCATCGGCATTCTCTTCAGTGAAAACTTCTTCGTTGCCCTCGTTTTGTTCGGAGGGTTCTTCGACAGGAGCAACGGGTTCAACCTGCGGTTTTTCTTCTTCTGCAGGTAATGCGCGAAGCTTCTTTGCAGCCTTGATGCCTGTAAAAATATAAAATACCGCAAGTGCGTGGATAATCAAATCAAGAATAACGTAGGGCGAGGTGATAGTGCCGTTAACACCCTCGAGAACTGCCAAAACAATGGTATCGGCAACAACAATAGAAAGCGATATTACAAGATATAACGGCTTGCTTTTAGAAAGGACATAGCAAACCATTAATGCCATAAGTATCGCACAAGCAACAATTAATCCGAGTATTCTAAAGCTGTCGCTACCGCTTTTTAACGATTCGGAAATGCCCAATGCAACCGAATAATTAGAAATAGAGGACGAATAGGGCAATAACATTTGACTGTTCGAGGTAATCAAGAAAATATTAATAACCGACATTATAACGATAAAAAGCAGATTATATCTACCTTGGTTGATTCGAATTTTTAAGTCGGTTCTTTGATCGTTTGTACTGAATAGGCTCATATAACGCTCCGAAAATTTTTTAATATTATACTTCTTTTTACAAACGATGTCAACCGAGATAAAAAAATAAGAAAAATATTCTTTTTTCTTTCAAAAACACTTGACAACGCGAATGCTTTGTGCTATAATTTCGCTTGTTGTCGGACACGACATATCTGGGTGTGGCGCAGTTTGGTAGCGCGCTACCTTGGGGTGGTAGAGGCCGCTGGTTCAAGTCCAGTCACTCAGACCAAAGCCCGAACGCAATCGCGTTCGGGCTTTTGTTTTATTAAATTTGCGGAGGATTAATTATGCGAATTTTATTTCAAGGTGACAGCGTAACCGATTGTCAACGTGTTTATGAGGATCCCAACGATTTGGGTCAAGGATATGTTGTTTATACTGTAGATGCGATAAAAAATGCTTTTCCCGATATGGATATTGAATTTTTTAATCGCGGCATTAGCGGCAACCGTACCGAAAATCTTCTTGCTCGTGTTGAAAATGATCTTATTGACCTTCAACCCGATATCGTAACGATTCTTATCGGTGTTAATGATACATGGCATAAATATATGATTGATCTCGAAACCACGATCGATTATTTCCGTTCTAATTACGAAACTATTTTAAAACGTATTAAATCCGAAACAAAAGCAAAAATCGTTATGCTTGAGCCGTTTATGCTTTACAATATGGGTAAAGACAATATGCGCGCAGACCTTAACGAAAAAATCGACGTTATCCGTCAACTCGCAATGCAGTATGCCGATGCCTTCATTCCTCTCGACGGTATGTTCGTTGAAGCTAACGTTAATGGCGTTCCTAATGTTGAATTATCACCCGACGGCGTACATCCCGATACCGCGGGCAAAAAGTTAATTGCAAATGCTCTTGCGCCTGTTGTATGCAAATTGATTGAAGAGATTAAGTAATTATGAAGGTTTTTGATAGCGGCTTCTTTAATGAAGCGATTCGCTTTATAAAATACGGTTGCAATTTGGGTTGGCACGAAAGAAATGCAGGAAATATTTCTTTGCGACTTTCGGCAAATGAAGTCGAATCTGTATACGAAGATTTTTCGTTCGATAGGGAGTGGGTTGAGCTTCCAAAATGCATTCCCGAAATGGCAAACGAGTTTGTTTTCACCACTGCAACCGGTTCATACTTTATCGACATCCACAATGCGCCAGAATCGAAGTTTTGTGTTTGCCAAATATCCGATGAGGGTTCGGCTTATCGTGTCGTTTGGGGCGGTTTAAAGCCCACGAGCGAACTGTGCGGTCATCTGATGTCGTTAGGCGAGCTTAAAAAGCGTGATAGCGGACGCGCGGTTTATCATTGCCATCCTGCGAACGTTGTCGCTCTTACTTACGTCTTACCCCAAAACGACAAAAGCCTTTCCGAAGCTTTATGGGAAAGCGAAACCGAATGCGCCTTTGTTTTTCCCGAGGGCGTTGGTGTCGTTCCGTTTTTTGTACCGGGAAGCTTGGAGCTTGCATCGGCAACCGCAGAAAAAATCAAGGATTTTAATGCAGTCGTTTGGTCTTTTCACGGTGTTTTCGCTTCGGGTGATAGCATAGCTTCGGCATTTGGTCTTGCACACGCGATCGAAAAGGCGGCAGAAATTAAACTGAAGGTTATGTCGAGCGGTATCCCTGTTTTGAATTCCATTACATATGAACAGCAAAAACATACCGCAAAAACCTATGGTTTTGAATTGAATAAATTTGATTAAACAAAAAAGGAGCTTCTACATAGCTCCTTTTCCATTTATTATATTCCTGTTTCGTGCATTCTAATAAATTCTACTGCCAAATTGGCAATAATATTGTTTTCGTGTTTGGAAAGGGCATAAAGATATTCAATAGATTCTTCACTGCCGATGGAATAAAGCGCGTACATGCATTTTCTGCTGAATTCACGATAGTCCGACTGATAATCTAAATAATCAAAATCTATCGTTGAAGCGGTATACAAATACTTTGCGGCGCTCGGATCCTTTGAGTGTTCCAAGTAAAATGCAATATCTTCATGGGAGGTATGCCAATCTTCTATCAATAACGGGGCAAGTATATCGGTAAACTTTTTTTCGATTCCAAAGTGAAAAAGCAATAGCAGCAATAATTCTATGTTGTAGGAATTTTTATTTGAAATCTCTTCTGTGAACCATTTTTTTATCTTTTCGATATCGGGCTCGTGTGAATCAAAAAGCTCGATGCATAAAGCGATATCCTTGTTTGTTTCTAATTCTATATAAGGATCCCATTCGGTTCTCATTTCTGTGAGTATTCTGTTTTCGATCAATTTGATTTCTTGCTCCGTCAAATAATTCTCCTTAGGAACACTATAAGTTAGAAAAAACGGACGCCTTGATGGCGTCCGTTTTCTGGTGCAGTAATTAGTTGAGTTCTGCGAAGTACTTGATAGTACGAACCATCTGAGAAACGTAGGAGTTTTCGTTGTCGTACCACGAAACTACCTGTACCTGATAGGTATCGTCGTCGATCTTGGATACCATGGTCTGAGTAGCATCGAAGAGAGAACCGTAGGTCATACCGATAACGTCGGAGGATACGAGTTCTTCATCAGAGTAACCGAAGGATTCGGTAGCAGCAGCCTTCATAGCAGCGTTGATGCCGTCCTTGGTGATGTCTGCGCCCTTAACAACAGCGATAAGGATGGTGGTGGAACCGGTGCAGGTAGGAATACGCTGAGCGGAACCGATAAGCTTACCGTTGAGTTCGGGGATAACAAGACCGATTGCTTTTGCAGCGCCGGTGCTGTTAGGAACGATGTTCATAGCGCCAGCTCTGGATCTTCTGAGGTCACCCTTTCTTTGAGGACCGTCGAGGATCATTTGGTCGCCGGTGTATGCGTGAACGGTGGTCATAATACCGCTCTGGATAGCTGCATAGTCGTTAAGTGCCTTAGCCATAGGAGCGAGGCAGTTGGTGGTGCAGGAAGCTGCAGAGATAACGGTATCTTCAGCAGTAAGGGTTTCATTGTTTACGTTGTAAACGATGGTGGGAAGATCGTTGCCTGCGGGAGCAGAGATAACAACCTTCTTTGCGCCTGCTACGATGTGAGCAGAAGCCTTTTCCTTAGAGGTGTAGAAACCGGTGCATTCGAGAACTACGTCTACATCGAGTGCCTTCCAAGGGCAGTTAGCTGCATCCTTTTCAGCGTAGATCTTGATTTCCTTGCCGTCAACGATGATGGAATCATCGGTGCAGGAAACGGTGTGAGCAGGGTTGGTACCGAGCTTGCCGCAGAAACCGCCTTGAGCAGTGTCATACTTAAGAAGGTGAGCGAGCATTTTGGGGCTGGTGAGGTCATTGATAGCAACAACTTCATAACCTTCAGCGTCAACCATCTGGCGGAATGCAAGACGGCCGATACGGCCAAAGCCGTTAATAGCAACTTTTACAGACATTTTAAAAGTCCTCCATAAATTTAATTTAATTCACCGTACGATAGTTTATACCATTTGGTGAAAAATTACAATAGTTATTTTAAAAAAAATGGTATTAATTTCCTTCTGGGTTTTTGTCGTTTTCGCTAATGAATTTGCGAATACGCAATTTTGCACCGATTTTATCAACGGTTTCCTGACATTTTTTGATGTCGTCATCGCTTAAAGTGGTTTCGACAACCGAGAACTGAACCATACCGATATTGCCAACACAACGTGATGCAAATTCAATCATTGCGTTATATGCTTTTTTGCCAAAAACCGAATGGCAAAGCTTGTCGTAATCGCATTCGTTTGAAGCGTTCATACTTATCGAAATGCTGTCGATAAGTCCGAAAAGCATTTTTGTGCTGTCTTCGCCGTTAATAAGCTCAGATTGACCGTTTGTATTAAGACGGATAGGGATATTGGGGTATGCTTTTTTTAATTTTTGCGCAGTTTCGATTAAAGCATCAAATCTGCAAGTCGGCTCACCGTAACCGCAAAATACAAAGCTTTCGCAGTTTTCGAAAAATATTTTATCGACTTGTTCGATAATCTCATCGGGAGTGGGTTCGCGTTCAAGCCAAAGACTGTTACTGCCGTATGCGGTATCGCCGTTGTTGCGCAAACAAAAGGTGCAGTCGTTTGTGCAACGGTTTGTAAGATTTAAATAAATTCCGTTACCGACAATATATGCAAAGGTTTGCGAACGCTTTTTAGAGCCCAAAAAGCCGCTTTGCATTTTCTTCGGTGATTCGTTCGATGTGTTCAAAAGAGGTTCCTCTGATTTCTGCTATTTTTTCAAGCGTGTATCTCATATAACTTGAGTCGTTGCGCTTGCCTCGAAACGGATGCGCGGTTAAATACGGCGAATCGGTTTCGGTCAAAATTCTGTCTTCGGGTAAAAATAGTGCGTTTTCGACGGGGTGCTTAGCGTTTTTAAAGGTTACTGTGCCGGGGAAGGAGATATACCAACCGCGGTCGATAAGTATCTTGGCAGTTTCCTTACTGCCTGAAAAGGCGTGGAAAACACCTTTTACATTGTAATCAAGTACAATTTCCAAGCAGTCTGCAACGGCATCACGTTCGTGAATAACAACGGGCATATCTTTTTCGACGGCTAATTCAAGCTGTTTGCGAAAAACCGCCGTTTGCTTATCCTTGTTGTCGCTGACCCAATGGTAATCAAGACCGATTTCTCCGATTGCAACTACTTTTTCGTGCTTGATAAGCTCCTTCATTTTTTCAAACGAATCATTGTCGAATTTATCAACGTCAGACGGATGGAAACCGACCGTTGCATAAATATTGTCGTATTTTTCCGCAAGCTTTATCGCAAATAGGGAAGTTTCGATATTGCATCCAGCATTGATAATTTTGCTTACGCCTTTTTCGTTAAAAAGCGAAGTTAAAAGCTCATCACGGTCGGAATCAAAAGCATCGTCGTCATAGTGTGCATGAATATCGATCATTTATCTTACCTTGCTACCGGGTTTTGCGTTTTCGTCAGCAAACATAACCTTTACGCCGTCTTCGGTGTCAGCCGCGAGAATCATACCGAAGCTGTCGATGCCGCGAAGCTTTGCGGGTTTGAGGTTTGCAACAACGATAACATTTTTGCCGATAAGTGCATCGGGCTCGTAGTATTTTGCGATACCCGAAACTACCTGACGGGTTTCATTGCCCATATCTACCTGAAGAACGAGCAATTTATCGCTGTTTTCAGCTTTAGCGCACTCTTTGATTTTGCCGATGCGGAGGTCAATTTTAGCAAAATCTTCAATTCCGATTTCCTCGAGTGCTTTTTCTTCCTTCTTTTCGGTCTTCTTTGCTTCTTTTGCAGCTTTTTTAGCTTCTTTTGCCTTCTTTTCAAGCTCTGCAAAATATTTCTTTTCGTCAATTCTTGCAAAAAGAATAGGAATTTCTTGAAGCTCAACACCTTCGCAGTAATAGCCGTACTTGATAGCGGAATCGAAATCAAGCGCAGGCGCATTGAATATCTCGTTTATCTTCTTTGCGGTGTCGGGAACAAGCGGTTCAAGAAGCACGTTGCAGATGCGGATGCTTTCAACGAGGTTGGAAAGCACGTTAGCAAGCTTTTGCTTCTTTTCAGGGTCTTTTGCAAGAGCCCAAGGCGTTGTTTCGTCAATATATTTATTGCACGCTTTAATGGTATTGAAAAGCGCGTTGTCTGCATCTGCAATAAAGAACTTATCGAATTTGGAAACGGTGTCCTTTATGCCTTCGTTGACAGCGTTTTTAAGCGTTACTGCAAATTCATCGTCATTGCCGTCATTTTTAGGAATAATACCGCCGAAATATTGCTTAATCATTGCGCCCGTACGCGAAACGAGGTTGCCCAATGTATTCGCAAGGTCGGAATTTGTGCGCTTGATAAGGTTTTCATAGGTAATGCTACCGTCGTTAAAGTAACCCATTTCGGCAAGCAAATAGTGTCTTACAGGGTCAAGACCGAATTCTGCAACAAGGTCATCGCCATAGATGACGTTACCCTTGGATTTGCTCATCTTGTCTTCGCCGAACAACAGCCAAGGATGGCAAAGTACTTGCTTGGGGAGGGGAAGTCCCAAAGCCATTAGGATGATAGGCCAATAAATGGTGTGGAAGCGTACAATATCCTTACCGATTACCTGAACGTCTGCAGGCCAAAGCTTGTTGTAAAGCTCGGAGGGATTATCGATATCATAACCGATAGCGGTGATATAGTTGGAAAGTGCATCAAGCCAAACGTAGGTTACGTGCTTGGGATCAAACTCAACGGGAATACCCCAAGTAAAGCTTGTTCTCGAAACGCAAAGGTCTTGAAGACCGGGCTTGATAAAGTTGTTTATCATCTCGTTCTTGCGTGAAACAGGAGTGATGAAATCTTCGTTGCTGTTGTAGTACTCGATAAGACGGTCTGCATATTTGGACATTTTAAGGAAATATGCTTCTTCGCTTGCCTTTTTGCATTCACGACCGCAGTCGGGGCATTTTCCGTCAACCAACTGAGTATCTGTCCAGAAAGATTCACAAGGTGTGCAATAATTTCCCTCATAAGATCCCTTGTAAATGTCACCTTGCTCATAAAGCTTTGTGAAAATCTTTTGAACGCATTTTACGTGTTCTTCATCGGTAGTACGGATGAATTTATTGTAGCTAATGTTAAAGAGGTCCCAAATGGACTTGATTTGTCCTGCAACGTTGTCAACGTATTCTTGGGGAGTAATTCCTGCCGCTTCGGCTTCTTGTTGAATTTTCTGTCCGTGTTCATCGGTACCGGTAAGAAAATATACGTCAAAACCTCTTAATCTTTTGTATCTTGCGATAGCATCTGTTAAAACCGCTTCATAGGTATTGCCAATATGAGGTTTTTTTGATGTATAGGCAATAGCGGTTGTGATATAAAATTTATTTCCCATTAAATGTTTACTCCTAACTTTAGTTCTTAAGACTGTGGATAGGTGCGGGGATTCTTCCGCCGCGGTTGATAAATATTTCGGGGGATTCGGATCTGAGTCGCATTATCGGTGCAGTACCCAAGAGTCCGCCGAAATCAACTGAATCACCGACAGTTTTACCGTAAGCAGGTATAATTCTTACGGCGGTAGTCTTTGTGTTTGCAACACCTATCGAAATCTCATCGGCAATAATACCGCAAATTACAGCTTCACTTGTATCGCCGGGGACTGCAATCATATCAAGTCCGACCGAGCATACTGCAGTCATCGCTTCGAGCTTTTCAATAGAAAGAACGCCCTTCTCGACTGCCGCAATCATGCCTGCATCCTCGGAAACGGGAATAAATGCACCCGAAAGTCCGCCGACGTGCGACGACGCCATTACGCCGCCTTTTTTAACTGCGTCGTTAAGCATTGCAAGCGCCGCCGTTGTGCCGTGAGCACCGCAGGTTTCAAGTCCCATGCTTTCCAAAATATCTGCAACCGAATCACCGATTGCAGGAGTAGGTGCTAACGAAAGGTCAACAATACCGAACGGTATGTTCAAGCGGTTGGAAGCTTCTCTTGCGATCAACTGACCGACTCTTGTAATCTTGAAGGATTGCTTCTTGATAACCTCGGCAAGCTCCGAAAGACTGCAATCGCCGGCTCTTTTAATTGCCGAGCTGACAACACCGGGACCGGAAACGCCGACGTTGATTATAGCATCGGGCTCGCCGACACCGTGGAATGCGCCTGCCATAAAGGGGTTATCCTCGGGTACGTTAGCAAACACGACTAATTTTGCACAGCCGATAGAATTGTTATCCTTGGTAAGATAAGCGGTTTTCTTGATTATGCTACCCATTTTTGCAATAGCATCCATATTAATGCCTGCTTTTGTGGTCGCAACGTTTACCGATGAGCAAACCATTTTGGTTGTTGCCAACGCCTCGGGGATTGCATCGATAAGCGCATTGTCGCAACGTGTGCTTCCTTTGTGCACAAGCGCGCCGAAGCCGCCTATGAAGTTAATGCCGAGCGTATCAGCTGCTCTGTCGAGCATTCTTGCCGCTTCAACGTATCCGTCGCTGTCAAGCTTTCCGCCGACAAGCGAAAGAGGTGTAACAGAAACACGCTTGTTAATTATCGGAATGCCGTACATCTTTTCCAATTCGTTGCAAATCGGCACCAATCTTTCTGCGGTTTTTGTTATCTTATCGTATACGTTATTCAAAAACCTATTTTTATCGTCGCTGACACAATCAAAGAGGGATATTCCGACGGTAACAGTACGGATATCAAGGTTCTCTTCGCGTATCATATTTATTGTTTCAAGTATATCCTTTGTATCGATCATAATTCGCTCCGTTAAATTTTGTGCATGGAATCAAAAATATCTTCGTGCATCGCGTGGATTTCCAAACCGATTTCTTTACCAAGGAGCGCAACCTTATCAACAAATTCGGTAAAAGGAACGGTGAGTGAATTAATTTCCACCAACATTATCATTGCAAAATAATCCTTCAAAACCGTTTGAGAAATATCGATTATATTTGCGCCATATTCTGCACATACGTTGCTTACCTTTGCGATAATGCCAACGTTGTCTTTACCTGTTACTGAAATTACTGCTTTAGTTTTCATTTTTATTTCCTTTCGGTCTTTTACGTAATTCTGCAAAAAATTCTGATAATATTGCGGCACATTCTGTTTCCATTACGCCGCCGAGTATTTCATATTTGTGATTGAGCGGATATTCGTGAAGGTCAAAAACACTTCCGTATGCACCTGCCTTTTTATCAAAGCACCCGTATACTACGCGCTTTATTCGTGAATTTACAATTGCGCCTGCACACATAGGGCAGGGCTCCATTGTCACGTAAAGCGTACAGTCGGTCAAACGCCAGGCAGAAAGCTTTTTGCATGCTCGGTCAATTGCAATTATCTCTGCGTGGTGCAAAGCGTTTTTTTTGCTTTCTCGCATATTTCTTCCCGTTGCTACGATATTACCGTTTGCATCAACGATTACCGCACCGATAGGCACTTCGCCGTGCTTTGCGGCTTCTCTTGCGCGAGAAAGCGCTTTTTTCATATAATAAACGTCATCTTTAATCATAACAAACCGTTTAGTAATCCCGGAAAATAGGATAAAATTAATATAAAGGCATAAATTGCCGATAAGGGTATGAAAGCGAAGTTCAGAAACATTCTGCTTACGTATCCGAATATTGATAAGCTATAACCGTGATGTGTTTGCTTGACCAAGGATATATTGTTCTTTTTGATTCCTTTGATCGAATAAACAATTATCGCCGCGATACCGCATCCCATAAAGGCAAACATCAAAAAGCCCAATAATAATAGGAATACCGAGTCTTGCGGAATAAGCGTACCGATAACAGAAATAGAATTGTTAATAAAGTGAATTAACATCGGAACAAGTATCGAGCCTGTATATTCATAACAAACACCGAGCATTAAACCGAAAATGGTGGCGAATATGATGCGCGGCGGGTCAATATGCGCTAACCCGAATAAGACGGACGAGATTACAATTGCACCGCCTCTGCCGTAAGGAAGCATATTTTTCAGCAACACACCGCGAAATGCCCATTCCTCAAGGATGGCAGGGAGTACAGCGGTCATTATAATGCAAAGTACAATATCAAGCGGATTATCTGCCGTCATAGTGCTTTCGACACTGAAAAATTCAACGAAGGTAGGGGCTAATAAATTAATGAGAAGATTTATTGTATAACCTACACCGATTGAACCTAAAACGTAAAGACCGCCGTATTTTGGGGAAGATCTTTTCGGAAGGAAAATTTCTGTGTTTTTATTAATGCGTTTAAAAAGCAACCAAGCCGTTCCGAAAGGAATAATGATATATGCGGCGTAAAATGCAATATCAATCAAATATGAAACGGTTGTATTTTTATAAAAAGCTGTTGTTGAAATTATTGAAATAATAAACGACGACAACAACATAAACGCAAACATTAACGAAAGAGAAAAAACGCAAATTCCGGCAACTAAACGCGCGCGTTTGCCGACAGCCTTTCTTTTTTGTTTTTCAATTTCATAAACTTCGCCGATATTCATAAAATTCCTCCAAGGGGGGGATAAGCACTTAAAAATATTGATAAGCAAAGAATTTATACAAAGTCATAATATATTATCATATTTTAACCAAAGAGTCAATATGTTAAAAGGCTGTCATATAAGAAATTCCACCTGCAAAAGCAAGTGGAATTTAAAATATATTTAGGCATTTATAAGTTTTTTGCACCAATTGAATAAGTTGTCCGACAAACGCTCAAAATCAACGTCACCATTGTTTTTGAGAACAAGAAAGCCTTCGATAATTAATCGTTCATCGGGAGAAACGTTTGTCAATAAATCTTTAAGCAAGCGAATATATTTGTTTTGTGTTTTAAAGCATATCGCTTGAATGACAAAAATCGCAGATTTATAAAGTCCTTTTAAAACTTCCGCGCTTTTTTCGTGCAGCATATTGTGTACACAACCGTGATAGATGTTGCAAACGCCGATTTTTATTGCTCTTTCTATTGCGTTGCTGTCGATTAATAAAAGCAATTCGTCAAGCGATCCTTTCAGGGGTATTGTGTCGTGGCAAAACTGAAAAAGGTCGGAAGCTTCCCAGTTGAAAATTTCGCTTTTGCCGGAAAGGAATCCGCAAATTTTTTCTCGGTATTGAAGCTTGTCGAGCATTGCATTGTAAGTGCTGATATCCTCGGCGTTTAATTCATCAAGGATAACCACAACGTCAATATCGCTTTCGTCGGATGCCTCGTTTCGGCTGAAACTTCCTTGTAAACCGACAAACCAAGCCCTATCGCCAAAGGTTTGATTTAGTGCGTTTGAAAAATCTTTTAACCATGAATTGATATCAATCATTAATTTCACCTTTTTATGTAAATAACATCCTTTTTCGTGTGAATATATCAAGCCGATTGCTTGAAGATAAGAATAAATTATGGTTGATCCGACAAATTTCATCCCGCGCTTTTTTAAATCTGCAGAAATCAAATCGGACAGTTCGTTTGTTGTTTTATCGGTTTCGTAAAGTATTTTAACACCCGAAAACGTTATCAGGTAGTTATAAAACGAACCGTATTCGTTAACTATGTCCTTAAAGATTTTGCTGTTATTGATACTCGCCTTGATTTTTAATTTATTGCGAATTATCGATTTGTTATTCAAAAGCTCGCTGATTTTTGAATCATCGTATTGGCAAACCTTATCCAAATCGAAATTATCATATGCAGCTCTGAAGCTTTTGCGTTTATTTAAAACACATTCCCACGATAAACCTGCTTGAAACGATTCCAAAATCAACATTTCATAAAGATACCGCTCGTCAAAATTGGTCTTGCACCATTCTTCATCATGGTATTTGACATATATGGGATTTTTAACGTTGCACCAAGCACATCTTTTTTTACTGTTCATACTTAACGCTTCTTGATTTATAAATTTAAAAGCACCGATTCACGGTTTTTACTTGTAACAATTCATAGTATACCATTATTTTTAAAAAAAATAAAGAGCTTGAAGCAACTTTCTTTACCGAATCTTAACCGTTTTCGGAGATTTTGTTGTCAAAGACAAAAAAATGAAAAAAATCACTTGAATTTTGTATTTTCTTTAATTGAAACGAAGCTGATTCTATGATATGATACTATATATGAAGAACTTTATTCGGTAAACACTTAAAATAAATATGGCAAGCGCTGTGTTTATTTAATATAACGGGGGAAATTAATGGCGCATATTTTCGCATCAATCAAAGAATCTTTAACGTCGGTTTTGCCGATTGCGCTGATTGTTTTAATACTTTCGGTCACCTGTGTAACACTCGATGCAGGCGTACTTGTTCTGTTTTTGTTCGGTACTATTTTACTGATTCTCGGAATGAGCTTTTTTACCGTCGGCTCGGGCATTTCAATGGAGCCGCTCGGTGACGGCATCGGTAAATCGCTTAACAAGAAAAAAAGAATACTTTTACCCCTTGCTATTTGTTTCGTACTCGGTTTTCTTATTACGGTTTCGGAACCCGATTTGCAGGTTCTTGCCGAACAGGTTCCTACTATCCCCAACTCGCTGTTAATTAACTGCGTTGGCGCAGGTGTGGGTATTTTTTTGAGTATTACACTTATCCGAAGCAAAAAAGAAGTTCCTCTGCGCAGACTTCTTGTAATATTCTATGCGCTTATAATCGCTCTCGCTTTCTTTGCGCCGATTGAATTTATACCCACGGCATTTGACTCGGGCGGTGTAACCACGGGCCCGATTACTGTACCTTTCATTATGGCACTCGGTGCAGGTCTTGCGGCAAGTAAAAAGGGCAAAAACACCGGTGAACACAGCTTCGGTCTTGTTGCTCTTTGCAGTGTCGGTCCTATTTTATCGGTTCTTTTGCTTAGTATTTTTTATAAACCGCAAGCATCAACCTCGGTATATGAGGCGGTTGATGTAAAAACTACGACTGATGCGTTTAAACAGTTTGCTCACGCATTGCCTGATTATGCAGTTGAGGTTGCACTCGCATTCGTGCCGATAGTTTTGCTGTTTTTGATATATCAGCTTATAACAAGAAGATACCATTTGCACGCAATATTTAAGATGTCGTTTGGTTTTGTTTATACCTATATCGGACTTGTATTGTTCCTAACGGGCGCAAACGTCGGCTTTATGCCGGCAGGACGACTTATCGGTGCAGAAATAGCAGGTGGTTCGTTTAAGTATTTGCTTATTCCCATCGGTATGCTTATGGGCTATTTCGTTGTTGCTGCCGAACCTGCGGTGCACTCGCTTAAAAGACAGGTCAACGAAATTACCAACGGTGCAATATCGCAAAAATCTGTTGCACTTGCTTTGTCAATCGGTGTTTCGGTTTCGGTCGGTATCGCAATGCTACGTGTGCTTACGGGTATTTCGATAATGCCGTTTTTGATATTCGGTTACGCAGTTTCGATAATTATCAGCTTCTTCGTACCGAATATTTACACAGGTATAGCATTCGACTCGGGTGGTGTTGCGAGCGGTCCTATGACTTCAACATTTATGCTTCCGTTTGCAATGGGCGCTTGTGAAGCAATAGGCGGTAACGTTATGACGGATGCATTCGGTATTGTTGCTTTAATTGCGATGGCTCCGCTTATAACAATACAGCTCTTGGGTTTGTATGAAAGAAGAAAGCATGCTATTAAGGTTAAAAAGCTTCACACCGAAATCAGCATGATTAACGACGATATAGTATTCTTTGATATGGAGGGCGAAATTAATGGCTAAAAAAATTATGGTCCTCTTGTCGATTGTTGAACAGGGTAAGGGTAAAAAGCTTATTAAGGAGCTTAAAAACATTAACGTTAAACTCAATTTTCAAATAGTTGGGTTTGGCACTGCTCCAACCGAGATGATGGATATTTTCGGTCTCGGTTCAAATATTAAGGATATAATTATCAGCCTTGGTTCGAATAACGATATCAAGGATATGATGAGTAAATTCGGTGAGATATTCCAAAGCCATTCGAAATTCGGCGGAATAATGATAGTTCTCGACATTACTGCCGCGAGCAGAGTATTGACCGAGATATTGAATTTTAACAGCACCCAAAATACAGAAAAGGAAGCTGCGAACATGCAAAATGAAAACAAAAATAATTTGATTGTTATATCTGTTAACGAAGGTTACAGCGAAGACGTTATGCACGTTGCAAGAAAAGCCGGAGCAACAGGCGGTACTGTCATCAAAGGCCGTCTTGCGGATATCGAGCAGTTTGCCGAGTTTATGGATGCCAAGGCCGATGGAGAACGCGAAATGCTTTGTATTCTTGCGCCTTCCAAAGCGAGCAAGCAGATTATGGAGGATGTAAACCGAGAGTTTGGCATGGTTTCTTCTGCTAACGGAATTATTTTCGCACTACCAGTTGAAAAGGCGTTTAAAATTTAATGAATATACAAATCACCCTGCCAATCGGCAGGGTGATTGCTTTTATATATTTATCACTCGGCAATAGGGGAGACGTTGGTAAATTGATTACCGCCTTTGGAAATAGTAAAGGTTGTTGACGCCGTGCCGTTTGGCATTGCATTGCCTCCAAACTCATCGGGCGGTGCAACATTATCAGGAATTTCGGGCATTTCACCGTCTGGCGGTTCGGGTCTTTCGCCGTCAGGTTTTTCGGGAGGCTCGCCGTTTGGTAATTCCGGTCTGTTACCGTGTGGCATGCCGTTTTGTATAGCATCCTTACTACCGCTTAATTGTGTTTCGCCTTGCCAGAAGGTATAGTCGCCTTCAACAAGCTTGTCACCCGAAATAATAAGATAGCTAAACGCATTCTTTAGCGTATATTCGAATACTGAAGTTCCGCTTGTGTTTTTCAGTGAATATAAGCTATCGCCGTTTTGACGGGCTTTAAAGTTGAACACTGCATAGGTCTGTTCACCTCCTGCAATTCTGTCAAGCATATTGCCGGTTGCAACAACCATTCCTCCGTTTATATAAATGCCTTTATCGGAATCAATTCCCGCGTCACCGCTTGTAGCGCAGGCTTGAGCGATTACAGTGCCGCCGTTGATAACAAGCCAACCGTTAGAATCTATTCCGTCACCTTCGCCTGTGCTTCCGTCACAAAGAATATTAATCTCACCGCCATTTACTGTGGTAACCGAAACGTTGTCTTCGTTAGTATTGATGCCGTCATTGCCGGAAGTAATGTTAATTATGCCGCCGTTAATTGTAAGGTGCAGTTCGCTGCCGACGCCCTCGTTTTCTGCATTAATGTTTAATACGCCAGTGTTACTCTTGCCGCCGGATATATTCATCGACATTTTCGAATAAAACGCGCCGTCGTATTTATGAAGCTTGTCGGCATCCTCAACTTCGGTTTTACTTTCGTTCAATTCAACGCTGTAAGGATCATAAATCTTTGCAACGTAAGAACCGTTTACGTTATTTGTGGTGCCCTCGGCGATAATTACGTTAGCGCCTGCATTTGAGGTGTCGACGTCCTTTGAAGCTTTGCTTTCTTTATCGTCGCTGCATTCATATACGTTGTAAAATATAACTGCAGGTGCGACTGTGCAAGTAATGTCAACGCCGTTGAAAACAAGCGTTACAACTGCATTTTCGTCGTCTTTTGCATCTTCTCCGAGGTCGACCGCAATCTGTCCCTGTGAAAGCTTGCCGCTTAAAATATACTTACCCGGCTTTGTAATATGGACAACAGTATGTGCATCTGCTTCGCTCTGCGAATGCTCATCTGCCTTTGTACCTTCGCCGTAAGTAAAATCATTACCCTCGCGATAGAAAACAATATCGTTTGCCGAATATACCGCACTTGAAGTTTGGTTTGTGATGTCATTTTCGTTAACCGTTATTTTATCGTCGGAAAGATTGATTGTGGTTACGGTAGTGTTTTCGTTTTCGGTCGAATGGCAACTTGAAAGTACGATTGAAAAAAATATAAATAAAACAAATAATTTTTTCATTTTCACCTTTTTGATTTGAATTATATTATTTTATTCTCGAGCAATTCGATTTTTATATTATAAAGTTTTTCTCGCCAATGCTCGGCATCTTGCAGATCGGTCAAAAGCTTCTTTTCGTCCCTTACTTTTGAAAGACCGCCTGTTTTTCGGTCAAACGAGAGCTCGAAATAACAAGAATGACACCAAAAATTACGTCTGTCGATTATTTGTCGAAGCTGCTTGTAATCGTCTGCAGAAAAAATCTTTATTCCTTTTTCTTCTTCAAGCTTTAGGATTTCACGGACAACGCCGCTCAGACTGTCTTTTTCGACGTCTTTAATGCCTTCTGAAAATGTCTTGTCGGAAATTGCGGCATAAATACCTTCAAGATGCGCCTCGATATACTGATAATGTTCAATTAACGTACTGTGCGTTATTCGAAATTCTTTTAAAATCATAAAAGCTACTCCGTTTGAGAGACGAAATTATTCAATAGAAAAATAAGCAATTATTAATTCTTTTATATTATAGCATTAAAAATAAAAATTTACAATAGAAAAGATAATCCCCACCAATCGCTCGGTGGGGAAATTATTTAAACTAATTGCCGTATTCGTCTTTAAGCTTTAAATTATTTTCTTCAATCCTTTTGATGATTTCCTTAAATTCCTCATCGGTTTTTCCGGTGGGGTCAGTTAGCTCCCAATTATCATCAAATGTTCTGCCAATAAAAGGGCATCCTACATTACAACCCATCGAAATTGCCACGTCGGGAGTTGGAATATCGGTAATTAATTTTGAATATTGCGTTTGTTCCATATCAATCCCATACAGTTCTTTCATAATCCGAACTGCATCTTGGTTGATTTGGGGTTTTGTTTCTGTCCCTGCAGAATACGATTCAAACACATCCGACGCCAAAAGTTTTCCAAGTGCTTCCGCAATCTGACTGCGGCAAGAGTTGTGAACGCAGATAAACGCAACCTTTTTCTTTTCCTTTTTATAAAACGGACATTCTTCCGTTATGCACTGATTATTTAAATGAGAACGAGAGCAGGTTACCCGATTTGCTTCCATATTAACACCTAACTTCTCGCTTGTGAATTGGATCGCTTCAATGATGGCGAGATAAGAATCCCTTTTGCAACAACGAGGTCCGCCGTTTTCTCCTATTGCTTTCAATGCTCGTGCTGTCATTTGATTGGAAAGACCCCAAGCCTCTTTTGAAAGAGGTGTTGATTTTAATGCGATGGAAATATACATACCTGTACTTACACCTGCACCGCAAGCGCCCCAAAAACCACAAGCGCCGCCCGGAACTTGCTTTCCTCTTTTTTGCATTTCATAAAGCGCAGATTTTAAATCTATATTTCCTCCTGCGTTTTTATATGCGGTTAAAAGTGCAGAGCCGACCATAGTGTGATGTTCGGGTCCGTGCATATGGCAAGAGGGCATACACATCATTTTTTCAATAATTTCAATGGGGTTTGCGGAATTGCTGTTTAAACATATCGCGATAATTCCGTCCATTCCGCTTGTGTGACATTCATCACATACGAAATGTCCGTTTATGCACCTTGTTTTACTATTTTGCTTTTTATGGCAAAGTTCACATTTCATCGCTTCATCGGTGTCAAGATATGTTAGTGGTGCTTTACAAATCAAGCATTCTTCGTTCATACAAATTGCCTCGCAAATCATTAATTATCCTTTTGCCGAATTTATTGTATCACACTGCGCTAAAAAAATAAAGTATTTCACACAAAAAATCACTCTGCCGAAATTTAGGCAGAGTGGTATTTTGTAATTATAAAGATTATTTGATGCAGTACGCAAACAAAGGGAATAACTTACCCCTTTGTTTGGTCAATGAAATTTTGAAGCAACATCTTTTGCAATTTAGAGACAAGCTCTGATGCCTTGCCACCAACTGCTTTACCGTCTATTTGGTCTGCTACAAGACACAACGCACCTGCTGAAGAGACCAAAACCTCATCCGCATCAAATAATTGATCCAAATTAAACGGTTCTTCCTTAACAACGATGTTCATTTCTTTGCAAGCTTCTATAATATGCTTTCTTGCGATGCCGGGCAAAATCAAATTATCCGTAGGTGCTGTGAATAGCGTACCGTTTTTTATGATATGTACATTGCTGTGAGCACACTCGGTGACTCTTCCGTTCCTATGAAAAACCGCCTCAAAGCATCCCGCTTCTTTAGCACGTTGAGATGCAATGACTGCAGGAATCAAATTTAAGGTTTTTATATTGCAGTGAAAAAAGCGGGTATCTTCCATAGTAATCAGCTGGATGCGTTTGGTAAGATCAAGAATTTCTTTGTGGTAAAGGTTAATCCAAATATTTGCTTTTGCTTCCGTTGGGAACACATGGTTTCTAATAGAGCTGCTTCCGCGCGTCGCTTGAAAATAAACGAAGTTTTCGCCGGTGTCCATTTTTTTAACCATGCTGTATAAAAGTTCTTTCATTTCTTGTTTTGAATAGGGAAGTTCTATTTCAAGGAGTTTTGCACTGTTATAGAATCTATCTATATGTTCATCCAAGGAAAATATAGTATAATTTCGGCTATAAGTTGCTTCGTATATGCCATCACCGAAGAAGCAAACTCTATCACCCATAGGGATGGACATGTTTTCAATTTCATCCCAAACGCCATTATAATATCCAAGATTTTTCATAAGAATTATACCGCCATAGTTATTTTCTAAATTATTTTGTCGATTATAACACATATGCATAGAAACTGCAATAGATATAAAAATAAAAACGCCCGAGGAAACTCGGGCGGATAATTGTGTTTTGCGATTGTGTTATAGGGCTGTTTGCCTTTTTGCAAAAGCATTCGATTTTTTGTCATTTGTGGATGTACATTCTTGACATACCCGTCTCGCCGTCGCATTGGACCATACAGAAAAATTCCCAACCGTATCTTTCATAAAAACCTGTATGGTCAGTAACCAAATATACGGGGGTAATGCCTGCCAATTTCAAATCTTTGACCGACATATCAAGTAAATGTCCCGCGATTCCTTTTCTGCGGTGTTTTTCTTCTGTATAAACTGCGCAAACATTGGGTGAAAGGTCTGGACGATTGTGAAAATCGTTTTCAATAACACCAAGACCTCCAACAATCTGACCTTCGAGCAAGCAAAGATACCAGCCGTATTCGGTTTCGTTTTGCAAGTATGCGGTCATACATTCAAGATACGCTTCACGTGGTGCCGACCATTTACTACTGAACCACTCGGCTGCCCGAAGCATCAGTTCAGGCTTTTCCCGAAGTGTAGTATATTGATATTCTGTTGCCAATATTTTCATCACACGCTGTTTCCTATTTTTTCTTTAAAACAATAGCAATAAAATTCAAATATTTACATGCTCCTGCTTCAATCGCCTTTTTGTCATTTATAGCATATTCATTATCGCACTGTATCCAATCGTTCCAACATTCTTCATTGCTTACCATTTCGTAAATGGAAACGATTTCACTGTTTTTGGATTTTGAAACAATGTTTTCCCAATATTCTATATCGTGGATATAATCTAATTGTTCGGGAGTCCAAGATAATAATAGTTCTTCTGGAATGTTATTATGGCAGTCTTTTTTCATTCCCGGAACAACGATATAAATATAACCACCTTTCTTAACAAAAGGTAAAAGCTTCTCATCAAGAAAACCTACGTCTCTTCCGAAATAATTATAGGAATCTGTGCTAACGACGGCATCGAAAAATTCTTTTTCGTATTTCAAATCAGTAGCGTCTGCGTTTACAGCGATAATTTCTTCCTCGGTCAGTCCCATTTCAGTAAAGAATTTTTGATTTTCCTCAGGGGCACTCCAAAGGTCGGTTGCATATACCTTAAAGCCATATTCTTTTGCTAAAAACACAGATGTAATTCCTTGTCCGCTACCTAAATCCATAACAATGGAACCTGTTTTAATCCTATTGGCAATCAACAGTTCTTCTTCTAATTTTAACGGGTTAGGCCCCATAATTTTTTGTTTAATTAAATCACTATCATATTTTTGGGATTTTACATATTTCATTTGGGCTTTTCCTTTTGCTATTGAATTTATATATATTATATCATTACAAAAAGATATTTGCAATAGATACAAAAATCCCCGCCGATTGCTCGGTGGGGATTCGATTTGCATTATAAAGTCAGCAATTACTTGCTTGCCTTGATAGCAGCCTGAGTCGCCAAAGTTTGCAGGGGGAATTATGTATTGGGGCGAAATAGTCGCCCCTTTTTTGCGGTTACCGTCTACATTCATAGGAATGGGACTGTCGCCGCCGAAGTCACCACGAAGATGCCACCTGAAGCAGTCCTTTGAAACCTCGATTTTCTCAACAAAGGCTTCGATAACGCTTTCGGGGATATCGCCGTCGGTATCAAAATTTGTGTATTGCTCCAAGGCATAGCGAAGAACAGTGATTTTGCTTTCGTAGTCGATTTCTTCCTCCTCGGTTGGCTCAACCACCGGTGTCAGTTCTTCAATTTCAGCTTTGAGCTTATCAATCTGCCTGTCTACATCGGCACGTGCTTCTTGATAGTCCTCACGAGTGATGTCGCAATTGCTGAGCAGATCAACAAGATTTCTCCGCTTGGTATTGGCTCTCTCAAGCTCTCTTTGCTTCTGTTCGATAAGTTTTGAGTTATCATGCACCTGCACCTCGGTATCGCCGATATGCTCCTCAAGCAAGGAGTTTGCAATCTCCAA
>JAZOTA010000081.1:0-67578 GCA_045657425.1 Eubacteriales bacterium
TGAAAACAGGGTTTTCAAGCGAGAGCGAAGCGACCTTTAGTCGCCACAGTTCATTGATTGCAGAGCGAGGCGAGTTTGCGCGAAAGCAAGCGCCGCTGTAGAAATCTACTGCAAGCGATGCTTTCGTGCGAAATCGACCGCTATGCAATTAATGACAGCCGCCGCAGGTAGAGCAGTCGTGAGTACAGTTTGCCTGTTCGGGCTCGATGGTGAAGCGAACTGCGTCGTTGATTGCCGAAACGATTTCGGAAACGCCTGCTTCAGCTTCGCGCATTTGTGCGAGAGTAGCGCTTTCGCTGATGTTGTCGTAGCATTCACGAAGACGTGCGGAGATGGATTCGATAAGCTGAGTATCACGTTCGGATTCGGGCTTTCTGCCTTCGGTTTCAAGAAGGGTTGCCTGAACGTTGTATTCGTTGATGAGCTTATTGAGCTCTTCGTCTGCATCGTAAGCAGCCTTTGCTTCGTTGTACTTTTTGAGCTCTTCGCTTTCTGCGAGTGCTGCTTTGAGGGATTCGATTGCTTTGATCATTGCTTCATTCATGGTTTTTTATTTCCTTTCAAATTTAATTACTTAATTTTTCCGTTCAGGGCATAAGCGCCTGCGGTTTCGATTACTACGTCGATAAACTGTCCCTCGGGGATGAATTTATCGTAAGTAACGATCTTGTTTTGAGTGCTTCTTCCGCAAGGGATTCCGTTTTTGTTCAGCCCGTCGGAAAGCACACGGAGCGTTTTTCCGATAAATTTATCGTTAAGCGCCTGTGCAATATCGTTTTCCATATCCGAAAGCGCTTTAAAGCGAGCGTTGGAAACGTCCTTGGGTATCTGTCCCTCCATATTCGCCGCAACCGTACCGGGACGGGGAGAATAGATGAAGGTGTAAATCATATCGAACCCAACTTTCTTTACAAGCGACATCGTTTCGGCAAAATCCTCATCGGTTTCGGTCGGGAAGCCGCAGATAATATCGGTCGTAAGCGAAATTTCGGGGTTCTTTTCTTTGATTTTAAGTGCCTTTTCCAAATATTGCTCGCGTGTGTATTTTCGGTTCATCAGCTTAAGCACACGGCTCGAGCCCGATTGAACGGGAAGGTGAAAATGCTTTGCAACGTTTTTGTTGTTGGCGATGACCTCGATAAGCTTGTCCGAAGCATCCTTCGGGTGGCTCGTCATAAAGCGCATACGGTATTCACCGTCAAACGACGCGCATTCCTCCAAAAGCTCGGCAAAATCGCATCCGCCGTTATAGGAATTAACGTTTTGTCCCAAAAGGGTTATATCCTTATATCCCTGCTCGACAAGCGACCTTACCTCGGCAACGACGTCTTCCCTTCTGCGTGAGCGCTCGCGGCCTCTTGCATAGGGCACGACGCAATAGGTACAGAAATTGTTGCATCCGTACATTACGGGAACCCACGCCTTATAAGAATTTTCGCGGCGCACGGGCATACCCTCGCTTATTATACCGAATTCATCGTGCTTCGATTCGGTAATGAACGAAAAACGCTTTTTCGCGGTAAGCGCGTTTTTGATTATTTCGGGTACTCGGTGATGCATATCGGTACCGAAAACAAAATCAACGTAAGGATAGCTTTTATAAATCTGCTCGCGGCGGTGTGATTGCTGTGCCATACAGCCGCAAAGACCGATTTTTATACTTCTGTCGCGCTCTTTTCTGCCCTTGAACTGTCCTGCCTCGGAAAGCGCACGGATTTCGGCATGCTCACGGATAGCGCAGGTGTTGATGATTATCATCTGCGCATCATCGGGATTGTCGGTCATTTCGTAACCGCACAGCTCCAGCGCACCTGCGATGCGCTCGCTGTCGTTTTCGTTTTGCTGACAGCCAAAGGTTATAACGCACGCCTTTTTTCCCTTGGTTTCGTCGGTAAGCGAGCGTGCGATCTCATACTGACGTTCTATTTCGGTTTGAGGAATAAATAAATTGTTCATCAGAATGCAGTTCCCGCGCAAATAAATCTTTCAATAAGTCCTTTTTCTCTGTCAAGGGTCTGAACGATAACCTTACCGGGGGAAGCGGTCGCGTGGATGATCTGATTATCGCCAAGGTACATTGCAACGTGACCCTTGAAGAAAAGGAGGTCGCCTCTTTTTGCATCGTCGATCGAAATTTCGCGAAGATTATCGTTCATCTCGAAATTGGCGTCGCGCCAAATATGAATGCCGTTAAAACGGTAAGCATTGAATACCAGACCCGAGCAGTCGATACCCGAATGGGATCTTCCGCCCCAACGGTACTGAACACCTAAATATTCAAAGGCGGTATTTACGATAGACTCGCGCAATTCCTCCTCGCTCTTCTTTTCAAAAGCAAGCGGTGTAACGTGATTTTTATGAATATAATATATCTTCTTGCTGGGAAGCACACAGAAGCCGTAGCGATCCTCGGCGTTGGAAAAGCCGATATCGACCTTTGAGCCGCGAGGAAGCACCATCGCGGGGCGATAATAATTTTTGCCCTCGAAAAGAAGATCGGCAAAGGGAACGCTTATGCGGTGGGTCGGTTCGTGAAGCTTTTCGAAAAGGTTGCTCTTTACGATCCAGCCAACGTAATCGTATTCGGTCTTTACCTTGCAGAAGCTGCCCGAGGTTTCAAGAACCTCTGCCTCGTCGCCGTACAGCATTTCATCGACCTGTTCGGACATAAGATCGGGATCGGAATAAAGAGTCGCGCAAGGAACACATACTACCATAATTAACCTCTTAAAAACAATTTTTGTCAGAATATATAATAATCAGCGTGAAAAAATATAACAAAAGGAGTGTTGTATTTGAAAATTTTAAAATTACTTGCTGTGATAATTCTTGTGTTTTCTATAACCTCGTCAAGCTCATCGGCAACAAACGATACCGAGAAAATAAACTGGTTTTTTAAATCCAAGGGCGAAAACCTTCGTCCCGATATACCGTTATCAAGCATTTTGAAGGACAGCGATGCGCTTTATATCGGTCCCGAGGACGATAAGACGGTTTACCTTACCTTCGATGCGGGCTACGGCAACGAAAACGTCGAAAAAATTCTTGACGTATTGAAGTCCCACGAAATAAAGGCGGCTTTTTTCATTTTGCCCGGCATTATTAAAAACAGCGAAAGCCTTGTAAAGCGAATGGCAGAGGACGGACACACGGTTTGCAACCACACCACGACGCACGGCGATATGGCGAAGGTTACCAACGTTACCGATTTCAAGAACGAGCTTGACGGTGTCAAAAACCTTTACCGTGAAAGGACAGGACACGAAATGGCAGACTATTTCCGTCCGCCCGAGGGCTCGTTTTCCAAAAGAACGCTTGAATTTTGCAAGGAGCTTAAGGTAACGCCGGTTTTTTGGTCGTTTGCTTATGCCGATTGGGACAACGCAAACCAGCCGTCGCCCGAAAAGGCAAAGGACAAAATACTTTCATCCGTCCACAACGGAGCGGTTATTCTTTTGCACCCCACAAGCAAAACAAACGCCGATATACTCGATGACGTGATATCCGAATTGACCGCACGGGGATATTCCTTCGGAACTCTTGATGAGCTTTACGAAAAGACGACGAAATAAAAATCGTTATTCATTGTATTATACCCCAAAAACGACAATAAATCAATAGAAAGCACACATTATTTTGAAAGAAAAGACTGTCAAAACGATTGTAATGACAGTCTTTCTTCTCTATTGTCTTTTTGCGTAATCCTTTATCTTTTCAATGGCGCTTTTTTCGATGCGTGAAACGTAGGAGCGCGAGATATTCAACAGCTCGGCAACGTCGCGTTGGGCATAATGCTTGCCGCTTTTGTTAAGCCCGTAGCGAAGCATCATTATCTTCCTTTCGCGGTCGGTAAGCACTGTTTTTATCGCCTTTGCTATCTTTTCGAGCTTGATTTTTCGGTCGATTGAATCGACGATATCGTCGGGCGCGGCGATAATTTCCAGATAGGTCAGAGGATTGCCGTCCTTATCGACGTCAACGGGGTCGTTTATCGAGGTAACGGTAGAGTGCTTTTTCTGTGCGCGGAAGTACATAAGTATCTCGTTTTGCAGGCATTTTCCCGCATAGGTCGCAAAGCGCGCGCCGTTTTTGACGTTGAAGCTGTCGATCGCCTTTATAAGCCCTATCGTGCCGACCGAGATAAGGTCGTCCTGATCGGGATAGGTCATATAATATTTTTTCACGATATGCGCCACGAGCCGAAGATTGTGCTCGATCAATTTGTTTCGCGCCGCGGCATCTCCGCTGTGCGCACGGACAAAAAGCGAATACTCCTCCTCCTTTGAAAGTGGCGGCGGAAAGGAATGGGTGTCACTGGTACGAAGTAAAAGGCAAAAGCATTTCGAAACCATATTCAACAAAAACGTTAGCATTATTAATCACCTCCGAAAACAATATGCAGTCAGACAGAAAAATATTTCCGAAAAAGGGTGGAAAAGTTTGATTGAATCTGCTAAAATAAGGCATACTCTATTATTTCGGAGGATAATTTTTATGGAACGTTGGCATAAGGAAGCGATAGTTTACCAAATATATCCCAAAAGCTTTATGGACACAAACGGCGACGGCATCGGCGATATACGCGGTATTATCAATAAGCTTGACTATATAAAGGATTTGGGCGTTAACGCGGTGTGGCTTTCGCCCTGCTACCCCTCACCCGGCGACGATAACGGATATGATATTTCGGATTACCGCGGCATCGCGCCCGAATACGGCACGCTTGACGATTTCAAGGAAATGCTTAACGGTATGCACTCGCGCGGAATCAAGCTTTTGATGGACCTTGTCGTTAACCATACCTCCGATGAGCACGAATGGTTTGTTGAAAGCCGCAAGAGCCGCGATAACCCTTACCGCGATTATTATATCTGGCGCGATCCCGTTGACGGTCACGAGCCCAACGAATGGGTTGCCGCTTTCGGCGGAAGCGCTTGGGAATTTGACGAGGCGACGGGACAGTATTATCTCCACCTTTTCTCGAAAAAGCAACCCGACCTTAACTGGGAAAACCCCAAGGTGCGCCAAGAGATTGCCGATATGATAAATTATTGGCTCGATATGGGTGTCGACGGCTTCCGTTGCGACGTTATAAACAATATTTCAAAGGATTTCACACGTCCCTATGCAGGCGGAAACGGACCGAGATTGCACGAATTTCTGCACGAGCTTCATTTCCGCGCGCTTGAACCGCACAAGGCACTTACAGTTGGCGAAACTTGGGGGCTTACTCCTGCGCAGGCGCTTGAGCTTACAGGCGAAAAGCGTGGCGAATTAACAATGACCTTCCAGTTCGAGCATCTTTTGCTCGGCAGAGTAAACGGCGACAAGTTCGACCCCGAGCCACTGGACAAAAAGGCGTTTGTCGATATTCTTGCGAAATGGGAAATCGGTCTTAAGGACGACAGCTATCCCGTTCTCGTTATGGAAAACCACGACCAGCCGCGCGCACTTTCGCGCTTCGGCGACCTTAAATTCCCTTATGAAAGCACAACGATGCTTGCCGCAATGCTTTACGGTATGCGCGGTGTCGGATTTATATATCAAGGTCAGGAATTGGGACTTCACGACCCGACCTTTAATTCGATGGACGAATACCGCGATATTGAAACGCTTAATGCATATAAGGAGCTTAAGGAAAGCGGAAAATTCACCGAAAGCGAGCTTTTGGCGAAGATGCAATACGGCTCACGCGATTGCGGAAGAACCCCCATTCCCTGGACGGTCGGAGAAAATGGCGGATTTACAAGCGGCACTCCTTGGATAAAAACGCAGGTTGATAAGGGCTTTACGGTTGAGGAGCAGGATAACGACGAAAATTCGGTGCTGAATTTCTACCGCAAAATGTTAAAGCTTCGCGCAAGCGACGACTGTCTTAAGGACGGCGAATTCAATCTTTTGCTTAACGAAAACGATACAAGCGTTTACACTCGCACGCTTAACGGCGAAACGGTTTACGTCGTTTGCAGATATGCAGATACCGAAAGTGAAATGCCCGAATGCATTCCCAACGACTGCAAGGTTATACTGAACAACTATAAAGAGGTTTATGAAGCCTTAAAGCCGTATCAGGCGATTTGGTTTAAAAAATAACACAAAAGGAAGGGATCCTTTCCCTTCCTTTTACTATTTTCAAATTTATTCGGCTGCCTTATTTTTAGATTTTTTGATTCTTAAAAGGAGTATTACAACAAGCACCGCCGCGAAAACAAGACTGATAAACTGGCTTGTCGATATACCGAGCAGAGCGCCGCGTTCTTTATCGCCGCGCAAAAATTCAAGAGAAAAGCGAAGCAGACAGTAAACGAAGCCGTAAGTAAGCACTTGAATGCCCAAGTCACGCTTTTTCATATAAAGGAAAAGCAAAACGAAAAACAGACAGAGCAAAAGCGAAGCCTCAGCAAGCTGAACGGGGAACAAGGGTACTCCGAGCGGTGTGTTGCCGATGTTAACGTCATAGGTGCAGGAAAGAGGGCCGTCGTATTCGATACCGTAACAGCAGCCTCCCAAAAAGCAACCGACTCTGCCGATAGAATGTCCCAAAGGAACCACAGTCGCATAGATTTCAAAAAACTTAAAGGCGTTAAGCTTATAAATCTTGACGTACAAAAACAAGCCGATAATACCGCCGATAAGCCCTCCGTAGAAAACGAAGCCACCTTGGAACGCCTGCAAAAACGGAAGCTCACCGGAAATTATTTTATCGATGTTTACTATTAAAAACAAAAGCTTTGCGCCGACAACAGCACCAATGCCCGCATAAACAGCGGAGCAAACCACGTCGACTTGGGGAATTTCCTTATACCTGCGCGCAAGTAACCAAACGGTCAAAACCGCAAGTCCCATACCCACAACAAAGCACACGCCGTACATCGGCACCATTTTGCCGAAAAGTTCAATATAAGGTAACATAGCGCCTCCAAAAGAACGAAAATCCGAGAATGAATAAACGGTTCGGCATAGCTTGTATGTCGAACCGTTTAACATGCTTAATTAATCAGCGATTATTTGCCGAAGAAAACTCTCAAACCGTTGAGAGCGTCATTCAAAGCATCTTCGAGATCGTCAAGATCGCCGCCGAGAGCGTCTTCAACAGCATCTTCAACACAGAGAACGCAAACGCCGCAAGTGAAGAAGAAGATGGAAGCGAAAACAACTGCGATGATGCCGATAACGAGACCTGCGGTACCGATACCTGCGGGCTGACCTGCAGCTGCGAGTGCCTTTTTGCCGCTAACGGAAAGAACGAGACCTACGATTGCCATAGGAAGTGCGAGGATGGAGAACCAACCGCCGATGAAGCTGAATACGAGACCTACGATACCAAGTACGAGGCCGGCTGTAGCCTTACCTTTCATGATAAAAACTCCTTAAAATTTTTTCAAAATGGTAACATTTTGTTGCAGATATTTTAACACACAATTGCGCTAAAGTCAAGTATTTTTTCTTGATTTATTCACAATTTGTTCTTTTTTGTTGTGTTTTTAAGACAACATACCGAAGCAAAAGCAATGCGGTTTTTGTAATATCGGATTATTAAAGCACGAAATAAGCGCCTTTTTCGATCATTATGCCGCGAACCTCTTTGCCGTCAACGTCGCGGGGGAGAATATTTCTGTCAAGCGCAATTGCCGATGCGATACCTGCGGCTTCGCCCGATGCACGGCAGGAATGCTGAACGCGAAGCGAGCTTTGAGCCAAGAATTCCGCGCCCAAGCAACGGCCCGTAATAAAGAGGTTGTCAAAGCCCTTTACTACCAAGGAGCGGTAGGGAATTTCATACCAAGGCTTACCGTCGTCAACGGGTTCCTTAATCGATTCGCAATGAAGAACCTTGCCGTGGATATCTACGGGGTAGTTGGATTGGCAGAACATATCGTCGAACTTCACGCGGCGGAGAAGGTCGGATGCGGAAAGAACGTATTCGGTTTCGATGTTACGGCTTTCGCGGATGCCAACCATTGCGGCAATATCCGAAATGTAAGCGTTTTCAAAGCCCTTAAGATACTTTTTATAGAACTGAAGCTGACGGAGAATGCGTTGCTTACCTGCGATCTGAGTCTTGGTAAGATGGGTCGGGTCGGTACCGTCGGTTTCATCAAAGAATTCGGGGTTGTTGAACGCAAGAGTATGCTTGCGGCCGGTAACCATAAAGCCCTGCCAATATGCCTTATCCTCTTCGGTAAGGTCGCCGTTTGCAATCGCTTCGTCAAACAATTCCGAGAAGGTCCATTTGTCGCCTGCACAGCAAGCAATGTAAATACTGCCGTTGTCATAGCTTGCGCCGGAATCCTTGCCGCTCTTTTCGATAAGCTCTTTTACAAACATACCGAGCGCCTCGATATCGACGTTGGAAACCATATAACGCAAGGAAATGGGTTGGTTTTTGCCGGTTTCGGGATTACCCTTGGTGTAGCCTGCGCCTGCGCGTACACAAATATCGCCGTCGCCGGTCGCATCGATAAACATCTTACCCTTGATAATGCCAAGGCCGTTTTTGTTTGCAACCACAATTGCTTCAAGCTTGCCGTCGTTAACAACGGTTTCGGCGATAAAGGTGTGAAGAAGAATCTTAACGCCTGCTTCGTCGCACATACCCTCAAGAACCGCCTTAAGAACGATAGGGTCGAAGTTTGCGCCGTTTGCACTTGCCGCGCCGAGTTCGATCATTTTGTCACGAACGATGTTGGAAATGTACGAGCATTGGGGGTTTTGGGGAATATGGGTATGCATTATCGGAAGTACCAAGCCGTTTGTTGCAGTGCCTCCGAGCGAGCCGAATTGCTCGACTATCAAAACGTCGCGTCCCATATCAGCCGCCGCTTTTGCGGCAAACGCGCCTGCTGTACCGCCGCCGCATACGACAACCTCTGCTTCGGCAAATACCGGTAACTTAGTGTAATCCATAATTTTTTCTCCTTTTTACGGAAAATTTAATTTTTTTGATTTTTATTTATCATTTCGAGGAACTGCTCCTCGTTTATGATCGGAACGTTAAGTGCTTGCGCCTTTGTAAGCTTGCTTCCCGCATCGCTTCCGCAAAGCAGATAGGTCGTTTTTTTGGAAACAGAGCCCGAGGCGTTACCGCCGTTCAAGCGGATAAGTGCTTCCGCCTCCTGACGCTTCAACGTGGGGAGCGTACCCGTTACGACGATAGTCATTCCGCTTAAAGCATCGCCTTGCGCCTTTTCCTTGCTTTCACCCGAAACGCCTGCATCAAGAAGACGCTTTATAAGGGCTTTCGTATGCTCGCCGCTAAAGAAATTAACGACCGATTCGGCACTTTCGATGCCGATATCGTCAACGGCAAGAAGGTCCTCGACGCTCGCATCCATCACCGCTTGTATATTGCCGAAACGGGCGGCGACGGATTGCGCCGCTTTTTCGCCGATATGACGTATTCCCAAGCCGCACAGCAATTTTTCAAGACCTGCCTCACGGCTCTTATCGATTGCGTTTATGATGTTTTGCGCACTCTTTTCGCCAAGGCGTTCGAGATTCGCAATATCCTCTTTTTTGAGGTAATAAAGGTCTGCCGCGCTTCGGATAAGACCGTTTGCGATAAACTGCTCGATAACGCTTTCGCCGAGATTATCGATATTCATTGCGCCGCGCGAAACGAAATGGATTATGCTTCGGCTTAACTGTGCCGAGCAATCGGGGTTGATGCACCTGACCGCCGCTTCGCCGTTTTCACGCACGACCTTTTCGCCACAGGAGGGACAAATTTCGGGCATTTCAAAGGGAATTTCGTTGCCCTTTCTTGCCTCGGTAACGACCGAAATGATTTCGGGAATTATATCGCCTGCCTTACGAAGACGAACCGTATCGCCGATACGGATATCGCGCTCACGGATGAAATCGATATTATGAAGCGTTGCATAGGAAACCGTGCTTCCTGCCAAGCGCACGGGCTCGAGCACCGCACGGGGAGTTAACACACCGGTTCTGCCGACTTGGATATCGATATCCACAAGTCGCGTTTGCGCAATTTCCGCAGGGAATTTATAGGCGACCGCCCAACGCGGAGCGTTTGCCGTACTGCCCAATCGCTCACGCAAAGCAAGACTGTCGACCTTTATCACCGCGCCGTCGGTATCATAAGGCAAATCGGGACGCCATTCGCCGATAGCACGTACCGCCGCAACTACCTCGTCGGCAGTGCTGCAAAGACGGCTTCCGTCGGAAACGGTAAAGCCGAGCGATTTTAAATATTCAAGCGATTCGGAATGGCGAACAGGCATATCTTCGGTCGATTGGAGATTGAAAACGAAAATTTCAAGCCCTCTTTCGGCGCAAATGCGAGAATCGAGCTGACGGAGCGAGCCTGCCGCCGCGTTACGCGGATTTGCAAAATGCTTTTCGCCGTTTGCATCGCGCTTTTCGTTTAATTTTGCAAAAACCTTTCGCGGCATATAAACCTCGCCGCGAACCAACACGGTAGCATCGCTGTTTAATTTCAAGGGCACCGAGCGAATGGTTTTTACGTTTTCGCTTACGTCCTCGCCGAAAATACCGTCGCCGCGCGTCAAACCGCGCACGAAAAGTCCGTTTTCATACTCGAGCGACACCGAAAGTCCGTCGAATTTCTTTTCAACGGTGAAATCGGCATCGGGATATTCGGCTTTTATTTTGTTTACGAACTCGTAAATTTCCTCCTCCGAAAAAATATCGCCGAACGAGTCCATAGGCACTGCATGGCGCACCTTTTCGAATTTTTCCGAAACCTTTCCGCCGACTCGCTGTGTCGGGGAATTGGGGGAGGCGAATTGAGGGTATTCCCTCTCGAGCTCGACAAGACGGGCAAAAAGTCGGTCGTATTCCTCGTCCTCGATTATCGGGGAATCAAGCTCGTAATATAAACGCGAATGGTAATTTATCTGTTCCTCAAGCTCTTTTATCAAAAGCTCTGCATTTATGCCTTTTTGCATACTATCGCAACCCAATCGTTCTTTTCTTTAAGCTCTTCAACGACAAAGCCGTTATTTTTGAGTGCATCGAGCACGAATTCTTTTCTCGGAGATATAATGCCCGAGCATACCATTCTGCCGTCCTGTTCAAGGCAGAAATCGAACAAGGGAAGCATATCGCTGATAATATCGGCAACGATGTTCGCAAGGATTATGCCGTATTTTCTTTCGGCAAAGGAATCCCAAAGCGCTTTGTCGGTAAGCACGTTTCCGCAATATACCTCCATAACGCTCTTATCAACACCGTTCTTTTCGGCATTTTCCTCGGCAATACGGGTTGCGACCATATCGATATCGACAGCGTCGATATGCTTTGCGCCCAAAAGTGCGGCGCCTATACCCAAAATACCGCTTCCGCAGCCCATATCAAGCACGTTTTTATTCTCGGGCGAGAGTGTTTCGAGCGCTTCAAGACAAAGCGCTGTGGTTTCGTGTCTGCCCGTACCGAAGGAGGATGCAGGGTCTATTTCGATAACCGTTCTGCCGTTGCCCTCCTCCTTTTCCCAAGAGGGAACGACAAGGAACTTTTCGCCGATGGGAAGCGGATGGAAATATTGCTTCCAATTGTTTTCCCAATCCTTTTCGTCGGTTACCGAAAGCTCGGTTTCAAGCGTGCCGAGCCAATCCTCGCCCAAGGTCTTTAATTTTTCAATACCTGCAAGCACACCCTCGAGCTGAAGCTGTCCCTGTTCATTTTCGGCAAGATAAACACGAACCAAAACGTCACCGTCCTCGCGGAGAAGTCCCTCCTCGACGTAATCGACGGGAACGTATTTATTTTCGAGCAATTCGGCAAGGTCGCGCGGATCGTCTACCGAAAAGCAGCTTATTCCCTCGTTAAACAGCACGCCCGAAACGACTTCGCTTCCTGCGGTTGTGGTGTGGATAGTAATTTCGTTAAATTTCATAATTCCTTTTTCATCCGTCAGAAGCGGATGCATCTCCCCATATTGGTATAGCCTCGCCCAAGAATTTGGGTTCGGGCTTAATAATCGCATCAAAAGCGTATTTTACCCGCGCAAATATCTCGCGTGTTTCATTTTTTATTCCGCCCGAAGCTCCTGCATCGCTGGCGACGCCCCAAGCTTCAAGTCCCAACTCACGTGCAATAAACACAGCGCGCGAAAGGTGAAAATTCTGTGTAACTATAACAACACGTTTCGCCTTGAAAACCTCTTTTGCTCGGTAAAAGGTGTCGTATGTGTCGAATCCGGCGTGGTCGGTGAAAATAACGTTGGGCTCTATTCCCCTCTCCGACATATACGACTTCATCGAGCCGACCTCGTTATATTCGATTCGTGAATGGTCGCCGCTTACAAGTATTCTGTCCGACACGCCCGAACCGTAAAGCGATATTCCGCAATCCAAGCGTTGTCGAAGCACAAACGACGGTGTGCCGTCGCGCTTGAGCCCTGCACCGAGCACGATTATACAGTCGATATCCTCAAGCTCGCTCGCTTTTTCGGCATTCATAATATAATCGTCCGCGGAGTACAACACCGTAAGATTACACACCAAAACCGTAACGAACGACACAAGCATGAGCGAAACAAATAGATTTCGTATCAGCTTTATTATATTTCTTTTGTTTGTTTTCTTATTTGTTTTGTCTGATTTTTTCACTTTCATAAGTCATTTTCATAAATACTGCGTCGTGGGATTGAGTGCCCGCCGATTCGCAGATTATTGTAGGCGCAACACCGAGCGAAACGATTGCCTCGGCAAGCGGCTCGAAATTCGGACCGTAAACATTGTCCTCAAAGGTAAGATGCTTCTTTTCGCCCATTTCAGTGAACATTATTTTTGAAAAATGGCAATGCAGATCCTCGGCATAATTGCTTCCCAATTCCGAAGCGATGCGGTCGAAAACCCGTTTGTAATCGTCGGCGGTATAGAAAACGCCTCTGTCACGCGCATTGAGGTGACCGAAATCCACAACGGGTGCAAAGCAGGACGAGATTTTACAAAGCTCAATTACCTCGTCAAGCGTGCCCAATTGATTTACCTTGCCCATCGTTTCGATTCCGACAATCGTTTTAAAGCCATTTTCCTGCATCATCAACGCAACGCCCTCGAGCGTTTCGCGTGCGTAATCCATTGCGGTTTCGCGGCTTATTTTTGCACAGGAGCCGCAATGCACGACCATCGTTTTTGCGCCGAGCAGAGCGCTTACCTCGGCACTTCTGCGTATGTATTCAATGCTGTTGTCACGCTTTTCCTTTTCGGTTGAGGAAAGCGATATGAAATACGGCGTGTGAAACGACATTGCAATGCCATGCTCGGTTGCTTTTCTGCCGATTGCGGCAAAAAGGTCGAAGCTTCCGCTTATGCCGTTGCCTGCTTCGTATTCATAGGCATCAAGCCCCATCGATTTTACAAAGCCCGGTGCTTGGAGAGTCGATTTTCCCCCTGCGGCACGAAAGGCATCGCAATTGCCGCCGGGGCCGAATTTTGCGGTCTTGCTCATTCTTTATCCTTCGCTTTCTTTTTACGGTTGCGTATTTTTTGCATTGCGTTTTTGGGGTTGAGCCAATCGAGCTTCCGCACAAACGGACGCTCGAAAAAGCGCTTTATGCGGAAAAATTTGCTTTCAACGGGCTGTATCGGCTTAACCAGCGCAAACCGAATGCCTGCGCGGTGCGCGGCGATACAGTCGGTGAATATCTGATCTCCCACCGCCATAACCTCGCCCTTGTCCAAGCCGAAATGCGCAACGCATTTACGCACGCCCTTGGGCGAGGGCTTGCCTGCCTTACAAACGTAAAACAAGCCGAGTCCTTCGTTAAAGGTCGTAACACGTGCGCCTTGGTTGTTGGAAACAAACGCCATTTTTATTCCCGCTTCTCTTAAAGACGCGAAATATTCATTCATCTTCTCGGTAGGGCGCTCGATTTCATAAGGCGCTATTGTATTGTCGATATCAAACACAACGCCCTTTACCCCAAGCTCGTTCAATGCCTCGGGGGTTATTGTATAAACGTCGCAAAACGCCATATCGGGGCGAAAAAAACGAAATGCCATAAAAATCTCCGATTGATTATTCTGCTCTTGCGTAAACTATCGAAAACGGAGGTAAGGTTGCTTTGCCGCTTCCGTTTTTGATTTCGAGCGTACCGCAAGCATCGCCCGAAAGTATATATTTGCCGTCCTCAAGACCGCTTGTGTAATTAACGACCGCTTCGTTTTCACACGCGTTGACGATAAGCAAAAGCTTTTCGCCGTCGTTTCTTTGCCAATACTCGGAAAATACCGCGGAATGCTCAACGATACCGCCGTATGCTTCCTTGCAACGGGTTGTGCGGATAATGGGCTGATCGTCATAAAATTCGGGAGATTTAAGCAATCTGCCGTTGTAGAAGAACGAACCGATCTTTGCCCTTTCGTGTACGCACTTTTTATAAAAATGCTTGCTCTTCATTTGCATATAAAGGTCGGGTGCGTTCCAACCGAGCTGTTCGCCGAAGGTGAACGATTGAGCAATATTTATGCGCTGTCCCTCATCATCGTCATAGGGCATATAGCGGTAATTACGTCCGAACATCGAAACATATCCCGCGTATACCGCAACGAAAGCGGGTACTTGGCGGTTGTGGACCCAAAGCCAGGTAAGATAACCCTGCATACGCTTCATAAAGGGGTCTGCGGTGCATTCGGTCGTAAGTGCGCTTCCCTCGGGACGGATGCGGTTAACGTGGTCGAGAAGGTTGTTATATCCCTCTACCCACCAGGTTCCGCCGCCTGCACGGTGCGAGTGCGTTCTGTCCTCGCACATTTTCGGTGCCGCCGCGGCAATTTGGTCGATATAAACGGCGTTAACACCAACCTCGTTAAGAAGCTTGCTTACGATTTCGGTAACCTTTTCCTGCCAGCAAGCGGTGGAGGGGCACATTATCGAATGGCGAACGTGGGTGCCGTCGGCTTCCTTTGAATTGTAGGTTTCGATAAAGGGAACGCCGTTGCGGTCCTTGGTGCAATTCGGCTTTGCCTTTTCCGACCACTCGAAATCCTCCATTCCCCTATCCTTGGTATCCCAAAGACGTCCGTTGATATAGGGCATAACGCGCACGCCGTTTTCCTGCAAGCGCTTAACGCCCGTGTGGAAGGCTTCCTTTGCAGGGAAATAATGGGGATAATCGTTATCATAGGGAATCTTGAACCAGTCGTAAAGGTGAATCGGGCTGTCATATTCCAAATCGGCATTGGCTTTTAAAACGTCATCGACATATTGCTCGTCGTCCTTCATTCTGACTATCCACCAATGGTTTTCATGCTTCATCCAATCGGGGCTGTCTTTTCTGCCCTCGTTATCGGTTTCGGGCTTCCAAACCGCGTTTTTAAGGAAAAATTCGCGGTATATTTGCGCCGCATCGTACCAGTTGCCGTCGAAAATTTCCCAAACACAGCATCCGCAAAGCTTTTGCGAGTTTGCAGGCAGATCGATATCGGTCAAGGGAAGCTTACCGCAGGCGCTGAAGAATTTTTCGTGCTTTTTCTTTTCAAACCAAATCTTTTTATATGCAGGCGCAGGGTCGTGAAGTCCGTAATAAATACCGCGGTTCCACGCCTTGTTCCAAAACGCCATAAACTGCATCGATGCGCCGTAGGACGGATAATCCTGACAGGATTTGCATTCGTCAAGACCATTCCAAAGCTCGCCCGGTCCGTTGGGCGACATAAACCAAACGTCCTTTTTCGCATCAAAGCTTATTGTCGGGTAATCGCAAGAATAAAGGCTGTATTCCTTGTTTTCGCTTATAAGGTCGGTAGTCCATTCGATTCGGTTTCCTACCGTGTGAGCGCAAAGCAAAACGGTGACCGAGGGAAGAACGTCATTACCCGAAAGCACAACGAAGGTGTTGCCGTCGACCGTTTGAGAAAGACAGCTTTTCCAGCCCTCGCAGGAAGAAACGATTATTTGCTCGTCCGAATCCATCGCTCTTGCCGTTAAGGTAAACAATGGACGCTTTTGAGTAAGAAAATTCTTTTTTATCTTTCTGTCGCGGATAGAATAAAGCGAAACACCGCCCTTTTCGATAGAAAGGGTGCAAAGCAATTCGCCTGCTTGGATTCTGATGAGTTCGCCGTTTGTCATTTCTTTTCTCCCCCGTGCTTTTGTTATTTTTTAAGATAGTTTGTTTTCGCAAAGGTAAAGGGTATAACCGCATCGGCAACGTTGTCGAGCAAGATTCGCTTGCACGCCTTTATCGTTGCGCCGGTCGTATAAATATCGTCAACAAGAAGTATCCTTTTATATCTTTTTGTCATATCGCGGTCCAAACGAAGCTGATATCTGCCGATAATGTTTTTTCTTCTCTCGCTCGCGCTCAACAGCTTCTGCTCGCGTCCGCCGACGCGCCTTAATGCGTGAACAACGGGAATGCCGTAAAGACGGGAAATCGCTTTTGCAAATTCCTTTGCCTGGTCATAACCGTAACGCTTTTCACGTCTGCGTAAACGCGGTACGTAGGCAACTCCGTCATAGGAGGACATTTTAAGCCCCGTCGCATCGACCGCCAGCTCGGAAATAAAACGTATCGCTTCGTCATCGGCATTGTATTTAATAAAATACATAAGCCGTCTTGAGCGAAAGCTGTTGTAAAAGAACATAAAGCGGTGACTGTCCTCGCCCGTGCATTCGCATTCGTTAGCGCCTCTTCCGCAGGTACGGCACGGCTCGGTAAGTATTGATTGTAGGTCGGCAAGGCAATGCTTGCAAACCGGAAGCTCCTGATAGCACGCGTAATATCTGCACATCATACAGAGTGCGGGCGAACGATGTCTTAATTTCATGATCACACCAAGGGCAAAAGATGCTTCAGCGCAGTATGGCGGATCGGTATTCGGTTGTTCGATACCATAACGCCGAGCGAACGGCTCGCACCGACGATGACCACCATTTCCCTTGCGCGGGTGACCGCAGTGTAAAGCAAATTTCTCGTCATAAGCGGAAAGGGTGCGTCAAACGAGGGGATGACGACGATGCGGTATTCACTGCCCTGACTTTTATGCGCGGTAACGGCATAAGCGTGCTCCAATTCCTCAAGCTGAGAAAAATCGTATTCGGTGATCCTTCCGTCGAAATCGACCGTCATGCTTTCGTTTCGGGTGTCGATCTCGCATATCCTTCCTACGTCACCGTTGAATATACCGCTTCCCGTTTCGTGTCCGCGCTTCCATTCGAGATCGTAATCGTTCTTTACCTGCATTACCTTATCGCCCTCGCGGAAGATGACCGAGCCGTATTTCTTTTCGGCTTTCTTGGACGATTTCGGGTTAAGCGCATTCTGGAACATCGCGTTCAGCTCATAGGTGCCCAATGCGCCCTTGCGCGTGCAGGATATGACCTGAATTTCATCAAGCGGGTCGGCATTATACCTTTCGGGCAGACGCTTTGCCACGAAGGAAAGCAAAAGCGAAGCAATATTTTCGGCTCCGTTACGCTCGACAAAGAAGAAATCGTTATCACGCGAATTGAGCACCGGCATTTCGCCGCGATTTATCGCGTGGGCATTCATTATTATCAGGCTTTGCTCTGCCTGACGGAATATTTTGTCGAGCTTAACAACGTTAAAGCGCTCGGAATTGATGATATCGTTAAGACAATTGCCCGGTCCGACGGGCGGAAGCTGATCGGGGTCGCCGATAAGTATAAGATAACTGCCGACCTTGACCGCCTTCAACAAGGCGCACATAAGATTTGTGTCGACCATCGACATTTCGTCAATAATAATGACCTTTTGGTTTATGGGGTTGTCCTCGTCGCGTTGGAAATGATGGTGTCCGTTGTCCGAAACGCTCGCCTCGAGCAAGCGGTGGATTGTTTTTGCCTCTCTTCCCGACGATTCAAACATTCTTTGTGCCGCTCTGCCCGTCGGCGCGGCAAGCACGCAGGAAAATTTAAGTATATCGCAAATATCAAGTATCGCCTTGATAACAGTCGTTTTACCCGTACCCGGACCGCCGGTGATGACAGTTACACCGCCCGTCAGCGCATAGGATATCGCTGTTCGCTGTTCATCGGCATAGGTGATGTTATATTTCTGCTCAAGCACCTTGGTCTGCTCGTCGATACCCTCCAGAACAAAGGGGAATTTGAAATCGGCAAGCGCGCGGAGCTTTGCGGCGATATAGACCTCGGCGGAATAAAGCTCGTGCAGGGCATAGGCGACGTCCTCGCCGATATCGAACTTTTTTATTTTTTCCTTCATAACGAGCCGACCGACCGCTTCACGTGCGACGTTTTCCGAAACGCCGAGCACCTTCGATGAAGCATTCAAAAGCTCATCTTCGGGAAGATAGCAATGACCGCCGTTGACAGATGCGACGGTAAGCGTGTGCACAACGCCTGCCTCGGCACGGTCGGGACTGTCGTGAGGAATGCCCAGCGACATCGCAACACGGTCTGCCTTTTCAAACCCGATACCGCTTATATCGTTGCAAAGGCGATAGGGTGTCATTTTAATGATATCGATAGCCGCCGAACCGTATGCCTTGAAGATCTTTACCGAAAGCGCAGGTCCGAAAAATTCGTTGCAGAACATCATAACGTTTCGCATTCCGAATTGCTCGGTATAGCTTTCGTGGATGTTGTCGGCGCGTTTGGGAGAAATGCCGCGAATATCACAAAGCCAACGCGGATTGTTTTCGATAACCTCAAGCGAATCCTCGCCGAAACGGGCAACTATCCTTTCGGCGGTGACGGGGCCGATGCCCTTAATTGCGCCCGACGCAAGATATTTAAGTATTGCCGCCTGAGTAGTAGGCAGCTTTTTTTCGAAATAGTCAACACGGAATTGACGTCCGAAGGTCGAATGGACCTGCCATTCGCCCTGAACGCGAATGGTTTCGCCCTCACCGACGTAAGGCATTATGCCGACGAGCGTTATCGGATCGCCTCCGCAATTGATGGTGCAGACGGTGTATCCGTTTTCGCCGTTTGAGTATATTATGTCTTCAACAACGCCGTCAAGATACAGCTCGCCCAAAATACTACCACCTTTTGATGTAAACTTTACGCACCTCGTCCGCACAAACGCGGCGGATGACCTCCTCCTGCTCGGCATCGGTGCGGCATATAATCAACATATCGGGCTTTGCGCCGTCAAGAAGCTTCTCATCGAAGCAAAGACAGATAAAGCTCACCCTTTTTGCACGCGACGCGCGAACAAATTCAAGCACGGCAAGTATTACGCCGAGCGATGCCAGCGCCGCAAGTAAAACGTCACGAAAAATTGCCATACCTAATCACCTCTTATTATATTATACGCAAGAATAAATTGCAAGTGAAAAAGAAAATTTAACCGCCTTCAACACACCAAAAAACAACAAAAACCCGACGCATTTTACTGCGTCGGGTCAAAAGCTCGTGAAAGTTCGGTTTTATTTCATTTTATATCCGCACTGATTGCAGAAATTCGCTTGCGGTCTGACAATGTTTCCGCAGGACGGACAGCGCTTTACATACTGCTCGCCGTTATTGGGAGAAGCGAACACCTCTTCGCCGACAAAGTCGGAAAAAAGATCAACGTCGTTACTCGCTTCGTCAAAGGGACCTGCGTTAAGCCGGGCTTCCGCAATTTCTTCAACTGCTTCGCCGTTCGCAATTTCTTCGGCAATTTCTTCTGCAGATTCTTCAACCGTTTCTTCGGCAAATTCTTCCGCTACTTCTTCAACGATGCTACGGGAAGCGGCTTCGTAAAGCTTTACGTCATCAGCTTCTTCGGCAACCGTTTCCTCAACCTTTTCAGGTTCTTCCCGAATAGCTTGAGGCGCTTGAACGGGTTGTGCGGATTGTGTGGGTTTAACAGAATTAAAGTAACCGTTTCGGAGGATAGCAAGTATTTCGGCATTGATTCGGGCATTTTCCTCGCAGGATTTAATAAGCGTGCCGTAGCCGTAAATCATATAGGTCGCAACGAGCGAGATAACAAACCCCACTGCCGCACCGATAACACCGCCGATAACAGGCCACGCCCAGCCGAGCATTACGCCGTTGATAATTCCTGCGGCAAGCACCAAAAGCGATGCGATACACAAAAGTATAAAGAAAACTATCGCCACGCCGCGAATCTTTCTGCCAACGTTTTTAAACATAGTGTTTCACCTCGTAAATTACTTGTTGATAATATCGAAATATCCCATACTTGAGGGGGTGAAATAGACGTCGACGTTTCGCAAATGAGTGTTGAGCACTATCATTTTGAAGCCGTTATAGGAATATTCACAGCTTCCGTCGGGGTAAACAAAGCACGTGAGGTCTCCGTTTTCGTAATCGGCTTTTGCAGAAGCGATAATTTCTTCAATGGTAATATCGCCCGAATCGAGCGCCATTTCAAGCATTTTCGCCTCACCGTTTATATTGACCATCATAAGTCCGCCGACAACGTAAACCACACGATCCTCGGTGTAGAAGATGTAATCGAGCTTGTCGCTTCCGTCGGGGGTGTAGCTTAAATTATATTCGTTTCCGCCCGAGCAGGCAGAAAACGAAAGTGCAGTTACCAAAACAAGTAAAAATGCAATGATTCTTTTATTCATTTTCGGACTCCTTTTTCGGTTCGCCGTTGAGCTTAAGCTCGGCAAACTGCTCACGCGTGATAAGGATGTTGCGCTTTTTGGTTGCCGCATCGAACTCGCCGATATATCCGCGGCGCTCCATTTTGTCAATAATTCTTGCCGCACGCGCATAGCCCAGAGAAAGGCGGCGCTGAAGCAACGAGGTCGAAACCGTACCGCTTTCGATAGCAACCTCGATAGCGTCCATAAACATCGGATCGGTTTTGTCGTCGCCGTCGTCGGCTTCCGCCGCTGCAGCGGCTTTTTTGCCCTTCATACCGCAGAGCTTTGCTTCCTGCTCGATCTGTTTCATAATAGCATCGTCGTATTGTGCTTGAGCCGCTTCCTTTATGAACTGCGTAACGGCGGCAACCTCGCCCTTGCCGTCGACGAACGCACCCTGAACACGGATAGGCTTCATTGCGCCTACGGGATAGTAAAGCATATCGCCCTTACCGAGCAGCTTTTCTGCGCCCGTCATATCCAGAATTGTACGCGAGTCGACCGCCGAGGTGGTGGTCAATGCGATTCTCGAAGGAATATTTGCCTTGATAAGACCGGTGATAACGTCAACCGAGGGTCTTTGAGTACCGATAACAAGGTGGATGCCTGCCGCACGCGCCTTTTGAGCAAGACGGCAAACCGAGGTTTCAACGTCATCGGGCGCGGTCATCATCAAATCGGCAAACTCGTCGATAAAGATAACGATTTGAGGCATAAGCTCACGCTCGGGGTCGTTTGCGACCGCATTGTTATAGCCCATAAGGTCACGCGCACCGACCTCCTGAATAAGACGGTAGCGCTTTTCCATTTCGCTACAAGCCCAATTAAGTGTACCTGCCGCATTCTTCGGGTCGTTGATAACCGGCACGAGAAGGTGCGGAATATCCTTATAGTCCGAAAATTCAACGGTTTTCGGGTCGATGAGTATTAATTTTACATCGTTGGGGTGGTTGCGGTAAAGCAGAGAGATAATTAACGAGTTGATACAAACCGATTTACCCTGACCTGTTGCACCTGCAACCAAAAGGTGAGGCATTTTTGCGATATCGAGGTAAACGGGACTGCCTGCGACGTCCTCGCCGAGCGAACAGAAAAGTCGGCTCTTGTTGTCGCGGAAGATTTGGTTATCGATAAGACCGCGGAGCCGCACGGTAGAGGTCGCCTTGTTGGGAATTTCAACGCCGACCGCCGCTTTTCCGGGGATGTTTTCTATTCTTACCGCAGTTGCGGCAAGGTGAAGCGCAATATCGTCGGAAAGGTTGGATATCGCCTTTACTCTTACGCCCGTTTCGGGCTGAAGCTCATAGCGTGTGACTGTCGGACCGTAGGTGGAATTGATGACCTTTGCCTTTACGTTGAAGCTTGCAAGGACCTCTTCCAGCTTACGGCTTGTCCTTTCGACCTCTGCACCCGAGGGTCCGCCCGTTCCGTTACCCGAATCGGCGGTAAGCAGGGATATCGGAGGAAATACGTAAGGCGTATCCTCGATCGGCTCAAGACAAAGCTCCTCGTCGTCGCTGTCATCCGACTCTTCCGCGCTCTCGATCGTTTCGGGAATCGTTTCGAGCTCGGTCTTTTCCTCAATGGGTTCGGGCTTGACCTGATCTGCCACCGGTTCCGACGGATCGGGAGATAACTCGGTATCGGTCGCCGCATTATATTCGGAAATTGTTTCGTATTCGCTCTTTTCTTCCACAGCAGGGTCTTCGGGAAGCGCAACGGGAAGCTCGGTTTTTGCTTCCTCAAGCTTCTTCTTACGGCGAGGAGCCGGAATTTCCAATTCCTCATCTTCCTCGTCATCCTCACGCGATTCCTTTGCGCGCGCCGCCGCATCACGGAAGTAATTGAATATCGCCATAACGGTATCCTTGGGGGTTGCACCGCAAAGAAGCACGGTACAGATAAAGATACCCAAAATCGCAAGGACCATCGAAGCGGCAGTGCCGATCGTCACGATGAAAAGCATTGCGATAGAACCGCTTATAAGACCTGCGCTCTGAAGCTCGATGCCCTGCGCGTAAAGCTGATTTATCGCCGGCTCCTCGCTTCCTGCAACAAGTATCTGCACGAATATCGAAATAAAGATAAATTCAAGTGCATATATAACATATTTCGTCTTTGCAACGTTGTTCGCGTGGTCGCGTCCCCAAAGAATATCGATAATGAGAATAAGAAACGGAACGACGTAATACATCGGTCCGAACAAGCCCTTCAAAAAGGTAGCGATAATATTGCCGAACCAACCGTTGTTAATGGCAGGGATGAAGGTGAGTATGATGAAAAAAGCAACAAAGCCGACCGCCCAGCGTATTATCTCGGTGCGCTCGATTTTAATTTGCTTTTGCTTGGAATTGCCGGAATTATTTGATTTTTTAACGTTCTTTGTTTTTTTCTTATCCGCCACTGCAAGCTCCTTTTAATTCAACGCGATATCCGCAACGATTGCGACAACGCCGATTATTACGCTATATACCGAAAATACGGCAAAGCCCTTGTTTTTGGAAATGTACTGAAGCAATTTGATTGCAAAAAATCCGACCACAGCCGCAACGACTGCGCCGACAATGACGGGCACAAGCATATTTTCCGCCATGCCCTCGGAAAAAAGGTCGGGCAATTCGGTAACGCAGGCGCCGAGAATTGCAGGTATTGACATCAAAAATGAAAACCTGACCGCTTCCTCACGCGAGAATCCGAAAATTCTGCCGCCCGTAATGGTCGAGCCCGAACGGGAAATGCCGGGCATTATGCCGATAAGCGCCTGAACGATGCCGACGCCCAACGGTCTTAAATATCCGCCGTTTTCCGCCTTTAATTCGGTCTGCTTTAAGCGGTCGCTGACAAAAAGCATCGTTCCGTTGATGATAAGCAAAATGCCGATTATCCATGAAACCGTGCTGATCGCCTCGACCGTTTCGTCAAGCCCCAAAAGCTTAACCGGAACAAGCGGAAGCGTTGCGACGCAAAGCATTAAAAACAGCTTTTCGCCCGAATCAAGTCCCTGCTTGAGCTTTCCGGTAAAAAGCTTTTTAACAAGCGAGAAAAAGCCCGTAATAAGCGCAAGCACGTCCTTGCGGAAGACGACGCATACCGAAAGAAGCGTTGCGAGATGAAGCGCAATGTTGAAGGCAAAGCTGTTTTCGGCTTGGGTGCCGAAAAAGTTTTGCGCCAGGGCAAGATGTCCCGAGCTTGATATAGGCAAAAATTCGGCAATGCCCTGTATTATTCCGTATATTACCGCTTCAATTACGCTCACGTCAATGCATTCCCTTCGATACAATATAATTTATGCATATTCTTCATTATAACGATATATTCTTTGATTGTCAAGATACCGCTGTGTTCGGGGCGTATACGCAAGGTTAAAACATTCGATTGACAAACCGATTCTTTTAGTGTATAATCGGTTGTAACTGATTTGAATTTATTTAAGGAGATGAGCTTTTGTCCTCTGCTTTTAAAAACTTTTTCATCACCTTCGCAATATGCCTTTTGGTGTTTGCATTCGTCGGCTTTACGTTTGTTTACGATTGGCTTTTGGACGTGCTTAATTTCAACGATCTCGGTGACACCTCCGAAACCGTATCTACCGACGTTTCGGGCGAAACCTCCGAGGAACAGTCCGAAACGATAACCCCCGACACGGGTGTTGATGAAAACGGCGACGTTTTCACGGCGTTTATTATGTGTGTCGATTCCAATGGTAAAATGCTTAACGGCGTGTTTGTGGATGCAAACGGCAAGAGCAAGCAGTATATCTATTGCCCTATTTCCGCAAACACCAAAACTGTTAATGAAATAGGCGTTTCGATTCCTCTTAACGATCTTTTCACCGCAATGTCGCCCGAAGAGGTCGCACAATGCGTTACGTCGCTTACCGGAATTAAAACCGACTACTGCCTGCGCTTCGACCGCGAGGGTCTTAAGACGATAGTTCGTTCTATCCCCGGCGCATACGTTGAATTGGGTTCTACCGAAACGATTACCGTTCTTAACCCGATTTACAGCAGCTATATTCCCGACGAAAGCACGCCCGTGCCCGAGGATTTGTATATCACCGTTCAGAACAATGCCGACGGCAAGGTGCTTCTGAACGACCTTATCGGCAACCGTACCGCACTTGAATGGCTTTTGGAGTACAATCCCACCCACGACGGCTCGGAATATAACGCGCTTTACACCAAGATTGCAAAATCGGTGATCCGCCAATTCCTCATTCAGGAAAACGCGATGAAGAGCACCGAAATTATGTCGATGCTTATCGCCAACTGCGAAACGAATATGACGCTCGACGATGCATCCGCACATATCGACACAATTTTTTCCTACAACACCTTTAAACGTCACGAGCTTAACTATCCCACCAACTGGGAGCAGGCGGTTATCAGGCTCCGCGAGCTTGACGGCACATTGAACTAAAGCAAAAGGAGCTTTGTTATGAGCAAAGAATATTCTCCCGCTACAAAATGCATACATTCGGGTTATCATCCCGCAAACGGCGAGCCGTTGGCTTTGCCGATATATCAAAGCACAACCTATTCCTATTCCTCCCCCACCGATATCGGTAAGCTTTTCGACCTTACCGCAGACGGTCACATGTATTCGCGCATATCCAACCCCACGGTTGCGTGCGTTGAAGAAAAGATTGCAGACCTCGAAGGCGGCATCGCCGCACTTTGCACCAGCTCGGGACAAGCGGCAAGCTTCCTTGCCATTGCAAACATTGCATCGGCAGGCGATCATATTCTCGTTTCCTCGAAGATCTACGGCGGTACGACAAACCTTTTCAACGTAACGCTTAAGCGCTTCGGTATCGACTGCACCTTTTTCGATCAGGATATTTCAAACGACGAAATAGAAGCGCTTATCCAACCCAACACAAAGCTTATTTTCGGCGAAACTATTGCAAACCCTGCGCTTTCGGTCTTTGATATCGAAAGAATTGCAAAGGTAGCGCACAAGGCGGGTATTCCTCTTGTCGTTGACAATACCTTTGCTACCGGCGTGCTTTGCAGACCTATCGATTTCGGCGCGGATATCGTTGTGCTTTCCACCACGAAATATATGGACGGTCACGCAGTACAGCTTGGCGGCTGTGTTGTCGACAGCGGTAATTTCGATTGGACTCAAAACGATAAATTCCAAGGTCTTTGCACTCCCGACGAATCCTATCACGGAATCGTTTATACCGAATCCTTCGGCAAGCTTGCCTACATAACCAAAATGCGTGTTCAGCTTATGCGCGATTTCGGTGTTTACCCAACCGCACAGGCGGCATTTCTTCTCGACCTCGGTATGCAAACGCTCGACGTTCGCCTTGAGCGTCACTGCCAAAACGCTTATGCCGTTGCAAAATTCCTTGAGGAAAGCGGTTATGCCGAATACGTTAACTATGCAGGACTTGAAAGCAACAAATACAACGGTCTTGCGAAGAAATATCTTCCCAAGGGCTGCTGCGGTGTAGTTTCGTTCTGCATCAAGGGCGGACGCGAAAAGGCGGAAAAGTTTATGAACTCTCTTTCGCTTTTCGTAAACGCAGTTCACGTTGCGACCGTTCATTCCTGTGTGCTTCATCCCGCAAGCTCGACTCACCGTCAGTTAAGCGACGAAATGCTTGTTAAGGCAGGCATCGATGCAGGTCTTATCCGTATTTCGGTCGGTATAGAAAATATCGAGGATATTCTTGATGACCTTAAACAGGCGCTTGATTGCGCTTTCAACGGTTAATTAAGGTAAAAATACCAAAAACTTTTTGTTCAAAAGTGTCGAATAGATATTGAAATTCGTAATTAATTGTGATATAAAGTAAGTAATAAATACGGAGGTGTTACATTATGGCATATTCTATCATTAACGACGTTTGCATCGGATGCGGTACCTGCGAAGCAGAATGCCCCGTAAGCGCTATCTCTGTTGGCGATGACGGCAAGTACGTAATCGACGCTGATCTCTGCCTCGACTGCGGCGCATGCGCAGGCGTATGTCCCGTTGATGCTCCTCAAGCGTAAGAGCAAAAATTAAGGGCTGAAACCCGATAATGCGTTCATAGGTCACCCCTATGGGCGCATTATTGTTTTTCGGTGAAAAAATTTAAAAAATCATTTACCGTTTCGACAACCTTTGAAGCGGTATTTGTGATAGTATAATATGAGTGAGATACATACAAACAAAATCAACGCATCCATCATATTGAACGAGCCCGACGGCGGTATCCGTTTTGGTACCGACGCGCTTTTACTTGCCGATTTTGCATCGGGAATGAAAAAAGGGCTTTGCGTCGATCTGGGCACCGGCTCGGGTGTTATTCCTCTGCTTTTGCTTGCAACGGGCTGCAAATCAAATTTTGTCGGTCTTGAGCTTCAGGAAAAATACGCAAGCGTTGCGGCTGAAAACGCATGCGTTAACGGTTTTTCCGACCGTTTTAAGGTGATGTGCGGAAACGCATCGGACCACCGCGTGCTTTTTGAAAGCGGAGGATTTGAAAGCGTTATTACCAATCCGCCTTATATGCGGAACGACTGCGGTGCGGAAAACGAAGCCGAAGCGCTTAATATCGCACGGCGCGAGATAATGGGCGGCGTTGATAATTTTCTTAAGGCGGCTGCCTGGTGCCTTAAAAGCGGCGGAAGCTTTTTTGCGGTGTACCGCCCCGACCGATTGGTAAATCTGCTTTGCGAGATGCGGAATAACAAAATCGAGCCGAAACGGCTTCGTGCCGTAGTTCCCTCGGTCGGCAAACGTCCGTCGCTGATACTCGTCGAGGGCAGAAAGGACGGCAAAGAAGGGCTTGTTTACGAAAACGACCTTATAATCTACACCGACGGATCGCATTCGGTACAAACCGAGGAAATGCAAAATATTTACAAAAAATTTGAATAAAGAAAGAAAACATAAATGATTAAAAGAGCGCTTGCTACGGTTTTGATAATTCTTACCGTACTGCCTGCCGTGGTTTTGGCAGGCAGCGTTCTTTTTGCGCCCTATAACGGCTTTGAAGCGTTTGACAATGCCTGGGAAAGCTCGGTCGACGCCGCTTTGGGCAACGCAAGCCTAACAAGCAAACCGCTTTCCCCTCTCCCCGACGGCGAAAGATATATCGTTAAATTCAAGGACAGCGTTTCGTTACCGTCAATTGAAAATGCGCTTGAAGCAACCCAATACCGTCAGCTTGCCGAAAGCGAGCAAAGACTGTTTGCGATAAGCGACAAGAACGGAAAATTCATTGAAATGCACAAAGACCTTATCGAATACCACGAGGAAGACCTTGTGCGTGAAGCGTTTGCGCTTACCGACGACGCGGCAACTCTGCCGGCCTTCGAGGCAACCGGAATTTACGATGCGTGGGATACGGTAAAGGCGAAAAACGATATTATCGTTGCCGTTCTTGATACGGGTATAGACCGCACGCATGAGGATTTGCTTGATGCAAGCATTCTCCCCGGATACGATGCGGTAACCAAAACCGCAGGTGTTTACGACGATGCTGTCGGCCACGGAACGGGCGTTATCGGACTTATCGCCGCAACGGCGGATAACGGAATCGGTATCGCAGGCGCGGCGCACGGCGTAAAGATTTTGCCGATCAAGGTTTCGGCAAGCAGTACGACGATTTATTCCTCGGATTTGGTTTCGGCAATACGCTTTGCCGCAAATTCGGGCGCAAAGGTAATCAATATGTCGGTCGGTGGACTTTCATATTCCTATGCCGAGCAGGAGGCGGTAAATTATGCCGTTTCAAAGGGATGCATTCTCGTTTCCGCATCGGGTAACGGCGGCTTGCTCCCCTATGCCGACAAAAAAAGTTACCCTGCCTCCTATGAGGGCGTTATTTCGGTCGCATCCTGCGATGCAAACGGCGAAAGAAGTGCTTTTTCGCAGTATAACGATATGGTCGATATCGCCGCACCGGGCGAATCGGTTATCATACCCATTTTAGAAAACGGTGTTTCGGCATACCGCACCGATTCGGGAACGAGTTATTCCTGTGCGCTTGTAAGCGCGATTGCGGCACTTTCGGTTTCTGCCTGCGACGAGGGCGTGCGCTTTAACGGCGATGAATTTATGTCGCTCATTATGAACACCTGCAACAAAACCCGTACCGACGAGCTGGGATTCGGCATTATCAACGCAAAGCCGATTGTCGAATCGGCAAATCTGCCGATAATCACGGGCGCTATCGACGGAAGCATTTACAACGAAAGCATAAGAGTCGGCTTTAACCGAGGAAGCGCGATGCTCGACGGCGAGGATTTTGAAGACGGCGATGCCATCATCGCAAACGGCGCTCACGAGCTTAAAATAACCGACGGCGATTATGAAAACACCATTCACTTCCGCTTGGAATACGAGCCGTTTTCCTATGAATTCAAGGAATTTTCGGATTATGCCTATTTTGAGTTCAACCGAGGAAGCGCATTGCTTGACGGCTTCCCCTATTCGTCGGGCGAAAAGATAACAGCATCGGGCAGACACGAATTTGTTATCACCGACGGAACCGAAACCTTCAGAAAAATCATCAACGTTCAATATACCCTGCCCGCTGTTTACGGAGTTGAGGACGGCGGAATTTATAATAACCCCATCGAAATCTGCGTTGTCGGCGACGGCAAGGCGATGCTTGACGGAAAACGCTTTTACAATAGGATTGCCGTTGCCGAAAGCGGCGTGCATACCCTTTCGGTCGAAAGCGGAAACGGTGCGGTCAAAAAGGAATATACCTTTGAGATTGATTTCCCGTTTTCTCAGTTCACACAAACCGATTATGCACAATCGACCGCGGCGGTCGACGAGGAGAACGGCTATGCCTGCATCTACGGTGATTCGCTTGTCGGAGTACGCATTTACGACCTGAACAACCTTTCGCAATATCTGCATTTTATGCCGATAGGCCGCGTTTACGCCCATAAATTCACCGAAACCGAGCTGATTCTGGCAGGCGACGACGGAATTACGGTAATTTCACGCGCGGATGCGTTAAATCCCGAAGCGGCGGTTATCGGCAACTACAGTTTTGACGGAATAACACGTTATGCCTTTGCGGACGAAGCGATTTACTGTTTCGGAAACGAAAGCGTTTACCTGCTTGATATTGCGCTTTCGGAGCTTACGCATATAGCAAGTATCGGTTTTTCCTGTGAAAATGCAATTTATTCCGACGGCTTAATTTGTCTTACCTCCGACCAAGACGACAGATCGGTATATATCTTCAACACCGAAAACAATGCTCTTTTGGAATTTACCGTTGAAATCACGATCGATTCTCAACCGATCTATTTCGGATACGGATACCTTGCAATAGGCAACCGTCTGTTTAACGTTTTGCGCCAGACGGCGGTGCTTGAATTTTGCTCATACAACGTTATCCACATTGAAAACGGACTTTTGTACAGCGAAAACGCGATAATCGATATTGCCTCGGGCAACGAGGTGGGCAGATTCCCCTTCCTTGTTTCGGATATCGCTTGGGGTACCGACAGCATTTACCTTTTCGGTCTTGAGCCGATAACGGCGAAGATTTCGGTCGGCGCCGAGGGCGTTTTTGCATACGGTGCGGCAAAGCCGACAGATATTGCCTTTTCACAGCCCGAAGCTTCGGACGGCTTCAGACAGACTCTGTTTACCGACGGCAATTCCAATGCGATTTCGGCGGTTGCAGGTCAAACCGACGTTTTTGCCTTGTTTAAGGATAAATACGCAATCTATTCCTTTGCGCTTGACGTGCTTACCGAAAAAGCACCCGTAACCTTGCGCTTTGAGCCCGAAAAGCTTTATCTTTCGGGCGGTTACCTTGCAGTTTCCTTTAAAAACGCGCCTTACGTTTATATTGCGCCCGAAAGCGATATTTCTTTGGGCACTTATATTTCGCTGCCCGAAAAATGCGATTCCGCCTGTACCGTAAACGGTGTTCTCTATGCCGTTTCGGGCGGACGCCTGCTTTACTGCATCGCCGACGGAAGTGAGGAAGCCGCATTGTCGGTACGTGCACGCGCCGTTGCGACAGACGGAACACGCATCTACGTTCTTAACGGCACTACACTTACGGTGTATGACGAAAATTTTGTACGTCTGGCAGAGAGAAAGACCAACGACGGCGAGCTTTTCGTTGCAAACGGCGTTATTGTCGGCGGCACACTTTACGATGCGATGCTTTTCGCCGATTACGCAACGATCACAAACCCGATAAGTCACGTTTACAACAACGTTTATTTCTCGGGTAACGGAATTTACGACATTCTTACCTCACGCTTTATCGGTACCATTGGCGTTGAATCGCCCGATGCGATATGCGTAAGTGCGGACGGATTTGTTATCGCCTTCGGAGGCAGTGCAGTAACTGTTTCAAAATATGCCGATGCGCACGATTCTTTGTTGCCGCCCGTTATCGAGGGCATTGCGGACGGTGAGATCTACAACGGCAGTGCAACCGTCACCTTCTCCGAGGGTATCGGTCATATCGACGGCAATCCGATCGAATCGGGAACCGCTGTTACCGAGGCAGGCGCGCATATCTTCGTGCTTACTCTCCCCTTCGGCCAAAGCATTTCTGTCGGATTTACTGTTGAAGCAAATATCGAAAAAATCGAATTTCTCGTGCCCGACCGCACTATGTCGGTCGGCGAAACCATAACTCTGCGTATGCGCTTCCTTCCCGACGGCGCAAGCTCGGTGCCCGTCACATATTCCTGCGATTCCGACGGCTTGAGCTTTGGCGATATGGGTGAGGTCACCGCACTCCGCACGGGCGTTTACAAGGTAACGGCTACCGTCGTGACCGATTACGGAACCTTTACGGCAGAGAACACGATAACCGTCCGCGATGACCTTATAACCTTTAAGGACGGCAGCGGAATAAACATCGACCGCGACATGCTGTTGCTTTACGGAATCACACCCGGAAGCAAGGCAAACGATATTTTAAAGCTCCTTTCGGACAAAAAGGACGCACATTTTCTTGACGAAAGCAAGCGCGAGGTAAAGGGCGTTATCGCAACCGGACATACTCTTGTGCTTTACGACAAGGACGGCGAGATCACCGACAGTCTTACCGTTGTAATACGCGGCGATACCGACGGCGACGGCTTTATTACCGCTTACGATATGTTCGTTCTCGAGCGTATGCTGAAAAATCACAAATACTCGCTCGTTTATTTGCAGGCGGGTGATATTAACGGCAACGGTGTGCTTGCCGACAACGATTTCCGTGCATTGCGCAATATCGTTCTCCGCCGCACCAATGACGTTATCGGCACTCCCGACAGTAACCTTTTCGGCTCGGTCAACGTTCAGGCACCGACGCATATCGAGAACGGTGATATTATCGATATAGCACTTTGCCTTAACGGCTCGAAATATGCGCGCGGCATCGACGGCGTTATCAAATACGGAGAAGGACTTGAATTTATCGAGGGCGTAACGACCGGCTGGGACGGCAGATGCCGTGATATCGGGGGCAACAGAATTGGACTTTTCGCCTACGACCACAAGGGCAAGGAATGCAACAAAGCCTTTTTCGTGATAATATCGCTTAAATTCCGCGTAACCGCCAAGGCAGGCGAAACGGTTGGAATATCCGCCGAAACGCTTACCGCCTCGTTTGAAAGCGGTGCAAAGCGCTTGCGCTTTGACGATGCCGAATTTAATGTAAGCGAGAAAAGGGTCGGCGATTTCAGAATTGACATTCTCAACGCCAAATCCTTTGAATTTGATCCTGCGGTTTACGAATACGAGGGAATAACCATTCCCTACGACAGCGCTCTTGCCGATATTGCGATAACGCACGATGAAAACAGCGTTATTTCGGTTTCGGGACAGGTAATACCCAACGACGGCTTTGCAACGATAACCGTAAGCCGTGTTACCGACGGCGGCGAAAATGAGGTTTATACCCTCAACGTCCGCCGAGAAAGCGAGCCGCGATTTGACTCGAACTGCAAGCTCGATTCGCTTGAAATAGAGGGCTTTAAGCTTCTCCCTGCGTTTAACCCCGACGTTACCGAATACAGCATTTCGGTGCCGTACGGAACGCAAAAGATTAATATTCACTGCAAGGCGCAAAGCACGACCGCGCAGGTAATTATCGGCGACACGACACTTTATTCCGAAAACAACACGGTAACCGTAACAGTCATCTCGCCCGACGGCGAATTGCTTGTTTATACTATCCACGCAACGGTATTGCCGAAGGTCGAGGAATCGTCCGAGCCGATAATCGAGCCTCCCGAGGAAGCCGATAACACGCTTCTTCCCATAATCTTCGTTTCAGCGATTGCCGGTGTTTTGGTAATCATTACACTTTTTGTAATCGTTAAGAAAAAGAAAAGCAACTAAAAAATTAAACCCGACGGTTTGAGTCCGTCGGGTTTTCCTTTATATTATTTGTCTTCCAAACGCTTCAAATCTTCGCTGACGTCATCCTTGACCTTGATCATACCGACCGCCTTTAATTCGCTCTTGCCGAAGACCTTAATCGATTGGTCGCTGTTCATTTTGACCTTGATCCTGCCCGTAAGGAAGCTGCTTTCAACGATAACGCCTCTGCCCTTGGGGGTTTCAACAATGGTATCTACCTTCGGGAAGGTAGCATATTCTCTTTCATAGGTATCGTGCTCAAAGCGCAGACAGCACATAAGACGTCCGCACGCGCCGCTTATCTTCGAGGATGAAAGTGAAAGGTTTTGGTCCTTTGCCATTTTTATCGAAACCTGTGTGAAATCGGGGAGGAAGGTGTTGCAGCAGAAGGGTCTGCCGCAGCTGCCCAAGCCGCCGAAAAGCTTTGCTTCGTCACGCACGCCGATTTGACGCAATTCGATTCTCGTGCGGAAAACACCTGCAAGGTCTTTGACCAATTCACGGAAGTCAACTCTGCCGTCGGCGGTGAAATAGAAGCATAGCTTTGCGTTGTCGTGCGTATATTCAACGTCGACAAGCTGCATATCAAGTCCGTTTTTGGCAACCTTTTCGTGCCAGATCGGCTTTGCGCTTTCTTCAAGCTTGCGGTTTTCCGCATTACGAAGGTCATCCTCCTTCGTTGCCTTACGAAGCACCGGCTTCAAGGGGAAAACGACCTCGGAAGCGCCGACCTTTTTGTTGCCCAATGCAACCTCGCCGTATTCAACACCGCGCACGGTTTCAACGATTGCGTGCTCGCCCTTTTCAAAGGTAATATCGTTGGGCGAGAAATAATATATCTTACTGCCGTTGCGGAATTTGATTCCGACAACCTCAATGTTCTTTTCTTCCTCGGGCTCGGCAGGTGTTATCGGTTCTTCATCGTAATCGAACAGATATTTACGTTCGGGCTCGGGCTCGGGAACAAAGCCGCTTTCGGTCTTTTCCTCCTGCGGAGAAACCTTTTTCTTATCGTTATGTCTTTGGCGGTCGTTGCGGTTATGGCGCTGACGTCCCTGCTCGTTTTGTTCCTTTTGCTCTTTGGGCTCCTTTTGCGCCTTTTGTTCCTTTTTGGGCGCTTCGGCAGCCGCTTTGGGATTTTGAGCTTCGGCAGCCTCGGCAACGACTGCTTCGTTTACCGATTCGGGCTTTACCTTCGGCTTGTTGCCGAAGCTTTTACCGTGTCTGCCGCGGCGATGATTGTTGCGGCGGTTATGAAAGTTTCCGCCCTCGTGCTTACCGTTGCCCTTTTCACGGTTTTCGTTGTTATTCATATTGTTATTTCCGTTGTTTTCCATATCCAATACTCCGTTTTTTCTTTTTTACCGCGCCGCCCTCATTAAATCGGTCGCAAGCTTCGTTGCGGTTGCGGTCACGTTGCCGTTGCCGTCAAGCGCAGCCACACAAGCAGTTGCCGTTTCGCCGATTTGCGACAGCACACGCTTCGATGCGTTTTTAACTATCTCGGCAAGCTCCTTCTTCCTCGGCGCAAGCGCACCCTCAACTCCGTATCTTGCCTTTTCGCATTCGTTTGCGATCGTAATAAGCTCGATTATTATCGGCCGAAGCTGATCGCGTTTGTATTTCGGAAGCACAAGCGCGGTTAGAAGCTCGTAATTTTTCTTTTCAAGCGTATATAAAAGCAGATTTTCCGCTTTTTCACGAATATTTGTGTTTTCCTTTGAAAGGTATTTTTCGGCGGCACCATAGTTTCCGCCTGCTCTTTTTACGGCGGCATCGATATCCGCTTTGTTTGCCGAGGGATATTTTTCGACAAGCTTGTCCAAAAGCTCAAAATCCTTTAAGCCGTCAAGATGAATCCTTTGTCCGCGCGAAAGCACTGTCGGTAAAAGCGACGAGCGGCTTTCGGTAAGCAAAAATATCGCAACGGTGGAGGGTGGCTCCTCGAAGAGCTTCAAAAGAGCATTTTGCGCTTCCTCGCGAAGCTTGTTTGCATTGCAGATAATAAATATCTGCTTTTCGGATTCGTTTGGCTTAAGCGAGGCGCGTGCGATCAGACGGCGCACGTCGTCAATGCTTGCCGTTTTTTCGTTGCCGATAATATAAATATCGGGATGATTGTTTGAACGCGCCATTTTACAGCTTTTACAGTAACCGCAGGGCTTATTGCTTTCGGTGCAAAGCATTGCGCGTGCCGCTTCAAGCGCAAAATCGGTCTTGCCCACTCCGTCGGCGCCGTCGACGATATAAGCGTGCGAGCAAACGCCGTTCCTTGCTTTTTCAAAAAACAGGCGCAATTCGTCGCTGTTATACATCAAAGGCACCTCCCGTTCAAACAAAATTATTTGACCTCATTATTATAATAACACAAAAATTTGTAATTGAAAAGGGATTTAGCAAAAAATAATTTGACAAAACGCAAAAAAAGATATAAACTGAATTGATTAATAATCGTTTTTTGTTCGGGAGGAAGAGATATGAGCATTATCGTCGGCATTGACGTTGGCGGAAGCACAACGAAGATCGTCGGATTCGACGGCAACAAGCTTTTAGCGCCGATACTTGTAAAGGCAACCGATCCGATTGCTTCGGTTTACGGAGGATTCGGAAAATTTACAAGCGATAACAAAATATCGCTTCATGATATCGAAAAGATTATGGTTACGGGTGTCGGTTCGGCATTTATCGGCGATAACATTTACGGCATCGAAACCATTCATATCAACGAATTTACCGCAAACGGCAAGGGCGGACTTTATTTAAGCGGCATTGACGAGGCGGTTATCGTAAGCATGGGCACGGGCACCGCATACGTTTATGCAAACGGCAGCACCAAGGAATTTATCCACCTTGGCGGTACGGGTGTCGGCGGCGGCACTTTGGTCGGACTTGCCGACAAGCTCATCGGCGTTCACTCGGTGCAAAACGTTGCAAATCTTGCGCTTGAGGGCAACCTCGAAAATATCGACCTTCGCATTTGCGACATTACCGATGCGGCAATAAGCCCTGCGCTTAAGGACAATACGACCGCATCGAATTTCGGCAAGATAAGCGACCTTGCATCGCGCGAGGATATTGCGCTCGGACTTTTGAACATGGTCTACGAAACGATCGCAATGATGGCTATCTTTTCGGCACGCACAAAAAACACACGTGACATTATTCTTATCGGTCACCTCGCAGTGCTTCCTCAATCGAAGGAAATCTTCGACAAGCTTAAAAATATGTTCAACGTAAATATAATCATCCCCGAAAACGCCGCTTACGGCACGGTTATCGGTGCGGCGCTTGAGGGCTTGGGCAACTGACGAAAGGGCGAAAAATGGCTGAAAACAACAGATGGAACAAAAAAATATTTGCTATGCTGCTTAATGAGGCAAAGGGTGTCCGCTCGTGGCGACAGTTTGCCGCAGATTGCGATATAAGCTACGTCCAGATGCGAAAGCTTGCGCTCGGCACACAGGAAAATCCCCCCCGTCCGAAGCTTATTCGCAAGGTCGCTTCGCATGCGTTTGGCGAGATCGACCTTGCAGACCTTATGTTTGCCGCAGGCATTCACACGGGCGATTCGTTTGCCTTCCGTGAAAATGCTGCCTTAAACGAAACACCGCTTGACAAATACCGTTCGCTTCCTCCGAAGGCACGCAAGACTATTGATAAATTTATCGAATTTCTTGCGTCGGAGGTGGAAAAGGGCAATTCCTTCGATTAAAAGAAAATCAAAAACGCAAGTATCAAGACGAACATGTCGTTGTCGCCGTCCGAATCGAGAAGCAAAAGTATTCCTATTGCAATAAGTATCAGGTCGTCGAGCTTCAAATCGCGCAAAAAATCGAGCTTTAAGCCCTTTTTTCTTTCGCGTATCGGCTCTATCTTTTCCTCCGGCGGCTCGCGCTCGTATTCCCTTTCATATTCCCTCTCGGCACGCTCACGCGATTCGTTGTATTCCCTCTCGTAGTTATAAAGCTGACCCTCGCTTTTTATTCCGCCGAAATCTCGGTTGTACACAAAAAACGCCTCACTTTCTGAAGTTTTTCATTACCGAAGCAAGCGTTAACGCCTGCGCCAAGGCATCCACACGGTCGCGGCGGTCTTCCCTTATCAACGGCTTTAAGGAAACGAGCAGAGCAAGGCGCGGATCACTGCTTTGAGCGCCCGGAATGGGAAGATTCAGTTTGTCTAAACCGCCGAAAGCGTTTGTGTTTACCGCGGTTTGTGTCGGTTCCTCTGTCGGCTTTTCCTTTCCCATGCCCGAAGCTATCGCGGTTATTTTCGCCATTGCCTCGGGGTCGGATAAAACAGATTTCAGTTTTTCGGAGAAATCACCGTCCAACGTCAACACCTCTATCCTTTAGCATTTTTATGATTTCTTCGCTTTTTTCCTTTCCTGCCGCATCTATCAGCTGCTGTGCCTCTTCACTCGTTATAGAGGCGATTCGCCGCTTTAACATATCGGGGTTTGAAAGCATTACCTCGGTTTTAAGCTTGCTTGCACCTGCGGCAGAAGCGATACTGCGCGCAAGGGATGAAAAGCTTTCATTGTCCATCGACAGTATTTTTTCAAGCTGTTTGCGATCGATTTCCATATAAAAAATCCTCCGTTATGTAAATAAAAAATGTTCTTGAAAGGAGCCGTTTGAATTGTATTTGTGCAAGCCCGAAAGAAACGTTGCGCAAACGAGATTGCTGCTTATCACCTGCGTTATCGTTACTCTTTCGATTTTCATTGCTTCAACCGTCGTACCTGCATACAATGCCGTGGTGGAATTTTGCGGATATATTTCGCTTATGGCATCTATTTTGCTCGTCTATCGCTTTTCGATGACCGAATTTGAATATTCGGTGTCCGATTGCGATTTTACGGTTACCAAAATTGTCGGCAACAAGCGCACTCCGATGTGCTGTGTTGCGCTTGAAACGGCAATCGACGTTTTGGAAAAAAGCGATTACGACAAGCTTCCGAGAAACGAAAAGGCCATAACCAAGTATTCGATGAACCAAAATATGTTCGCAAAAAGCTATGTTTTCCTTTGCGAATTCAACGAAAAACGTGCAATGATCGAGTTTGAACCCAATATTCAGTTCGTAATGATATTAAAAAATGCCATAAAAGATGCAAAACACCAAAGCGAAAATGGCGAAAGCAACGATATTTAATATCATTGTATGCAAAAACGCGCAAAGGATTGCATTTTCCAAAAAAAATGATATAATATGTTTTTGTCAAATAAACATCCAGAGGTTTTACTATGTATGACGTAACAATCATCGGCGGCGGCGTTTGCGGTGCTGCCGTAGCGATGTATCTTTCTAAATATGACCTTAAGTGCTGTCTTCTCGAAAAGGAGAACGATATTGCAATGAGCACCACCCGTGCAAACAGCGGTATCGTGCACGCAGGCTATGACCCCGAGCCCGACACGCTTATGGCTCGTCTTAACGTACGCGGCTGTGAGCTTATCGAGGAAATTTGCGAAAAGCTCAACATCCCTTACAAGAAGTGCGGCTCGATGGTAATTTCCTTCGACTCCAAGGATGAAGCACATCTTCAAGAGCTTTACGAGCGCGGCATTGCAAACGGTGTCCGCGGTATGGAGCTTATCGGCAAGCAAGAGCTTCTTGAACGCGAGCCCAACCTTTCAAACGACGTTACCGGCGCGTTATATGCGTCCTCGGCTGCTATCGTCAACCCTTGGCGTCTTTGCCTTGGTATGGCTGAAACCGCGGCTAAAAACGGCGTTGAATTTTATCTTGACAGCGAAGTTACCGCAATTGAAAAGATTAACGGCGCATTCAAGGTAACCGCAGGCGACAAGGTTTACGAAACCCGATTCATCATCAACGCAGCAGGTCTTTTTGCTGACAAGATTGCTGCTTTGGCAGGTGCACAGGATTTTGAGATCTTCGCATCCAAGGGACAGTATTTCCTTCTTGACAAGACCTCTTACGGACTTGTAAACACAGTTATTTTCCAATGTCCCACCGAAAAGGGCAAGGGCGTACTTATTTCCCCCACCGCAGACGGAAATATCATTGTAGGCCCCAACGCCGAATCGAATAACGAGCGCGACGACGTTTCCACCACCCGTGATGGCTTGGATTTCGTTGCACAAGAGGCGGCAAAAACAAGCAAGCTTGTTGACTACCGTGAAAATATCCGTTCCTTCTCGGGCTTGCGCGCAAACTCCGACAAAAAGGACTTTATTATCGGCGAATCGGCACTTTGCCGTCACTTTATAAACGTTGCAGGTATTAAATCCCCCGGTCTTTCGTCTTCGCCTGCTATCGGTGAATACGTTATCGAAATTCTTGAGGATTGCGGACTTATTATGACCGAAAAGGCAGAATGGTCCTATCCCGATGCTCATATCTGCTTTGCAGAGCTCAGCAACGAGGAAAAGGCGGAAATCTGCAAGCGCAACCCCAAATACGGCAACATCATCTGCCGTTGCAACGTCGTTACCGAGGGCGAAATTCTCGATGCACTCGATTCCTCTTATATCAAGCCCCGTACGCTCGACGGCATCAAGCGCCGCACCGGCACGGGTATGGGCAGATGCCAAGGCGGATTCTGCGGAGTAAGAGTTCACGAAATACTTTGCAAATATTACGGTATTGATGCCACCGAGGTCCTTTGGGACAGAAACGGCTCTAATATAGTAGCTGGAAAGGTCGGTGAAAATAATGACTAAGCACGATATAGTTATTATCGGCGCAGGTCCTGCAGGTCTTGCCGCCGCTGTTGCCGCTTACGAGGCAGGCGTTACCGATATTTTGTTGCTCGAGCGTGACTGTGAAGCAGGCGGTATTCTTAACCAATGTATCCACAACGGCTTTGGTCTTCACCGCTTCGGTGAGGAATTAAGCGGTCCCGAATATGCAGGCAAATATATCGATATGCTCAAGAACACAAGCGTCAAGCTTCAGCTCGGCACGACGGTTCTTAACATTGAAAACAAAATCGTTTCGGCGGTTTCGGAAGCAAACGGCTTTGAACAGTTCGAGGCGAAGGCAATAATCCTTGCAATGGGCTGCAGAGAGCGTAACCGCGGTCCTATTTCGGTTCCCGGCGACAGAGGCAAGGGCGTGTTCACCGCAGGCGCGGCACAGCGCTACCTTAACATCGAGGGTTACCTTGTAGGTAAGAAGATCGTTATTCTCGGCAGTGGCGATATCGGACTTATTATGGCAAGAAGAATGACGCTTGAAGGCGCAAAGGTTCTTGCGGTATCCGAAATTATGCCCTTCACCAACGGTCTTTCGAGAAACGTCGCTCAATGTCTTGAGGATTTCGACATTCCTCTTTATCTCTCTCATACCGTAACCAAGGTTATCGGCAAAAACTCGCTTGAGGGCATTGAAATCTCCCAAGTTGATGAAAATATGAAGCCCATTAAGGGCACCGAAAAATATTTCGAGTGCGATACTCTTCTCCTGTCTGTTGGTCTTGTTCCCGAAAACGAGCTTACCCGTCAGGCAGGTATCGAGCTTGACGCACGCACAAGAGGTGCTTCGGTCGGCGAGGATATGCAAACCTCCGAGGAAGGCGTTTTCGCTTGCGGCAACGTGCTTCACGTTCACGACCTTGTTGACTACGTTTCGGCAGAAAGCGAGCGTGCAGGCAAGAGCGCGGCTAAATACGTGCTCGGCACCGCTGTGACCGAAAAGGACGCACTTAACGTAAACGGCGGACTTAACGTCGGCTATACCGTTCCCCAAAGAATCAACCGAGTAAACGTTGAAAAGGGCGTTGATATCTTCTTCCGCGTACGCAAGAAGATCCGCGTTGGCGAAATTCGTGTTGAATCCAACGGTGAAAAGATTGCTTCCTTCAAGCGCGAATTTTTGGCGCCTGCCGAAATGGAAAAGATCACCGTGCCCAAGGTTTTGCTTGACAGAGCAAACGGCAGTATCACGGTATCTGCAATCGAAATTGAGGAGGAAGCGAAATAATGAAAGAAATGATCTGCATCGTCTGTCCGCGCGGATGCCATTTGAAGATAGACGAAACGACCTTGGAGGCACAGGGCAACACCTGCCCCAGAGGTGAAGAATACGCAAAGAACGAAATCGTTTCCCCGATGCGCACGATTACCGGCTCGGTCGGTATTTCGGGCGGTATCCACTCGCGTTTGGCGGTACGCACCAACCGTGCGGTTCCCAAAAGCAAGATGTTTGAAATTATGGCGGCTCTTCACGCTTGTAAGGTTCAAGCTCCTATCAAGCGCGGCGACGTTATTATCGAAAACGTTTGCGGTACGGGTGCGAACGTTATCGCATCGCGCGATATGTAAATTATAAAAAGCGAGAACTTCGGTTTTCGCTTTTTTGTTTTGCGAAATTATGTTGATATATAGCGAATTGTGTGATATAATTCATTCTGTGTAATAATATATAAGATTTAGGAATAATATTTTGTGACAAAATACGTAATTTTACGTCTTTTGTAACGAGGTGTATAAATATGTCAAACAAAAGGATTTCGACAAGAACAAAAAAGGAAATAATGATCGCAATATTGCTTACGGCGTGTCTGCTGCTCGGCTTTGTTGTGATGCTTGTTGTCGAGGATAAGGTAGGTACGCCGATATTCTACGACGGCGAAATGAAAAACATAAACGTTGTTATTAACGAAATTTGCTCGAGCAATAAATCGATAATCGCAACCGACGGTGGCGAATATCCCGACTATATCGAGTTTTACAACAAGGGCGAAACCTTTAACCTTGCCGATTTCGGTTTGGCAAACGATACGAACAATAACGTAGAGTACACATTCGGCGATTATATTTTCGAATCGGGCAGTTATCTTATCGTTTATCTCGACGGAGTAAACGTGCCCTTCCGCCTTAATTCAAACGGAGAAGAATATATCTCGCTGATTTCGTGGGACGGCACTGTTATCGACAGCGCAACCACCGTTAAAACAAACAGCGATAACGTAATGCTTCGCACCAAGGACGGCTTTGAGGTTTCCGACCTTGCATCGCCCGGATATCCCAACACAGAAGAGGGTGTGCGTTTATTCCGCGCAGGCGTATTGGACGGTAGCATGGCTTTGGCGATAAACGAAATTTTCGCGGCAAACGATTCGGTATTGCCCGATTTCGAGGGTGATTATTGCGATATTATCGAAATCAAGAACGTTTCCTCGGCAATCGTTTCCACAAAGGGTTATTATATTTCCGACACGCAGACCGACAAATTACGTTGTGCTTTACCCGAAAAAGAGCTTGCGCCCGGTGAAATGATGCTTGTCTTTGCATCGGGCAAGGAAACAATTACCGAAAACGGCGAATTCCACGCAGATTTCAAGATTTCTGTTGATGAAGAAATTTTCATTTCGCATGGCTCGAAATATACAAAGCAGCCTGCAACGAAATGCGAAAGCAACAATTCTCTTTCTCGCGTTAACGGCGAAAACGGCATTGAATACGTTGAAATGTTCGCAACACCCGGATATGAAAACAACGAAAGCGGACGTGAAGAGCTTGACAATTCGCGTATCAATTCCGAATACCCGTTGGTCATCAGCGAGCTTCTGCTATCGCAGGACGGCGTACCTTACGGCGGAAAGGTTCGCGACGTTATCGAGATTTGCAACGTTTCCAAGGAAACGGTTTCGACAAGCAGATGGTTTGTAAGCGATTCGCAGGATGACCCTTATAAATACGACCTGCCCGACCGCGACCTTGCTCCGAATGAATGTATGCTGATTTACGCAGAAAACGGCAGTGGCGAAAACGTTTGCGGCTTTGCGCTTTCCTCGGGCGAGGCGGTTTATTTGACAGGTCCCGACTTCAAGAGAAGCGAAGCGGTTTCCTGCGTGGAGGCAGGCAGAGGATTTTCGCGCAGTTATATCGTTGAAAACGGCGAAGCTATCTACGTCGATTCCGAAATAAGCATCGGCTTCGCAAACGGAAATGACGGTGTTAAAGCATACGAAAAGGCGATCCGCCCGACCGATATTGAAATAAGCGAGGTCGTATCCTCCAACTCAAAATACCTTGCAGGTCCTTATAAGACCTATCACGATTTTGTCGAGCTTCACAACCTTACCGACAAGGAAATCGACCTTACCGGCTATTACCTTTCCGACGACCCCGAGCAGGTAAGAAAGGGTTCTCTTGACGGAGTAAAGATTCCCGCAAACGGTTACGTTTGCATCATCCTCTCGACCGACGGAGTCAACACGCCCGAGGGATATCACGTTGTCAGCTTCGGCATCAACGCATCGGGCGAAACGCTTGTGCTTGCAAAGGGCGATACGGTGACAGACTTTGCGGTCATCCCGTCGCTCGGCAGAAACACTGCGTTCGGCAGAGCAAACGGCGAAGACGGATTTACCATCCTTGCATCGCCCACCCCTAACGAAAAAAATTCAGCCCGTGCGACCGAAACCACCGCAACTCCCCAATCCTCACTTCCACAAGGCGTTTATTCCGAGGGAATTACGGTTGAGCTTCAAGGCGACGGCGCAATATATTACACGCTCGACTGCAGTGAGCCTACTGCCGATTCGCCCTTATACACCGAACCGATAAGGATCGACTCGACAACGGTTATCCGCTGTCTTGCGATTGAAGACGGCAAAAAGCCGAGCGGCTATACCAATTTCACCTTTATCGTTAACGAAAACGATACGCTTGAAGCGGTTTCGATAGTCACAACACCCGAAAACCTTTGGGACTATTACACCGGTATTTACGCAGACGGCCCGAATGCAAACCCGGAGTTCCCCCACGCAGGCGCAAACTATTACAAGCGTTGGGAGCGCGAAGCAACCGTTACGTTTTTTGATAAAAACGGCGGCGGATTCGATGAAAAATGCGGATTGCGCATTTTCGGCGGTCTTTCACGCGGATTCCCCAAAAAATCCTTTGCCGTTTTCTTCCGTAAGTCATACGGAAACGGCGAGCTTGATTATGAGCTTTTCGAGGGCGAGTCGCTTAAGCAATTTGAATCGTTTGTTTTGCGAAACGACGGTCAGGCAATCAGATCCTCAAAAATGAAGGATGCGATGCTCGAAGACCTCGCGCACAAATATCTCGGCCTTGACACGCAAGGTACCCGCCCTGCGGTCCTGTACCTCAACGGCGAGTATTGGGGACTTTATATAATCCGCGAAAAGCTTAACGAGCATTACGTTGCAGGACATTATAACGTCGACGCAAGCGAGGTTACCGTTGCAGTCGGTCACGGCAAAACAAGCACCCAATATACCGATTTACTTCAGTTTGCGCACACCCACGACCTGAGCATTCAAGAGCATTACGACTATATGAAGTCGCAAATGGATATTGAAAACTATATTGATTATTTTGTTACCGAAATGATCCTCGCCAACCCCGACAACGGCAATATCCGATTTTTCACCTATGAGGGCGGAAAATGGCGTTGGATACTGTACGACGTCGACCAAGCGTTCACCTCACCGGGATATAATGCTGTTTCGGAGCATTTGAACCTTGCAGGCACGGGCAGCGGCAATATGTTTTCCACAAAGCTTATCAACGCTCTGCTCAAAAACCCCGAATTCAAGGATAAATTCCTCCGTGAAATAGCATATCAGCTGAACAACGTCTGGACAGTCGAAATCGTCAATTCCTACATTGACACCTACGTCGATATGATCGATGAGGATATCGAAAAGGAATGCATCCGTTGGGACGCAAAATACAGCAACTGGGAAAAATCGCTTGAGGAAATGCGCAACTTTATCGCCAAACGCGAAGAAAATATGATCCAGCACGTTCAGGCGTATTTTGGCCTTTCCGACGAGCAGATGCGCGACCTCGGCTTTAAAATATAACGGGGAGGAAGATAAGAATGGCTGAACGCAGAGAAGAAAAATATCTTATCAACTACTCGGAATATTCAATCATTTCAAACCGCATAAGGGCGCTTTTACAGCCCGATAAAAACGGCAAGAACGGCAAATATTCGATATGCTCGATGTATTTCGATGATGCCTTTGACACGGCACTTGCCGAAAAGGAAGACGGCAACGCGGTGCATATTAAATTCCGTATCCGCACCTATGACGGAAACGGTGATTTTATCCGTCTTGAACGAAAGACCAAGCGCGGAATAGTTACCGAAAAGCATTCGGCGCGTATAACAAAGGAAGAGCTTGAAAAAATTCTTTCGGGCGCACCGATAGACGAAGGAAGCGATTGCTTCGGACTCGTTGCGGAAATGCGTTCAAAGGCATTTAAGCCCGCAATTTCGGTCAGATACGACCGCGAGGCATATTATATGCCGTCACTCGGAGTGCGAGTTACCTTTGATATCAATATCGATTCGTTACCGCCCGATGAGGAAACGCTTTTCGGCAACGTAAAACGGGCATTGCCTGCGATCGACCGCGGACAGATTATTATGGAAATTAAATATTCCGACCGCTGTCCGTCGTTTATCCGCAAGGCGTGTGCGACAAACAGCGCGCAGCTTTCGGTTTCAAAATACGCACTTTGCAGAAATGCACCGACGATATAACTTTTAAAGGAGAAACAAAATGAGTATTTTAGATGCAATAAAAAAGAGTGTTCTGGAGGGATTTTCTTCCGAAATAACCCTTGCCGACATTATCATTTCGCTTATCGTAGCGTTTCTTTCGGGACTTTTTATTCTGATCGTCTACCGCCTTACCCTGCGCGGTGTTTCGAGAAACAGAACCTTTGAGGCAACCCTGCTTCTCGTTACCCCCGTTTCGGCAATGATAGTTCTTACCATTACCTCGAACCTTGCGCTCTCGCTCGGTATGGTCGGTGCTCTTTCGATAATCCGTTTCCGTACCGCTCTCAAGGATTCAAGCGACACTGCATTTATGTTCTGGGCGGTTGCGGCAGGTATCACCGCAGGCGCACACTTTTACAAGATCACGGTAATCGGCTGTCTTTTCATCGGTCTTGCCGCTTTCATCGTAATCAAGCTCACCTCGACCGGCGCACGCCCCTATCTTCTTGTTGTACGTGCAAACAGCGACAAGGCAATCGATTACACCGCACGTCTTCTTAACGAGAACAACATAAAGAACCGCCTTTCGTCGCTCGTCGACAACGGCGATTACAGCGAGGTTATTTACGAAATCGCGCTCCGTGGCAACCACCAAAAGCTTACGGGCGCGCTCAAAAACCTCCCCGACGTTATAAGCGTTTCGCTCGTTGACTGCAGAAATTAAGAAAGAAATTAAAAAAGAGGAGCCAAATGGCTCCTCTTTATCATTATTTATCGTCTGTCAGCCCGACAAGATAATCGATGCTGGTTTTATAAAGCTTGGCGAGCTTTATCATTACTTCCAAGGGAACGGCTCGCTCTCCTCGCTCATATTTCGAATACAAAGATTGATCGCACATAAGATATTTTGCAACAAAGCTTTGCGTATAATCATTGTCCTCTCGCATATCGCGTATACGTAATTTCATCATAATCACCTACTTCAATATACAACAAAACCTTTTTCGCTATTGACAAATAGGACCATTTGTCCTATATTAGGTCATGGGAGGTGATTTTAATGCCTGATTATAAGAAAATGTATTTTGCGCTTTTTAATGAATTAACAGACGCTATCGAAAAACTTAAAGAGGCGCAAAGGCGTTGCGAGGAGCTTTATATTTTTTATGAAGGCGACGATGAGGACGAAAAAGCAGATTAACGGCAAGTCAATCTGCTTGCTTCTTTTTCGTTTCCAAAACACGCATTAAAATAATCGCGCCCAACGGGAAAATAAAAAGCCCCAAAAGTCCCAACAATTTAAGCCCGATATACATCGATGCAAGTGCGGCAATCGGCGGAAGTCCGATAAATTTACCGACGATTTTCGGCTCGACGACCTGACGGATTATGGTTATCAAAACATAGGTCACCAAAATCCCTGCACCCAAGCCGTAATTGCCCATAATCAAAAGAATTATTCCCCACGGAATAAGCACGGTACCCGTACCGAGCACGGGCAGAAAATCGACAAGCGCGATAACAAGCGCAAGGACAAAGGAATAATCGACGCCCAAAACGACAAACGCAAGCAAAAGCTCGCCAAACGTGATGAAGAAAAGCAGACCGTAAGCACGAATATATTTCCCCACCGTGTTCGCCAAAACGTCACGCGTGTTTTTTAGGGCAGGTCGAAACCTTTCGGGGAAAAGCGAAAGGAAAAAGCTGTTTATTTTAACACGGCCGATTGCGAAATAATAGGTTGCGATTATAACGACCGCCGTTGTGAAAAGCGCGTTGGGCAAAAAAGCCACCGCCGAGCCCATAATCGAAACGAGTCCGCCCGTTATATTTTCGCCGAAGCCGACAAGCATTCCCCAAAGCTCCTCGTCGAGATTGCTTCGCATCGCCCAAAGCTTATCGCGAAGGTCAACAAAGGGTATCATATCGCAAATCTTGTCGATTGTTTCGTGGGCATAACCGTCATCGGTGCGGATAAGCGCAACCGTTTCTTTAATGTTGTCGGCGAGGTCGGTTATTTCCAAAACTATCTGTCTGCCGATTGCGTAAATCAAGCCCACCATCGATGCCGCCGCCAAAAACACGACGAAAAGAACGCAAAATTTTTTCGGGAACTTTTTGTGCGTTTCGGAATATTTAACTATCGGGCGGAAGCACTCGGCAAATATATAGGCGATGATAAACGGCAAAATCGCCGTCCACAAAAAATTGAAAACAATATATATCGCGGCGATTGCCACCGCAGCGTACATTGTTATGACAGCGAAGCGCTTGTAGGGCTCGTTCGGAAGCAAAAATACCACTCCAAAAATACAGTTTTCAATATTATATGGAAAATGATAGAAAATAAATCCCAAAAAAGCTAAATTATTTCGCAAAACAATTAAATTTTTGTGTTGACATTGTCGATTTACTGTGATATAATAATCAAGCGCGATTGAGCGTGAAGTTAATAATACGGAGAAGTCGCTTAGCTGGTCGAGGGCGCACGACTGGAAATCGTGTAACGGATAAAACCGTTCGAGAGTTCGAATCTCTCCTTCTCCGCCAAACAAAAACCACCCAATCGGGTGGTTTTTTGTTTGGCTTTTGAAGAGATTCGAAGGGCGTGAGCCTTACAGTCCGGGGGACTGTAAGGGTAGCCCAGCGGAGCAGACCGCAACGGAAGAGGCGCGGAGCGCCGTTTGGAGTTGCATGGGGCTGCGGAGGAATCTCTCCTTCTCCGCCAAAAAATACTGCAGAATGTATTCTATTCTGCAGTATTTTTTTATCCAAGTCGCAGACTTGGCATATCATCCACCGCAAGGTGGTATATCATCAATAACGGCAAGCCGTTATTGTATATCATCACGCTTCAGCGTGCATTTCTCTGCGACTTGATGATATACAACACTCCGCGTTGATGATATGCAATGCTCCGCATTGATGATATACAAGGCTTTCGCCTTGATTTATTTGCAAAATATGGTATAATACCCCCAAGGAGGAGTGATATTATGCCTAAAAACTATTTACTTATATATTCGGAGCAGCTTGCTACCGAAATAGAATTGCTTTGTCAAAATATAAAAGCTCCTTCAAATACTTTATTCCAAATACGCAAAAGCTCAAGCAGTATTTATGCAAATATTCGTGAAGCGAATTATGGACAGAGTAAGTCCGATATGATTTCAAAGTTTGAAATAGCTCTCAAGGAATGTAGCGAAACCGAAGGATGGCTTAAACTGCTGGTTAACACAAACGCCATTGACGAAACAACATTTAATAAGTACCGAAATCTTTGCGGAAGAATCAGACGGATGTTGATTTCAAGTTGCAAAACCTTGAAGGATAACCTAAAATAAAATCATAAATCCAAAAGGAGGTAAAAAATGACAATTGAACAGGCGATATATTTCAAGGTTTTACTTTCAAACGGATATACGGAAGAAGTGCTTCAATACGTAAATACTTCACTCGATACTCAAAGCACGTTAAGTGATGTTGTTTTGGAGCTTTCCTATGCAGGAAACGACAGAGAAAAGCTTATCTCGATATTGAGCGAATATCTTATCGAAGTAAAAAATGACGAAATCGACTTCGACGGCAAGCTGATCGATATGTTTTTGGCGTTTTTTCGCAGAAAATACAGAGAAGAAAATATGCCGCTCGACGAGCTTGTAACAGTTATGCACAGCTGTGCGATGTGCTATTCCAATCTTTATAATGTGTTTGGCAACTCGCTTTGGTATACAATGTATATATTAGATGAATGCTATGAGTTTGGCGAAAGGACGCATTTCTTACAAATGCTTAACGACTTTTTAGATTATAAAAAACCGATGCGCTTTTCTGATTTTTGTTCTTGAGGTGACGACGATGAACACAGACCGACTCCAAACGCTTTTACAAAAAGGGCTTGACGAGGGCGCATATTCCTGCTATGCGGCGGCTGTGGGATGTAAAGACGAAATTTTCTTTAAAGCCGTCGGCGGAAAAAGTGCGATTCTTCCGCAGGAAAAGGAAATGTCCGAGGATACCCTTTTCGATATGGCTTCGCTTTCAAAGCTTATCGGCACGACTATGGCGGCTTTGAAAATGATCGATCTTGGCAAAATTTCGCTAACCAACAAAATGAGCGACTTTTTCGGTGATTGCCACGGCAAGGAAAACACCACGATTTTTCAGTTGATGACACACACCTCGGGAATAAAGGCGCATTTCCCTCTTTGGCTTCGCGGAATCGCGCCGAGCGATGCGGCAAAGGAGATTCTGCGCGAGCCGTTTGGGTACACGCCCGAAAGCAACGCCGTTTACACCTGCATGGGGTATATACTGCTTGGCAGGATTCTTGAAAAAATCGAAGGTCAACCGCTTGACAGTATAGTGCAAAAATACGTTTTCGACCCGTTGGGAATGAAAAACAGCTTTTACAATCCGCCTATCGACAAGCTTTGTGCCGCGACCGAGAAGAGCGCGGTTACGGGCGAGATAATTTGCGGCAGCGTACACGACGAGAATGCCTATTTTTTGAACGGAATTTCGGGCAACGCGGGGATTTTTTGCAGTCTTGACGATTGTATTACCTTTGCCAAAATGATTTCAAACGGCGCGAAAGGTTACCTTTCGGATGAGATTTTCAAAGCGGCTACAACAAATTACACACCGCAGTTTGAGGAAAACCGCGGACTCGGATTTAATATTGTCGGCAACCGTTACGGACACACGGGCTTTACGGGTACGGCGATATACGTCGGCAGAGATAGCGGAATTTACGCTATATTGCTCACAAACCGAGTTCACCCGACAAGAAACAACGGCAAGCTTTTCCCAATAAGGAACGAATGGCATAAAGAGATTTTCGGTGAATGATATGAAAAAAGCCATAGTTTTAAACGGCATCGACCGTATTGACGAGTATTTTGAATTGCTCGACGGGCTTAAAATCGGTCTTATAACCAACCCGACGGGCAGAAACAAGGATTTTAAGGAAACGGCGGATATTCTTGCCGAAAAAGGACTTCTTTGCTGTCTTTTCTCGCCCGAGCACGGTGTTCGAGGCGGTGCGACGGCAGGCGCGCATATTTCCGACTGCATCGACGAAAAAACGGGTGTGCCGAGCTACAGTCTTTACGGCGCATCACTTCACATCCGCGACGAGGTTTTAAAGGGGCTTGATGCGGTTGCGTTTGACATTCAGGACGTCGGCGCAAGGTTTTACACCTATATTTATACCCTTTCCTATGCTATGGAGGATTGCGCCAAGGCAGGAAAGCGATTTATTGTTTTCGACCGAATCAATCCCGTCGGCGGTGTTTGTCCGCAGGGCAGTGTGCTTGACAGAAAATTTTCGTCGTTTGTGGGCAGATATTCGACCGCAACGCGCCATAATCTTACCGTCGGCGAATTTGCGCGTTTTATTAACGAAACCGAAGGAATCGGCTGTGACCTTACGGTAATACCCGTAAAGGGCTGGACACGCGAGATGTTTTTTGATGAAACCGACCTTGTATTTATTCCGCCGTCGCCGAATATTCCGACGGTTGAATGCTGTTTTGCCTATCTTGCGACCTGCCTTTTCGAGGGCACGAATATTTCGGAGGGACGCGGTACGGCAAAGCCGTTCGAGTTTATCGGCGCACCTTGGCTCGATCACGAAATAATTGCAGAAAAGATGAATGCACTTCATCTTCAAGGCGTTAAATTCCGCCCCTGCTTTTTTACCCCGACCACTTCAAAGCACGCAAATACCGAATGCAAGGGTATTCAGCTTCATATAACCGACCGCAAAAGCTTTAACCCCTTTGAATCGGGCTTGCGCTTGCTTAATTTGATACGCAACACCCACAAGGAATTTGAATTTATTGCGCCCTATTCGCAAAATTCGCATTATTTTATCGACCTGCTTTTGGGCAGCGACGAATTGCGAAACCAAAATTTTGATGTTGATAAATTCTTAACGGCGCAAAAAGAAAAGCTAAAAGAATACCAAGAGATAATAGAAAGATATTATTTGTATTAAAGAAAATACGGGAGAAATTCTCCCGTATTCAGCTTGCAGACTGAGAGAAATGAGGCTGTTTTTAATGAAAAGCGAGCGTAGACGTAGAAATCTACGGTAGTCGAGCTTTTCATTAAAACCCTTGAAAATACAATAAAAATTAAAATTCCTTATAAAAATCAAGAGTTCTTCCGATGTAAACGAAAGAACTCTTTTTTGTTGTTTTTTCTTTCAAGGGTGTAAACAGACCATTTGTCCGCGGTCTGCTTTAATTAAACTGTGAATTATAAAGCGTACTGTAAAATCCGCCCTTTTTGAGCAATTCCTCGTGATTGCCGATTTCGGTAATTCTGCCGTCCTGAAGCACGATTATCTTGTCGGCATTTTGAATCGTCGAAAGTCGGTGCGCAATGATAAAGCAGGTACGGCCCTTCATCAGTTCGCTCATCGCCTCTTGAATCTTTATCTCGGTGCGCGAGTCGACGTTTGAGGTCGCCTCGTCGAGAATGAGCATTTGCGAATCGGCAATCATCGCACGTGCGATGGTAATAAGCTGACGCTGTCCCTTCGAGATGTTAACGCCGTCATCGGTAAGGACGGTGTCATAGCCGTCGGGCAGGCTTTCGATAAAGCTGTCTATCCTTGCGGCGCGTGCGGCGGCTTTTACCTCGTCAAGCGTTGCGCCCTCACGTCCGTAGGCGATATTTTCGTAAATAGTACCGCAAAACAGCCAAGTGTCCTGAAGCACCATTGTGTATGCTTTTCTCAACGAATCACGTGTGATTTCTCGCTCGTCGATGCCGTCGACGGTGATTTTTCCGTCGTTTACGTCGTAAAAACGCATAAGAAGTGAGATTATCGTCGTTTTGCCTGCGCCTGTTGGGCCGACTATCGCAACGGTTTTACCCTGAAGCGCATCGAACGATATGCCGTGAAGAATTTCTTTTTCGGGGGTATAGCCGAATTTAACGTCTGTAAATTCAACGTCACCCTTTGCTCTTTCAAGCGTGATTGCATTTTCGGAATCCTTCGGCTCGGGCTGTTCGTCGAGAATTGCAAAAACACGGTCGGCGGCAGAAAATGCCGATTGGAATTCCGAAATGATGTTTGCAAATTCGTTTATCGGGCCGGCAAACTTGCGCGAATACTGAACAAACTGCGCCACACCGCTTAATGAGATGAAAAACAGAGATCCAACCGCCGCAACTCCGCTTTGCGAATACATATAAAGTATTCCGCCGAACATCGTAACTAACGATATCGAAATATTGTTGATAAAGTTAACCGACGGGCCCATTGCCGCGCCGTAATAGTCCGCCTCGTAATAGGCATCCATCGAATCGGTGTTGCGCTTGTTAAAGCGCGCGCCTATTTCGTTTTCACGCTCGTAAGCACGGATTGTACCGCAGCCCGAAAGCATTTCCTCGGCATAGCCGTTCAACTCGCCAAGCTTTTTCGAGCGTCTTCTGAAAAGCGGACGCACTCGCTTTGCACGATAGCGTGTAAAGAGAATCGATGCAGGCACGGTGATAAGAAATACGGCAATCAACGGCTTCGATATATTCCACATAAAGATAAGCGAGCCGATGACGGTGTAAAGACTCGTCATAACCTGAACCAAATCGTGCGAGAGAGTTGAGTTTATCGTATCGATATCGTAGGAAATGTGGCTTATAATGTCACCTGTCGGGTGAGTGTCGAAATAGCCGACGGGCAGTGACGTAAGCTTTTCAAAAAGCTGTTTACGCATTGTGTAAACTATTTTTTGGCTCAGCTTTATCATAATGACCGCCAAAAGATAGGATATCACCGCAGAGATGACGTAACAGCCGAGCATATAAAGCACGTTTTCGGCAACAGCTTCCTTATCGACACCGCCCTCGGCAACGATTGCATCGATGGCAAGTCCCGAAAATTTAGGTCCCAAAAGCGAAAGCAGATTTGCGCAGAAGGTCATCAATACCGCAGGGATGAAGATGTACCAATACTTTAAAACGTATCCGCAAAGACGTAAAAGGATGCCCTTTGTGTTTCTTTCCTGCTTGGTTTCGTTAGGTTTATTCAACGAAAGCACCTCCCATCTGGGATTCGCTTATTTCGCGGTATTCCTCGCAGCCCTCAAGCAAGTCGCTGTGGTTGCCCATACCGATAATTTCGCCCTCGTCGAGCACGATGATAATATCGCAGTCCTTAACCGAGCTTACACGCTGTGCGACGGTAATAACCGTTGTGTCGCCAAGGTTTTCGGCAAGTGCCGCCCTTAATGCGGCATCGGTTTTGTAATCGAGCGCCGACGACGAATCGTCGAGTATCAAAATTTCGGGCTTTGACGCAAGCGCGCGTGAAATAAGTATTCTTTGCTTCTGACCGCCCGAAATATTGCTTCCGTGCGGTGTGAGTAGGTGGTTATAACCGTCGGCAAAATCGGTGATAAAGCCATCTGCTTGCGCTGTTTTGGCGGCAAGAATTATCGATTCGTCATCGATTTCCCTGCCAAAGCGGATGTTTTCGGCAACAGTATCGGCATAAAGAAAGTCCTGCTGCATCGCCGAGCCAAACATTGCGTAAAAACGCGATTTTTCAATGGTTTTTATGTTTTCGCCGTTGATGAAGATAGCACCCTTATTGCAATCGTAAAATCTGAGCAGTAATTTTATCAAGGTCGTTTTGCCCGAGCCGGTCGCGCCGATTATACCGAGCCGACCGCCCTTCGGAAGCGAGAAGGATATGTTGTTCAAATTGTCCTTTACGCCCTTGTAGGAGAAGGAAACGTTATCGAACACAATGTGATTTTCGTCAGCCTTATCGGGAAATTCGGTCTTTTCGCAGACCTTAATGTCCTCATCGGCATCGAAAACCTCGGTTATGCGTCGTGCAGATGCCGCGCACTTTGTGTACATAACGAACATTCGCGTTACCGACATCATCGCCATGGAAATAAGCGTGAAATACTGCATAAACGCAACGATAGTTTCGGGGTCGGACAAGCCCGAATCGACTCTGCCGCTTGCAAGTGCGATAACGGCAACCGAGCCGACGTTCATCAACACAGTCATTATCGGATTAACGCCGCCCATAACGATTCCCGCGCGTGTTTCGTCCTTGATAAGCGTGGAATTGACCGCATCGTATCGGCGGTGCTCGTAATCGGTCTTTGAAAGCGCCTTGATAACGCGGATACCTTGGGCATCCTCACGCACGACGCGAATCATGCCGTCGACAGATTTTTGCACCTTGGTGTGAAGCGGCACACCCTTTTTCGATATGAAATAAACGGTAATAAAAATAAAGGGAAGCACGGCAATCATTGCGAGCGCAAGATATGCGTCCATAAAAAGCGTTATACCGATGCCGCCGATGAGCATAATGGGCGCACGAACGCCCAAGCGTTGCATCATATTCACAAAGTGGTGAACGTTATAGGTATCGGTCGTAATGCGCGATTCAAGCGACGGAATCGTGAAATTATCGGTCTGCGCAGCCGAAAGGCGAAGCGTTTTGATAAACAGATCCTTTCGCATATTTTCGGCGAAATTACGCGAAACGCGCGCCGCCATTCGGTTTGCGATTATGTTGCACACGCAGGCGGTAACGGCACAAATAAGCATAACACCGCCCCACAAAAGGATGTCGTGCACCGATTTTGTGATGACGTTTTTAAGGATATGCGTAAGAATATACGGTATCAAAAGCTCGACGACCGTGCCCGTCATTTTAATCAAAAATCCGACAGTCATTCGCCGATAAAAACCGCTTAGATATTTAAAAACTATTTTCATTTTACTTCCTCGATTTCGATGGCTTTGTTGAGCATTTTGTCAAGTATTTCGTGGAAAAGCTTCAATTCATCCTCATCAATGCCATCGGCAAGCTTTGTATTCCAATCGAGGGTAATGTCTTTAACCTCGGGAAGGATATCGAACATTTTTTGCGTCGGGAAAACCAAGGTTTCGCGCTTGTCCGCTTCGCTTGCGTGGCGCTCAACATAGCCCTCGAGCTCTAAATGGGCAAGGTGACGCGTGACGTTTGATTTGTTTATGCAAAGGTATTGCACAAGCTTTTCCTGCGGAAGTCCCGGGTTTTTGCATATAGCAAGAACGTAGCTGTGATAGATTCCCGCAAGTCCGACAGTGGATTTTTCGGTGCGATAATTCGCCTCGCACCGACTGATTATGTTCATTTTCCGCATTATCGTTGCCATTTTTTGCCTCTTTCAAATTAGTTGCATTTAAAACAGTTTCATTTGCAACCATTTTAACAGAAATTTTTTTGTCTGTCAATAAAGTCCTGCCATAAAAATATTGACAAACAAAAAAAGATGTGATATATTATTGTAGCAATCGAAAATACGGCCTGTTAGTCAAGTGGTTAAGACGTCGCCCTCTCACGGCGAAGACAGGGGTTCGACTCCCCTACGGGTCACCACGAAAAAACAAACCTCACTTTATGTGGGGTTTGTTTTTTTGTCTTGCAACTTGGGAGTCGAAGGGCGCGTGTTGAATGACAGTCCGGGGGACTGTCAGACCGCGCCACCGCTCCGCCCCGAAGGGCGGGCGACTCCCCTACGGGTCACCAAAAAAGAAGTAACTTTTGTCTACCAAAAGTTACTTCTTTTTTTATCCAAGCCGCAGGCTTGGTATATCATCACCGCGCAAAGCGTGGTGTATATCATCAGCCCTTCGGGCTGTATCTCATCACGCTCAGCGTGCATTTTTACCTGCGGCTTGATGATATGCAAAACTTTGTTTTGATGATATGCAATTCCTTCGGAATTGATGATATACAAGGCTTCGCCTTGATTTGTTTTCAGAAAAGTGATATGATTAGGTCGATAAATAAGAATTTGGTAACGAGGCGTAAATCAAAAACAACCGCTTACAAAAGCATTAAACAAAAAACAGACGGTTGCCCGTCTGTTTTGTTTATTTGATATTAAAGACCTTTTGCTCTTAACTTTCTGTCCTTGTTATCTTGGATCTTGCCGTAAACGCCGTAGCCGATATACATACCGATAAAGCTTACAGGACCTATGGTTGTGAAGTAGTTAAGCGAAAGCATTGTGGAAACGTAGTCCAAAAGAATAAGTACGCAGTGGAGAAGGATTGCAAAGAGAATACCCATTGCGATCTTGAATACCTTGTTGGAAACGTTATCGTGATTTTCCCACGAAAGGATCATAAGGTTGCCTGCGAAGCCGAGAATTACGCCGCAGAGGATCAACGAATAGATGCCGAAGGTCATGGGATACGATTCTTCATAAAACGCCTGAGGAAGCTTGATGATAAATTCACGGTCCATCATTGTGGGAACCTCACCGGTTTTGGGGTCAGCCGCACCGTTAGGGATAATATCAAGGATGAACATAGGCGCAATGATTAATACAATGAAAAGCAACGCGAGAAGGAAACGCGCACGTCCGCTGAATTTAGCGGCTCTTTTCTTGGTAACCTTGAAAATAATGGAGGGGATGGCAAGCACCAACGCTCCGACGACCGCGCCCAAAGTAAATAAAGAAGAAATTCCAAAAAGCTTTGCGATTTCAATCGCAGATTCGGTATTTAAAATTGCAAATATTACGATAAATGCAATAACTACTGCCGAAATTAAGATAAGTTTTGCGTTTTTACGCAATACCGACATTACTTTAGACATGATCTAAAACACTCCTTGCATAATTGTGGAATTAGTTAATATTACTATATCACAGTCTTTTCGCAATGTCAAGTTTTTTTAACAATAACAACAGAAATGCCCGAAGGTTTACACCAACGGGCTTTTCTGCTGCTTTTCAACTATCAAAAGGAGAAACCTTGATAATGACTTAATTAGAATTGTTCGCGTTTTTTATTAAGGTGGGTCGCAAACGTTACCACCGCGCCGCCGCTTACCAAAAGGAGGAGTATCCAAGGAAGCGTTTCACTTGCGTCGCCGGGCTTTACAACGCTGTAAACGTTAACGAATTCAGCGGTGTAGGCATTTTCGGCAACGCCGTTTTTGGTAACAGTCGCAATCAAGCCTTTGCCCGTTTCGTCGTAATCAACCGCAATTTCAAAGACGTATTCGGTCTTGTCATAGGTAACACCGACAATTCCGCCGTTGACCTCGGTCATAACGTAGGTATAAACCTTATTCACGTCGGCTTCCTTGAAGGTAAGCTTAAATTGCGCCTTGCCGTTTGCGTCGGTAACCACTCTGCCCATTTCAACGCCGTCACGGGTGAGCACGAACTCGAATCCGTTTGCGCCGAAGGGCTCGTCGGTTTCGTTGATAACGGTTTTGTTCACGTTAAGCACAACGTCTGCCGAAAGCTCGCTGTATTTGTTCACGAAAACAACGGTTTCGGTCGCGTTTCCGTCTGCCTTTTGCATTGAAACGTCTGCCAACAGCGCACCCGAAAGGTTGTCGCTGATTTCAACCTTGATGCGGTATACGGTAGCATCGTAGGTGATGCTTGCCAAGCCGCCGTCGGTTTCGGTTATGACGTAATATTTTGTGCCGACCTCGTTATATTCAAGCATCGGGAACATAAAGCTTCCGTCTGCCTTGTTGGTAACGGTAACGGGAGTAAGTCCTTCGGTTGCGAAATCCGAATCGGTTTCGTAAAGATTGAACTTAAATTCGCCGTCTGCAAGGTCGCGTCCTTCAAGCTGTTTATTTCCGTTGAACTCAACGCTTACAGATTTTGCCGAATATTTGTTTTCAAAAGCAACGCTTTGTACGCTCTGATCGTTGCGGATATATTCAACCGAGGTGATCTTCAAAGCGCCCGAATTATCGTCCTCAACTGTTACGTCGATTCTGTAAATTGCGGTATCGTAAGCGATTCCGCCCAGAGCACCGCCGATTTCGGTGATTCTGAAGCTGTAAACACCAACCTTATCAAAGGTGACGGGAGCGAATTCAAAGGTGCCGTCAGCACTGTTCTTAACCTTTTCGATGATTGCATCGGTGCCGAGGTTGTAAAGCTCGAATTCAAACTCGCCTGCGTTAAGAGGTCTGCCAAGCAATGTCTTAAGACCGCCGAAGGTGTAAGCGGTTTCTTTTGCCGAATAGCTGTTTACAAACACGATTTCTTCAACCGCGTCACCTGCCTTTTCGTAAGTAACGACTGCAACAAGGTTGCCCTTAAGGTCGTCGGTTACGGTGACGGTTATGGTATAAACCGCTTCGTCATAGGTAATGCCGCCGAGAGTGCCCTTGATTTCGCTTACCTCGTAAACGTAAACGCCTGCCTTGTCAAAGGTGAGTGCGGTGAATCGGAACGCGCCGTCCTTATCGTTGGTAACCGTTTCGGAAACGCCGTTTCCGTTAAGAACGAACGAGAATTCGTCTGCGTTCATCTCGCGTCCGTTAAGGACCTTGTTACCGCCGAGGGTAACGGTTGCTTCCTTTGCATTGTATTTATTGGTGAAAATAATTCCGCTTGTCGGTTCACTGCCGAGAGCATATTCGACCGATGCGATATTCAATTCGCCGTTTTTGCCGTCTTCAACTGTAACTGTTACGGTATAAACGCTTTCATCGTAAGTGATTCCGCCAAGGTCGCCCTTCACCTCTTTAACGGTATAGGTGTAAACACCTGCTTTATCGTAGGAGATAGCGGTAAAGTTTATTGCGCCGCCGAGCTTATTGGTTACCGCTTCGAGCAGATTTTGTTCGGAATCGTAAAGCTCGAAGCTGAATTCCTCGCCAAGCTCTCTGCCGTCAAGCACCTTGGTACCCGAAATTGCATAGTCAACGCCGTTTGCCGAATAGCTGTTTTCAAATGCGACAGAATCAACCTTTTCGCCGTTGAGTTGATATACAACACTTGATATAAGGTTGCCCTTGAGGTCATCGGTTACGGTGACGGTCACGTTATAGACCTTGCCGTCATAGCTGATACCGCCAAGGTTGCCCTGAACCTCGTTTACGGTGTAATTGTAAACGCCGACCTTGTTAAATTCGAGTGCGGCGAAGCCAAACGAGCCGTCGAGCGCATTTTTAACCGTTTCAACAACCTCGCCGTTTTCATCCTTGAGAACGAATTCGAATTCATTTTCGTTCAGTTCTCTGCCCGAAAGCGTCTTGTTGCCCGTAATGACCGCAGTTGCGCCCGATGCAACGTAGGAGTTGTTAAATTCAAGCTCGCCCTTGCCGTCGATGCTGACGCTTGCAACAAGGTGTCCCTTGAGATCGTCGGTTACGGTAACGGTTACGTTGTAAACTGTTTCGTCATAGGTGATACCGCCGAGATCGCCCTTGACCTCGTTTACGGTGTAATTGTAAACGCCTGCTTTGTTAAACTTAAGCGAGGAGAAGCCAAAGCTTCCGTCACGGGAATTTTGAACGGTTTCGGAAATGCCGTTTCCGTTAAGGGTGAACGAGAATTCTTTTTCGTTCATTTCTCTGCCGGAAAGCGTCTTTTTGCCCGAAAGCTTAATTTCGGTCGGAGCCGCGTGATAGCTGTTTTTAAAGGTCAAGCCGTCGACAACTGTCTGTCCCTTGTGGTATTCCACGCTTGCAATGAGCTTGCCGTTGCCGTTATCAACAACCTTTACGATTACCGAATAAACGGTCGAGTCGTAGGTCACGCCGCCAAGACCGTTGTGCTTTTCGGTGACGGTGTAGTGATAGGTATCTGCCGCACGGTATTCACGCGGTGAGAATTTGAAATTGCCGTTTGCATCGTTGTAAACGGTTTCGAGAACACGTCCGTTGCCTGTGTTGGTGAGAACGAATTCAAATTCGTTTGCAACCAAATCTCTGCCCGAAAGCGTGTTTGTTCCTTCAAATTCCACGTATGCCGGAGATGCCGTGTAGGTGTTTACAAACACGATGGAGGTTGCAGCCGAGGAGCCCTTTCTGTAAGCGACGGAAGCATGCAGCTTGCCGTGTCCGTCGTCGATTACGGTAACGGTTACTCGGAACACGCTCTTGTCATAGCTGATGCCGCCGAGCTTGCCGTCGACTTCAACAACAGTGTAATTGTAAACGCCTGCTTTGGTGTAATCGAGTTTATCGAAGGTGAAGATATTTTTAATATTTTTAGCGGACGAAATGACATTGCCGTCTGCATCGACGAGATTGAATTCGAACTCGCCGTCCTTAAGATCTCTGCCCGAAAGCACCTTTTCACCCTTAAGGTTTACCGATACGGAAGCCGCCTTGTATTCGTTTACAAATTCGATTTTGTCAACCGCCTTGCCGTTTGCGGTGATAACGCTGTTTGCGACAAGAGCTGCGCCGTCTGCTTTTACATCGACGGTTACGTTGTATTGGGTTTTATCATAGCTTACGCCGCCGAGTGCCAAATCGTTTTCAACGATAACGTAATATTTGACTCCCACCGTGTCATAGCTGAGAAGCGAGAAGGAGAACGAGCCGTCATGTTGAGCCCAAACCGTTTCAAACGGAGCGATGCCCTCGATGTTAAAGGAAGCATCGGTTTCGTAAATCGAGAACGAAAATTCGTTTTCGTTAAGGATTCTGCCGTTTAAAACCTTGTTGCCGCTGAGAATAAGCGATGCATCGGTGGGGTCATAGACGTTGGTAAAGGAAAATTCAGCGTTATCGGTCTTTTCGCCGTTGATGAGAGTGCCGACCGTTCCGTCGAGATTGTCGACGAATTCGATAACGAGCTCATATTCCGAAGTGCTGTAGGTCATACCCGAAATAGGAGTTGCGTGGATATCCTCTTTAAGGATATATGTAACGGTTGTTCCGACCGCATTTACGGGGAACGAAAGGTCTATATATGCCTTACCGTTTACGTCGGTGAGGTTGGACGTAACTACCTTGCTTCCGTTTTCATCGTAAAGCGAAAAGCTAAAGCCGTTTTTGCCGATGGTAGCGCCCGAGGGTGCGGAAATTTCTTTGTTGATGTTGATTTCAATCTCTGCGCCGACCGTGGGAGCATAGGAGTTGGCAAAGGTTGCGTTAACATTCCAATCGCCGTTTACCTTGCTTACTGTTACGGGAGCGATAGAATCAACGTCGGATATTTCAAGCTTGCCGTCCATATCGCTGTCGGTTACGGCGATGCCGAAGTGACGGAGAGTGGTATCGTAGCTCATACCGGGGATGCCGTTGCCGAGCTCTTTATCGTTGACCTCGCTGATAACGTAGCTGTAATAGCCAGCTTCGGTGATGCGCTCGGTCGAAAGGTCCATAACCGCAACGAGCTTGCCGTTTTGAACGTCACGCATTGCGGTAACGGTAACGCGGTCGACCTCGTCGTGGTGGTCGCCCTCATGACCGTTGTAGCGTTCAAGAAGGAATTCGAATTTGTCGCCTTCCTTGAAATCTCTGCCCAAAAGCTCCTTGATGACCGAAACCTCAACGTTGGGGGTTACAGGCTCGGGAACGTAATTGTTTACAAGCGATGCGGTTGCGTTTGCATCGGCAACTATCGTTCCGTTAAGGTTTTTACTGTTGTCGGAAATCGAAAATCCGTCAGGAAGCACATTCTCGGTAACGCTGTATTTCGTTCCCTCGGGGATGCCGTGAATCGAAATGCTTTCGCCGTGCGCGAGCTTGAAATTGATTCTGCCGTTTTCGTCTGCCGAAACGGTGGTCGCGCCCTTGGAGGTAACCGCTTCGTAGACCTGATTTGCAACGTTTACGCCGTCAAGCGTAACCGAAATATCAAATTCAAGCTCCGAGGGGACCTTGTAATCGCTTCCGAAGGGGTGGGTTACCGTCTTTTGAATGATAAGACTGCCCTTTACGATGGGAGTGTTTGTAAATTCAACGCTATCGATAAAATAAGCTGTGACCTTGCCCTCTGCCAAGCCGTTTTCTGCCGCTTTTCCGTTTACCGAAACCGTTTTCACCTGATATGCACTATGTGCAACCTCGGCAACCGAATATTCGGTATTTTCGGGGATGCCGATGATATAAAGCGTTTTGCCTGCGGGAACGGTAACCTTCATTTCGCCGTTGACAACGTCAGCGGTGCCCTCGGTTCCCTCGTATTCGCCGATATCCGCAAGGATATAGGAATAGCTGTCCGCAAGGGTTGCGCCGTTAGTTTTAAGCTTAACGATAAATTCAAAATCTCTGCTCGCGCCCGGCTCGACCGCTTCAAGCGTTTTCGAGATAGCGATACCCTGTGCAGGAGTGAAATCGATTCTGCCGTTGTTACCGAGCAGGCTGTGCTCCTCATAGGAGGAAACGGTTTGCTGAACGTAGGGGTTATTTGAATATCCGAGCGATTCGGTCCTGTTTTCGTCCTTATTTATTACATAGCTGTCAACAAGGTGGCTGACGGTACCCATAGGGATATACCAAGTGCCGTCGTCACGCTGCTTCTTTTCCTCGAGAACCGCGTTGGTAAGCGCTTCGTATTCGATAACCATTTCTGCGGCATTACCGTCGTTTGCATTTTCGGTAAGTGCGAAAACAACTCTTCGGCGGTAATATTCGGTTGCGGAATTAAATCCCGATGCGTTTCTGTAGGAAACGACCTCGTATCCGCCGTTGCCGTCGGAAGCATAGATATCACAATCCTCGTTGAAGTAATATCTTTCGTTTTCAACCGAGGGTGCAAAGGTAACCTTTGTGCCGATATCGTTAAGAACGTTGCCGTTGTCTTCCCAACGGTTGGTCCAGAAGCGGTATCCGTTTGCGGTTTTGAACTTACTGTCCGCCGCCGCCATAATGCTGTTGATATTAAGCTCGTTGATATCCGAGCGAAGTCCCGTTTCAAAAACGAGTCGGATAGGCGATGCTTCGAGAATCTCAAGCTCGATATCGGTTGCGTTTTCAACGCTGTTGCCCTCGAGCGAAACGCTGTAGGTCACCATAGGAACAAGCGAAGCAGGGATTTTCCAAACAACCGCTTGGTGTCCGCTCTTTATGTTGGTGTGAACCTGCACCGACATATACATCATATCGCTGTCCTTGATGTTGCCCTCTGCTCTGCCCAAGAAGCCATAAGAACGGTTGATATAAACCGCATCCGCAGGGTGGTTTGTCATTCCCTCGTGCCAGAAGGAGTGATAACTGCCGTCTGCCTTTGCGTACCAGCCGATATAGTTCGAGAAATCGTCGTCGGAATTATAATAAAGCTGTTTGTAGTGTACCGCAAGCGCCGCAAGGTCTTGCGCGTCCTTTGTGTCGGCTATGCCGATACGGGACTTGATTGCGCCGATAAATTCGTGACCGAGCTCGGTCGGATTATCAAGCGTGCCCAAGCCGTCTGCGGAGGTGTTGATTTTGGAGGTGAGCATTGCGCCGTCGAAAAGAACGTTGCCGAGAAGGATACCCTTAATATCCTTTACCTCCATATATTCGCCGATATAGTCCTCGAAGGTGATATATCCCGAAAAGTCGGGTGTGCCGCCCTGAAGGTGGGTGGGATAATAACGCGATTGGAAGATTATTTCATCAACAACCGCTTGGAATTTTTCGATAAGGCCTTGGCTGTTCGATGCAAAGAATGCGCCGTCGGCATAATCTATCGATTCGGTATCAAGCGTCGAATTGCGCGAAACCGAAACGGTGGTCGTGGTGACTCGGTAATTCCTGCCGTATGCAGGGACCGATACCGCAAGAGTTCCGCGATTTGTAAGGCGGAAATAGCTGTCCCAAAGATCTTGAGTGTTGCCTACGGGATCAAGAACGCTCATTGCATCGTCAAGCTCGTCTTCTTCGATGCCTTCGGTAAGACCGAGAGAATAAAACAGCGCTTTTCTGCCGTATTTTTCCTCAACTACCTCGCGCGAGTATGCCGCGGTAAGCTGAGTGAGAAATGCCATGCCCTCGTTGGTATGTGCGCCTGTGCCGGAACTGTATTCGGTCGGACGAGCATAATTGCCCGTGCCGTAGGTAGGCGCGCCGTCGGACATAAGCACGAATATCGGAATTCTGGGGGTGCCTGCTTGGAAGCCATCCTGAATGGTAACGTCGTCAATGCCGTTAAACTGCTGTAACGCACCGTAAATACCGCCCTGAATAAAGGTGCCGCCGATTACCTGTCTTTTGCCGCTAACGCTTTCGCCCTTGCTGTTTTTTACGTGAGAAACGTTGCGCCTCGAGCCTCGGTCGTAATATTCGGCAATGCCGATATATTCCTCGTCATCACTCGACGAATACGAAAGGAAATTGCCGTTTTCCTCGGTGGTGACGTATCTGTCAAGAGGCAACAGAGTGGTTGCGCTGTCGGAATAAAGAATAATGCCTATGCGGTTATAGTTGTTAAGCGCCATAAGCGATTTTATGGAAGCGTTGGTTGCATCGACCAACGCCTGAGTGCGGCCCTTCATCGAGCCCGAAACGTCAAGTATAAACATTGTATCGCTCGGGAGATGGGTGTAGCCGACGATGGTTTTGTTCGCAGCTATCGCCGAAAGCGCAACGAGGAAATTGTTTTCGCCGTCAAGCTCGATAGTTCCCTCGGGGAAAGCACTCGCATCGGTAAACACCGATTTGTCGGTCCAAACACCGCCTGCGTAGTTGCTGTGAGTTACGTCAGAACCGAACCATTGCTTCCAACCGTCCATTGTGGGATTATCTGCAATCTTGTTGCTCATCGCTTCGGGGCTTACCGCCGAAACGATTGGCACAAGCATAAATACCATTATTGCGGCAACTATGCCCGATATAATGCGTTGGAGCGCACCGTAGTTTTTTTCTTCCATTGTTTGTTCCTCCTGTGGTTGAAAAGCAAGTTGAAAAAGCAGTTTTTATTTTTTGTCGGATTTTCTTTTATCGCAAAGGCATAAGCCGATATCTTCTTTTGCGTTTGAATAGTATTCACAATCACCGCACCAGAAATCGCCTTTTTGATTTTTTGGGCGGTAATGCTCGCAAGAATCCTGTATTCTCGTTGCATACGGGAATCCGCCGCTTGAAAAGCTCGGCTCGGTTATGAAATCGGGCATTATCGGCACGGGCCAGCCCTTTTCTCTTTCGTGCTCGGAATAATATCCGTATTTTAAAGCGAAGGTTCTGCCGTCGAGCTCGATAATTTTATAAATATCGCCCTCTTTATGCAATTTGCCGTCCATAAAATCACCTCTTTTACAGTATTATAAAAAAATCAAGGCGCAATTTCACTACACCAAAATCAAAAATTTGGGATAGTTTTTTAACCTTCGGCTTCGTTAATGCGAAATTTTATCAATAAAAAACTACACCGTTCCAAATGGTTCGGTGTAGTAAAAAGCTTATATGTATTGATATAATTCGTCGCGGCTCTCACAGCCGGTCTTGTCCATTGCCATACGAAGCGCCTGCTTTACCGCGTTTACGGTAACGCCCATAATGTCGGCAATTTCTTTATTTTGCAAGCCGTAGGCGGCAAGGCGCGATGCCTGCCATTCGCGCACGCTTAAATTGTTGGAAACACGCTTACCGAGCATTTCGTTATGGATAGCGGTCCAGCCGTCGATAAGTGTTTTCGATACCGTTTTTACGTTAGCTAACGCTTCGGTCGATTTTACCGACAGACGGTCATCCATAAGAAAGCCGAAGCGGCGGCGGGATTCGGCAAGCGGAGTATAAAGCTTATCGGGAATCGCAAGATCAATTGCGCGGTCGAGGTGCGGTATCGCAACCGCATCGTTGCCCGTAAGGTGATAGGCAAGCGCGCAAACGAGTCGGAGATAAATTTCGACAATTACCGAGCCGAACACGCACGCATAGGAAATAAGCGGCTCGATGCTATAGGGCATTGCACGTAAAAGCTCAAAGGTTTTATCCTTATCCTTAATTCTGCCGCAGGCATGGTAAAGGTGCTTTACGTAGTTATAGGAAGCTATCGGGTAATGGTTGGGCGGCAGACGGGTGAAATCACCGCGGCAAAACCAATCGGGAAAGGTTTCCTCCTCGGATGCCGAAATTATTGCCGTAGCGCACCAGAACTCAAGCGCATGTTTTTCGTAATCGTTATTGCATTCGGTCGCTTTTAAATAATCAAAGCCCTTGCGCCATACCTTGTAATCGCCGATGAAAAGCGAGGAAAGCGTTAATTGCATACCGACCGCAATCCTAACGTTAATATCGGTTTCATTATCTTCGATATGCTTTAACGCAAGTGAAAGCGCGGTTTTGTGGTCGCCGCGGTAAAACGCAAGCTGAGATGCGAATATATCGTATTGCGCCTCATCGTGAGAGAGCGAAATTAAAATATCCGCCGCACTGCCGGGCTTTTTGTAGACATCAAGTATTCCGTTAAATATTTTTTGGCTTGTTTGAACGCTTTTTTCGGCTTTGACCTGCTTTTCCTCAACCGATGCGTTGCTTTTTTCTTTCTTTTCGATTGCAGATGCAGGAATAAGCCATTCTCTGCCGTGACGGACAACCCCTGCGATTGCGCCTTGACGGCACATATCCTGAACACGTCGCGGTGTTACTCCGAGCTTTTCGGCAAACTGCTTTGCTGTTAGAAATTCCAAATGTATCACACTCTTTTCGGCACGATTATACTCCTCTTTTATACAAAAGTCAATGAATGCAACAAAAAACTCCCTTTCCGTTTAAAGAAAAGGAGTTTTGTTTTCATTAAAGCGTAGCCGCCATAACAGCCTTTATGGTGTGCATTCTGTTTTCGGCTTCGTCAAAGACGATCGAGCGTTCGCTTTCGATAACCTCGTCGGTTACCTCCATGCAGTCGATGCCGAACTTTTCGTGGATATCTCTGCCGACAACGGTGCCGAGGTCGTGGAATGCAGGGAGGCAGTGCATAAATCTGCATTGCTCGCCTGCGTTGTTCATCAATTCCATCGTCACGCGGTAGGGTGTAAGCTCGCGGATGCGTTCTTCCCAAACGTCAGCCGGCTCGCCCATCGAAACCCAAACGTCGGTATAGATAACGTCGGCGTCCTTTGTTGCTTTTATCGGGTCCTCGATAAATTCAAGAACAGCGCCCGTTTCCTTTGCTATGCTTTGACATTCGGCAATAAGAGAATCGCTCGGGAAATATTTTTTCGGTGCGCAGGCAACGAAATGCATACCCATTTTTGCGCAGCCAACCATAAGCGAATTGCCCATATTATATCTCGCATCGCCCATATAAACCAATTTTTTGCCCTTAAGCGAGCCGAAATGCTCGATCACCGTCAAAAAGTCGGCAAGGATCTGGGTGGGGTGAAATTCGTTCGTCAAGCCGTTCCAAACGGGAACGCCTGCGAATTTTGCGAGATCCTCGACGATGCCCTGACCGAAGCCGCGGTATTCGATACCGTCGAACATTCTGCCAAGCACGCGCGCGGTGTCGGCAATGCTTTCCTTTTTGCCCATTTGCGAGCCTGTCGGTCCCAAATAAACGGGATGCATTCC
>JAZOTA010000082.1:0-23753 GCA_045657425.1 Eubacteriales bacterium
GTCTGACGTTGAAAACTCAGAAGATGTTTCCGATGAAGTTTCGGGCGATGTTTCCGAGGACGTTTCCAATGAAGCTTCTGGTGAAGCTTCGGGCGAAGTTTCCGAAAATCCGTCCGATGTTTCAAACGCAACTTCCGATAGCGAACAAACATCCGATGATTCTTCGGACTCGACCGTTACAACTGATAGCGGTATGAGCTCTACTGAAATTGCAATAACAACAATAATTATGTTCGTTGGAATTTCGGTTATCGGTGTAATGTTTATTAAGGTTATCAAAAAGAATAAAAAGTAATTCTTAAGGAGGTCGAGCAATCGGCCTCCTGCATTTTTATTTTTTCGACGAAATACGTCTTTAAAGTGCACGTTTGTGATAAATTAATAAAACAAACATCGCAAAAACGCTTAATTTAAGCAACTTTTTGAGCACAAACTATTGATTTTTCTTGATTTTCGTGTTATAATTCATAGGATTTTGCGAAAGGCAAAAATACACACACCGTATATGCCTCGCCCGGGTGCACCTAACGTGTTATTAGGCAGGTAAATTCAAAATGCGGTGGCGGGTAAGAAACCCGAAGGAGAAAGACATGGGAGTAGTATCCATGAAACAGCTTCTCGAAGCTGGTGTACATTTCGGTCACCAAACGAGAAGATGGAACCCGAAGATGGCTGAATACATCTTCACCGAGAGAAACGGCATTTACATCATCGACCTTCAGAAAACCGTTAAGAAGATCGAAGAAGCTTATCTCTTCATTCGCGACATCGCTGCTGAAGGCGGCAACATCCTTTTCGTCGGCACCAAGAAGCAGGCACAGGATGCAATCAAGGAAGAAGCTCTCCGTAGCGAAATGTACTATGTAAACGTACGTTGGCTCGGCGGTATGCTCACCAACTTCAAAACCATCAAGAAGTCGATCCAGAAGCTTCACAACCTCAACAAGATGGCAGAAGACGGCACTTTCGATCTTCTCCCCAAGAAGGAAGTTGCAGCTCTTCAGAAGGAAATGAACGACCTCGAAAAGAACCTTGGCGGTATCAAGGATATGAAGGGTATCCCCTCTGCAATCTTTATCGTTGACCCCAAGAAGGAAAAGAACGCTGTTGACGAAGCAAGAAAGCTCGGCATTCCCGTTGTTGCAATCGTTGACACCAACTGTGATCCCGATGAAGTTGACTACGTAATCCCCGGTAACGATGACGCAATCGGCGCTATCAAGCTCATCGCAGCTACTCTTGCTGACGCTATCATCGAAGGCAAGCAGGGCGAACAGCTCACAGATTCCTCCGAAGCTACCGAGGAAGCAGCAGCTGAATAATTTTAATTAATAACGAATAATCAGGAGGAATATAAAATGGCTAATATTTCCGCAAAAGACGTTATGGAGCTCCGTAAAAAGACCGGTTGCGGCATGATGGAGTGCAAAAAGGCACTCGTTGAAACCGAAGGTAACTTTGACGAAGCTATCAAATATCTCCGTGAAAAGGGCCTTGCTGTTGCAGCAAAGAAGGCAGACAGAATCGCAGCTGAAGGCGTTGTTGATATTCTTACCGAAAACGGCGTAACCGCTATTATCGAAGTAAACGCAGAAACCGACTTCGTTGCAAAGAACGCTTCTTTCCAAGAATTTGTTAAGGGCATCCTCAGAACTATCGTTGCAAACAAGCCCGCTGATCTTGCAGCTCTTAACGCTCTCAACTTCGACGGCACCGACGTTACCGTTGAAGCTGAACTTAAGAACATGATCTTCACCATCGGTGAAAACATGAGCATCCGTCGCTTCGATATCATCGAAGGCAACACCGGTTGCTACATCCACGGCGGCGGCAGCGCAGGCGTTGTTACCAAGTTCGAAACCGAATGCGACACCACCAACGCAGCTTTTGTTGAATACGCAAAGAACGTTTGCATGCAGATCGCTGCAATGAGCCCCGCTTACGTTGACAGAGATTGCGTTCCCGCATCTGTTATCGAAAACGAAAAGGCAATCCTTCTCAGCCAGATCGAAAACGACGAAAACCTTTCCAAGAAGCCCGATGCAGTTAAGGAAAAGATGGTTATCGGCAGAATCAGCAAGTTCTATGACAACAACTGTCTCGTTGATCAAGAATACGTTAAAGACAGCGACCTTACCGTTGGTAAGTACACTGAAAACGTTGCAAAAGAACTCGGCAACAGCATCAAGATCGTTTCTTTCGTTAAATACGAAAGAGGCGAAGGCATCGAAAAGAAGGAAGACGATTTCGCTGCTGAAATCAACAAGCTCGTTAACGGCTAATATTACAAAAACAAAAGACGGCGTAAGCCGTCTTTTTTGTTTGAATTTTATCTATAAATCTCCTTAAAAACTTGACATATCAAGGCAAATATAATAAAATGTATTATTATACTAACAAACCGAGAGGATGAAACTCGACATGAATCAGTATCACGCAGGTATCGACATTGGCTCTACCACTGTCAAGCTTGTAGTACTTGATGATAATAATAAAATAATATTCGGCGAATATAAACGTCACAGAGCGCATACACAGGAAACTTTAGCAGAGTTATTAAAACAAGCTAAAGAAGAGCTCGGAAACTGCTTACTTAAAACACGTATTACCGGTTCGGGATCTATAAGTCTTGGAAAGGCAATGAATATTGATTTTATTCAGGAAGTAGTTGCTGTTGCGACCGCTCTCCAAAGCGTTGCGCCGCAAACAGACGTTGCTATTGAGTTGGGCGGTGAGGATGCTAAGATAATCTATTTCCGCGGCGGACTTGAAGAACGAATGAACGGTGTTTGTGCAGGCGGCACGGGGTCGTTTATTGACCAGATGGCTTCCCTGCTCCAAACCGATGCTTCGGGTCTTAATGAAGAAGCAAAAAATTATAAAGAAATCTATCCTATCGCGGCACGTTGCGGTGTTTTTGCTAAAACCGATATTCAACCTTTAATAAATGAAGGTGCAACAAAAGCTGACCTTTCGGCTTCTATATTCCAAGCGGTTGTTAACCAAACCGTTTCCGGTTTGGCTTGCGGTAAACCCATACGCGGATGCGTTGCTTTCTTGGGCGGTCCGTTACACTTTTTGACTGAACTCAAAAAAGCGTTTATCCGCACTCTGAATCTTACTCCCGAAACAACCGTCGACCCCGAAAACTCGCATCTATTTGCCGCAATGGGCGCGGCACTTGAAGCTGCTGATTGCGAATCCGTAGAGATAGAATCACTTATATCGAATCTCGAAAAGGGCGTTAATATAGAATTTGAATTAAAACGTCTTGATCCTTTGTTTGCAAACGACGCGGAATATGACGAATTTTGTAAAAGGCATTCGAACGCAATCGTTGGCAAGGGAGATATTACAACATATAAAGGGAACTGCTTTTTAGGCATTGATGCTGGTTCCACCACCACGAAACTTGCACTAATTAACGAAAACGGCGATTTGCTTTACTCGTTTTACGCAAACAATATGGGAAACCCCATCCAAACCGCAAAGCGAGCTATTGCTGAAATCAAAAACGTTCTGCCTGCTGATGCAATCATCGCACGTAGCTGTTCGACGGGCTACGGCGAAGGACTTTTAAAATCCGCATTTGGATTGGATGAGGGCGAAGTTGAAACTATTGCCCATTGTACCGCCGCGTCGTTTTTTGACAAAAACGTTGACTGCGTTCTTGACATAGGCGGTCAGGATATGAAATGCATTAAACTAAAAAACAGTTATGTTGATACCGTTCTCCTGAACGAAGCATGCTCTTCAGGGTGCGGCTCATTCATTGAAAACTTTGCAAATTCTTTGGGCTATACTGCCGAGGAGTTTGCAAATGAAGCGTTATTTGCTAAATCACCCGTTGACTTAGGCACTCGCTGTACAGTCTTTATGAATTCAAACGTAAAGCAAGCACAAAAAGAGGGCGCAAAAGTCAGTGATATTTCCGCAGGTCTTGCATATTCTGTAATTAAAAATGCACTATTTAAGGTAATTAAGCTTGCTGATGCAAAAGAGCTTGGCAACAACGTAGTCGTTCAAGGCGGTACATTCTATAACAAAGCCGTATTGCGTGCTTTTGAAAAGATTTCCGGTGCTAAAGCAATCTGCCCCGATATTTCGGGCATCATGGGTGCTTTCGGTGCAGCTCTCATTGCAAAAGATAGATACAAAGGTCAAGAAAGCCAAATGCTTTCTTTTGACGAAATCGAATCGCTCGAGTATACTACAACCGCGACAAGATGTAACGGTTGTTCGAACAGATGTATGCTGACCGTTAACCGTTTCCCGGGCAATCGTATACATATCACCGGCAACAGATGCGAAAAGGGTGCGGGCAAGAACGATTCAGCTAATAAAGGCGAAAATCTTATTGCTTATAAATTGAACAGAATATTCGATTACGAGCCGCTCGATGAAAACAACGCACCGAGGGGCGTTATCGGCATTCCCAGAGTGCTCAATATCTATGAAAATTTCCCGTATTGGGCAACCTTCTTTAAGGAACTCGGCTTTTCGGTAAAGGTGTCTCCCCTTTCAACACGTAAGATTTACGAGCTTGGTATGGAAACGATTCCCTCCGAATCGGAATGCTATCCTGCAAAAATCGCACACGGACACGTTCAATGGTTGATCAACAACGGAATTAAAACCATATTCCATCCCTGTGTTTTCTATGAGCGCAAGGAAACCGTTAACGCGCAAAACCATTTCAACTGTCCGATAGTTGTTTCCTATCCCGAAAACCTAAAAAACAACGTTGAAGACATTACCGACAAAAATATCAGATACATAAGACCCTTTATTGCAATGACCAGCGAAAAGACCGCGTCTGACCGCCTTGTAATGCTTTGCAAGGAGGAATGGGGTATACCTGCTCACGAGGTCAGAAAAGCCGCAAAAATCGCATGGCAAGCTCAAACGGACGCCAAAAACGATATACGTAACAAAGGCATAAGTGTTTTGGAGAAAATGAGGGCTGAAGGCAGACAAGGCATCGTTCTTGCCGGCAGACCTTATCACATCGACCCCGAAATCAATCATGGCATTCCGGAGCTTATCGCATCCTACGGGCTCGCCGTCTTTTCGGAAGATAGCATCCCCTATGATTACAATGCCAAACGACCTTTGCGCGCAAACGACCAATGGACATACCACTCGCGTCTTTACAATGCAGCCGAATACGTTTCGTCATATAACGACCTCGAGTTAATTCAGCTTAATTCGTTTGGTTGCGGCTTGGATGCTGTTACAACCGACCAGGTCTGCGAAATACTCGAAAAGTGTAACAAACTTTATACGGTTCTTAAAATTGACGAGGTTAACAACCTCGGCGCAGTCAGAATACGTATAAGAAGTTTACTTGCGGCCATTGCAATAAGAAAAGAAAACAAAATAATTGCTAATCCGCAAGACGTGACCTATAACAGAAGTGTATTCACAAAAGAGATGTTCTTAAAGAAGTATACAATACTTGCTCCTCAAATGAGTCCGATACATTTCGACATTATCTACCCTGTGTTTAATAAATACGGATTTAATATGGAGCTGTTGCGCAACGATAACCGCAACGCAATAGACGTCGGATTGAAGTACGTTAATAACGATGCTTGCTTCCCGTCAATAACGGTTGTAGGTCAGATTATGGATGCAGTGCTATCGGGCAAATACGACACCGATAAGCTCGCAATTATAATGACGCAAACGGGCGGTTGCTGCAGAGCAAGTAACTACGTTGGCTTTATCCGTCGTGCTCTTGAAAAAACCGGTTATTCGCACATACCCGTTATTTCACTTAACCTTAACGGTATGGAAAAGAACGATGGTTTTAAATTGCCGTTTTCTTTGTTAAAGGATGCCGCTATCGGAATTATTTTCGGCGACCTTTTGATGCGTTGCCTTTATAGAGTTCGCCCGTACGAGCTTGTAAAGGGCTCTGCGAACGAATTGCACAGCAAATGGAAAGATATTTGCGTTGACTATATCGTCAATGGCAAAGCCGATCTCAACTTTAAAGAAATTTGCAAGGGCATCGTCAACGATTTCGACAATTTGCCGATTGATGAAAAACTCAAAAAGCCGCGCGTCGGCATCGTTGGTGAAATACTCGTAAAATATATGCCCTTGGCAAATAATCACCTTGTAGAATTGCTTGAAAACGAAGGTGCAGAGGTTGTTGTTCCCGAATTAATGGACTTCTTAAATTATTCTTTTTATAATTTAGAGTATAAGAGCACGTATTTAGGCACGAGCAAGATGAGCACTTTTGTGGCTAACTCGGGAATCCGACTTATAAAAATGGTAAGAAAGACCGCTATGGAAGCTTTGGAAAACAGCAAACGCTTTGAAACTCCGATGCCAATTGACAAAGTAGCCGAGCTTGCAAGACCGTTGCTTTCTATCGGCAACCAATACGGTGAAGGCTGGTTCTTGGCAGGCGAAATGGCCGAGCTGATAAAGAGCGGTGTTCCAAACATTGTATGCATCCAACCCTTTGCCTGCTTGCCGAACCATGTTGTCGGTAAGGGTGTTATAAAGCAACTCAGAAAGCTTTATCCTACCGCTAACGTGGTCGCTGTCGACTACGACCCGGGTGCAAGCGAGGTTAACCAGCTGAACCGAATCAAACTTATGCTTTCGGTAGCGAAAAAACGATTGGAAGAAAATGAAAACAGTTAAACTCTATTTTTAAAGAAGGGGACGCTATGATCAGTGATTTCTTAAAAAAGGCAGAAGCGTCTTCCTCTTCTGCTGCAGTAATTATATCTGTCGCTTTAATGCTTTTTCTTGCATTTTTGATGACAAGAATTACAAAACGGCTCAGATTACCAAATGTAACAGCATATATCGTCACGGGTATTCTTATCGGGCCATATTGCCTTGATTTTGTTCCCGAAACGGTTATTGACGGAATGGACTTTCTGTCGGATATTGCCCTGGCATTTATTTCCTTTAGCACAGGTCAGTTTTTCCGTTTTTCATCACTTAAAAATAACGGGCCGAAGGTATTTTTGATAACGTTATTTGAGGCATGTTTTGCATCAGCGGCAATCTTCATTCTCGCTTACGGTGTACTTGATCTCAGCTTAACGTTCTCAATTGTACTCTCTGCCTTGGCGGCAACAACGGCACCTGCATCGACAATGATGACAATACGTCAAACCGGCGCAAAGGGCGACTTTGTCGATACTCTTTTACAGGTTGTAGCACTCGATAATATTGTCGGTCTTCTGGCGTACAGCGTAGCTATTTCACTTGCTTCCGCCTCTATTTCCGGCGAAGGCTTTAACTTTACAGACGTCTTGATGCCGACTTTAACGAATATCGGAGTCCTTTTACTCGGCTGTCTGTTCGGTCTTTTAATGAAGCCGCTATTACAAAACAAGCGTTCTACCGATAACCGCCTTATCATAATGATCGCTTTTCTGTTCGCATTCTGCGGAATATGCGTAACGCTCGACATATCCCCTCTTTTGGGATGTATGTCAATGGGTACCGTATATTTTAATATTACCGAGGATGACAAATTGTTCAAGCAGTTGAACTACTTCAATCCGCCGATACTTTTGTTGTTCTTTGTTCGTTCAGGCACCTGCTTTGACCTGAGCGCACTTTTAGAGCAGTCTTCTACTGTCGGCACAGTTTCATTACTAACTGTTGGTATAGTTTATTTTGTGGCAAGAATAATCAGCAAATATGGCGGTGCATTCTTGGGTTGCCTTGTGTGCAAAAAGCCGAGCAACGTCAGAAACTATCTCGGTCTTGCACTTATACCGCAAGCAGGTGTTGCAATCGGTCTTGCCGCGTTAGGAGCACGTGCGCTAGGTGGCGAAACAGGTGACGCTTTAAATACGATCATACTGGCATCGAGTATTCTTTACGAACTCGTAGGTCCCGTGTGCGCGAAGCTTTCATTACACCTGTCAGGGTCTTACTCGGATAAGATCGAACATCTTGTCAGCGTTAATGAAACCGATGAAAGCGGCAATAAAAAAAGCGACGTTGATATCCTTATTGAACGTATTAATAAAATTCAACAGGAGCTTCCGCCGCACAGTATTAATGAAGATGAAAACGAATTCACAAACGCCGCCGAAGAGCATTTTGAAAACCAATTCAACTTTTCGCGCTTCGGCCGTTTCCGTCGTAGATAAGGAGGAAATATGAATTTACTTATAAATGATCCGATTGCCTCTCTTTTAGGCAGTTGGGCATCGGAATTGAACCTTAAATCGGTTCTTTTGAGAGTTTTTCTTTCGATATTACTCTCGGCCATCATTGGCTGTGAACGTTCGAGCAAGCGCCATTCTGCTGGTCTGAGAACCTTTATGCTCGTATCACTTGCTTCTACCGTTGCAATGATACTCGATTCTTACGTTGCTTCGGTTACGGAAAGCGGATTGTTCCTTTTCTCTGCCGCGACCGTTATTGGTGTTGCAACCATAAGCGTTAATTCAATGCTTTACAGCTCGAGAAGTCAAATTAAAGGTCTTACCACCGCCGCCGGTCTTTGGGCATCGGGCATTGTCGGTCTTGCTCTCGGCATAGGTCTTTACACGGTTACCTTAATTGCTTTTGCGGCTCTGCTCTGTTGCTTGATGTTCTTCCCTGCTTTTGAAGTTTTTCTTAAAAACAGATCGAACCACTTTGAATTCCACCTTGAATTGAAAAGCAGCACTTATCTGCAGGACTTTGTGACCACAATAAGAAAGTTAGGACTTGCTATTGATGATATTGAGTCGAATCCTGCATACGTCAATTCCGGATTAAGTGTTTACACCGTTGCAGTTTCGATTCAAAGCAAAGAATTAAAGCAATACAAAACGCACCACGAAATAATCGAAGCGCTCACAACTCTTGACTACGTTCATCACATTGAAGAAACACACGGATAAGAGGTAACTAATGAGACCGCTACCGGTAAGCATGCTTGCATTTGAAAGCTCAATATTAAAAGCCGACAAACCCGTTCTCGTTGTTTTCGGAGCAATGTGGGATAGCGGCAGTAGAACGCTCTTTAATCTTTTGGAAGAGTACGGAGAAAAGCTTGACGGGAAATTGATAACGGCAAGAGCAGATATCGATTACGTACCCGAACTGTTTGCCGATTACGGCATTACAGAAATCCCAACAATGATAATTTTTGACGGCGGAGAACCTTTTAAGCCGTATGTCGGTTATCGCGAATTTGCAGATATAGACAAATATCTGTATAGCTTTTACGGGTATCTCCCCTATCAAGCAAAATACGCTGATATTGATAAATACTCTTGACAAAATTTGAAAAGTGATATACAATAATTGTCGGTCACGTTTTGACCGCAAACGCGGGTATGGCGGAATTGGCAGACGCGCTGGATTCAGGTTCCAGTGGTAGCAATACTGTACAGGTTCAAGTCCTGCTACCCGCACCAAACAGTAGAAATCCGAACTCAAAGCCGATAGGCAAAGGGTTCGGATTTCTTTTTGTGTTCGGTGATATGTGGTGTCAATTTACTGTTGTTGGCATCACGCCCGAGCACCGCCTGCGTAAATATCCTTAATGGCTGATGCCAAACCAAAACGAATTTTAAGAAAGGATATTTACAACACGCGGCGGCGAGAGCAAACTCGCCGCTTTTACATCAGCAACACAAACCATTATAAACCGACGATAAACCATTATAACTGTTTGACAAATTGTCGAAATTATAGTATAATAAAATAAATATTGTTATCTTTTTGTCGAAGGAGAATTGAAATGATTAACGAAACGGAAAGATGGTATTCCCTCAAAGAGATTATGGAGCACCTTGGGGTTAGCCGCGATACCGTATTAACTTGGATCGCAAAACGAGGTATGCCAGCATCCAAAGTCGGACGGCTTTGGAAATTTAAAGTGTCCGAAGTTGATGCCTGGGTAAAAGCTGGAAATGCTGCTGAATAAATTTTTGAGTGGCTGATAATGGAGATACATATGGATAATAAAAGTATACAAATATACGTTGCCCTAAAGCACATGGGCAACGTCACGAAAAAGGTGAAAGAGTACCCGTTTGTCCTCAGCAAGATACCCCGCACCTTTCGCGAGTTGATAGAAGAATCGGTAAAATCTTGCATAGACGTATATAGGGCACGCGCAAACAATGCGAAAAATCCTACGCCGCTTACGGACGAGCAGTTTGACGGAATGCGCGAAATAGGCAAATTTGCTTTCGGAGTGCATTACAACGAAAACGAGGTGGACGAAGCAAAAGCCACCCGTACCGCGATTGATGCGGTGCAGGACGGACTCGTGCGCGTGTTCAAGGCGAATGATGAAATTACAGATCTCGATTCAGAGTTTGAAATAGCCGAAGGCGATGTTTTTACGTTCGTAAGACTTACAATGCTTTCGGGCAGAATGTGGTAAAAAAGGGGGAGCTTTATATGGCAGACAGATTTGACGAAGCGGCAAGAAGAAAGGCGCTTGCGGCGGAATATTTAAGCGAAACGTTAAAGCGCGAGCAGGAGATAAAAGCCATACTCACCCCCGCGCAGTACGATTTTTTCAAAAACCAAGGTGTCAATGTGGATACCTCGATATTCGAAAATCTCGAAATTGCAATGCACGACAAAAGCTTAGTTATTTCTGAATATATTTCGAAAAACCTCGGCTGGATGTTCGGCACGGTAATACCAAAAGGCGAAAAGGAGCTTGTTTTGTATTTTGCCGACAGGCTTTTTGAATACCCCTATTCAGATGCATACAACCGCCGATCATTCCGCACAAAAAGCAACGCGTATTATACAACCAAGCTTGTAAACATACTTCGCGGATACGGCAGCACTCAAATGGCTTTTGGCGACATTCCGCTTGAGCGCATATTAAACCGTGCCATGCCCGAGGATGCGCAGGCATATTTGGACGAATACCCCTGGAGAGGATGCGGATATACCGATTGGCAGGTAGCTTTTGCGCTTGACCGCGGCAACAGCGAGGTTGAAGAAGCGGTTACACGCATTTTGACCGACGAAAACCACTCTGCAAGGCTTACCAACGAAATCATACGCGGCGTGCTTATTTCGCACAGAAGCGATTTCCATACCCTGCTGTGCAAGCTTTTGCTTGCGGCAAGACTGCAGGAGGGATTGCGTCAGGCGATATGCGAAAACGCCGATTGCGGCACGAAAGAGGGCTTTATTGCAATATTAAAGACTATTGCCGAAAATGACCTTATACGCTTTTCTTCGGTAAAGCGCGCTGTCGGTACCTGGCTGGGTATTTTAACCGATGACACGCGCGACCTTGACCGTATAGGCAAAAAAAGCATAGAGCTTATTGTAAGCTGTATAGATAACAGCGCGCTATGCGACGAATATCTGTCTTCCGACGACGCAGTGAAGCTGTATATTTCGCTTTGGAGCTACGGGCTTCACGATATAGACACAGCCGTTGCAAAGATTTCTGCGTTTTCCGAAAACGGAAGCAAGCATCAACTGCTTGTTTCGGGATATTTTGCCGCAAATATCGGGTTTGCATATACCTCGCACCTGCTTGCCAAAGCGGTGTTAAAGCGGCATTACGGCAACGAGGAAATAACAGCCATGTGGCTTCCCCGCTTTATGCCTGTAAGTATGTATTATTTAAAAAAGGCGGTAAGGCGTGATATAAGCGGCAAATATAAAGTTTGGTTTGAAAGCAAAGCCGAATTATATAAATTTTATGACATTATACAAGAGCTTTACAATAGCTTTTCGGGCAAGAAAAAAAGCTTTTATCCCTGCGCGTTCCCGTGGTACGAGGCAACGCTTGCAAAAAACGATCTTGCACAGCTTCTTTGCCTTTTGGCAGCACTTTCCTGCGATAACGAAAAGCGCAACAGCGCGTGTGCGCTCATTAAGGAATGCGACCCAGATTTAAGACAGCAGTATTTTTCGGTACTGCTTTACAACCCGCAAACCCCTATTCAGCGCAAAGCTCTGCTCGATGCGCTTGCCGACCGCGAAAGCCATACCCGCAAGGAAGCATACGAGATTGCAAGCCGGTTAAATCTTTCTGACGAGGAATATATCTATATTGAAAACCATTTACGCTTCAAGGGCGCGGACATCCGCAAAATCATTATGGATATTCTGATGAAGCAAAGCGATAAAGCACTGCGCGGTTGTATTGCCCGTTTGATCGAAAACGGCAAGGAGGAAATACGCCTCGGCGGACTCGATATGCTTTTACAGCTTAAAAAGGACGGCGCACGAAGCGATATTGCAGATTCCTTTAAAAGCGTTCTTGCGAAGCGCTTGGCATTTGACGGTATTTCCGAAAAGGAAAAATTATTACTGCAAACGCTATGCCCCGAAAGTTCCGAGGAAAAGGCAGAAAGCAACACGCTGTTTTCTGCGGCAGACAAATATTTACCCACAGAGTTTGATGAAGAATACACCGAGCTTTGTGCCCGCACCTTTGCCGAATATTTCCCCGAAGCAACGCTCCCCGACCTGATACGCGGCAAAAAGGACAAATTGGGTATTTTGGGCAAAATAAAATCGGCAATAACCGAGGGCAACGCCTGCAAATCCTCGATCACCGCCGCACGCGACCTTATATCACTATCGCAATTTATCGAAGCACACAAAACGCACTCGTTCGAAAACCATATGAACGAAACGGTTCTGCTCGGAAGCGTCGGACACGCCACACTCTTTACAACAAAGGCGTACAAGCTTCCGCTGACAGAGCTTTGGCAGGAATGGTGCAATGCAAATTCCATCACTCACAAGCGTATTCTGTGCGCATATATATTAAATTTGGCAAGTTCGCAAAGCGCCGAGTTTTCAAACGCCTGCGCCGATTCGATAAAAGCCGTATTCGGAGCGGGGTTCGAGAAGGGCAAAAAACTCCCCTATTCCGCAATTATAGACCGCGTTCTCGAACATTTGGTGATGTCTTTGCCCGAGAACGAGCGTACGCACCTTGCGGCTGCGGTCGCAATTTGGTTTTTACGCTGTGTGCCGAACAGTATGGTGCTTATTCGCAAACCTTCGGAAAAGCTGCGGCTTCCGCTCAGTCTTGAAATGATTCATATTTTGGGACACAAACAGCTATACGCACTGTTCCAATGGCTCGAATGCGAAAACGACGAGCTTTTGAAGTACATCTTCCCGCTGGCAGTCTCGGTTGCCGAGCGCTGCATAGAGGCATACGAAAAAATTCACGACGATGACGGCGATTACTCTGTAATAATGACCAAGCGTACGCGTATGATGAATCGGATCTCCGATTACGGATATTATCCGTTGCAAATTCCGCTTGTGGGCACACGCGCCTATATCTTTGCAGCATATCGGGACATTATTACAATGAATCAGCTGTATAGCTTTCTGCTTTCACCCGACGTTATGCGAGAAGCCATCGAAACGGTAACATCGGTTGCGGCAAGCTATTTTGAAAACGGCAGACAGGTTTCCTCGCACAACCGCTATGCAAGCATTCACAATTCACGCAGACTTTCGGGCTTTTTGGGCAAGGAGGGCGAGCTTACCGAGGAGGATATGAAGCTCATCCGCTTCGTTGCCGATATTTATGGCAATATAATTCCCGCTATCCTTTCGTCAGAGCTTCGCCGCGGCGACAGCCCTGCCGAGTATACAAACGCGGTTCGCGGTATTGCACGGGTTTACGGTGCGAAAAACCTTGCCGATATTCTTTCGGCATTAGGCAACGACACGCTCGACAGAACGGCATATTACGGCTGGGGCGGAGCGAACGACCGCAAAAGCACGCTTTCCTATCTGCTTTCGGTCTGCATTCCCGATGAAAACGATTCAGCAGAAACGCTCTCTAAAGCGCTTGTCGGCAAAAAGATCACCAAAAAACGCTTGATAGAGGCGGCACTGTTCTCGCCTGAATGGATTCCGATCATCGGCAAATATCTTGAGATCGAATCCTTTGAATCTGTGTGCTATTACTTTATGGCGCATATGAACGAAAAGTTTGACGACAAGCGCAAGGCTGTGATTGCAAGATACACTCCGCTTTCCGAGGAGGAATTAAACCTCGGTGCGTTCGACGTAAATTGGTTCCGCACGGCTTACGATTCTATCGGAGAAAAGGAATTTGAGCTGATCTATGATGCCGCCAAATATATCTCCGACGGTGCAAAGCATTCCCGCGCGAGAAAGTATGCAGATGCGACACTTGGCAAATTCGACGTGAACGAAACCGAAAAGACTGTTTCTGATAAGCGAAACAAGGACCTTTTGATGGCGAATGCGCTCATACCGCTCACGGGCGAAAATGATATTTGCCGCCGTTATCTTTATATTCAAAGATTTCGCAAGGAAAGTAAACAGTTTGGTTGACAGCGCGTAGCAAGTGAAGGAAAAGCTGTTGAAATGGCGCTTACCAACCTTGCTATCAACGCGGGATATTCCGATACGATGCGCCTCACCTTGCGTATGGAAACCAAGCTAATCGACGACAGCCGAGCACTTCTTGAAAAAAAGACGGTTGAGGGTGTTTCCTTCAAGATCACGCTTGATGAAAACGGCAAGGCAACACTCGTTTGTGCAAAGGACGGAAAGCAGTTAAAGAACGTTCCCGCAAAATTGAAAAAGAATGAAACCGTACTCGCTCTTACAGATATGGTTAAAACGCTCACCGAGCAGTACAGACGCACAAGAGTAATGCTTGAAAGAGCAATGGAAGACAGTACCACCTTTTCCTTTGCCGAGCTTTCTGCGCTTTCGACCCACCCCGTTGTTTACCCGATGCTTAAAAATCTCGTGCTTATCAGCGGTGATGCTATTGGCTTCCTTACCGAAAATGGGCTTGCAAATGATGCCGGTGTAATACAGACTCTTGCCGATAGCGCAGAAATCAAGATTGCACATCCTTTCGCTCTGTATAGCAAGGGCTGTTGGAGAAATTATCAGAAGTATCTCTTTGAAAATAAGATCGCACAGCCGTTCCGTCAAATATTCCGCGAGCTGTATGTTAAAACCGCAGAGGAAATGGATATGCTTCACACCCTCAGATACGCGGGTAATCAGATACAGCCTGCTAAAACCGTCGGTGTGCTTAAGAGTCGACGCTGGGTAGCGGATATCGAGGACGGTCTCCAAAAGGTCTATTACAAAGAGAACATCGTAGCACAGATATACGCTCTTGCGGATTGGTTCTCTCCTGCGGACATTGAAGCGCCCACACTTGAATGGGTATGCTTCACCAACCGAAAGACGGGCGAGGAAATTAAAATCGCGGATATCCCCGATATCGTATTCTCGGAGGTTATGCGTGACGTTGACCTTGCAGTTAGCGTAGCGCACGCAGGCGGTGTCGATCCCGAAACAAGCCACTCCACAATGGAAATGCGCGCCGCTATCCTTTCCTTTGTTCTGCCTATGTTCCGCATAGCAAACGTAAAAGTAGAGGGACATCACGCCATAGTGAACGGCAAGCTTGCCGAGTATTCGATTCATCTCGGAAGCGGTGTTGTGCATCAGCTTGGCGGTGCAATGATACCCGTCCTGCCCATACATTCACAGCATAGAGGAAAGATATTCTTACCGTTTGTGGATGACGATCCCAAGACAGCCGAAATCATATCCAAGGTTCTGTTGTTCGCAGAGGACGATAAAATTAAGGATCCGATGATACTGTCAAATATCAGTAAATAATAATTTTATTAAAATAACACCGAAAAGCCGCTATCAAAGCGTAATTATCACGCCGCGATAGCGGTTTTTATTTTATAATTTACAGTTTTGATTTTTGCTAAAACCTATTGACAAACTTTCTCTCCCATACTGTACTTACCACACGGTGCATTTGTGCCTTGTGCAATTTGGAGGCATTTATGAATAAGCGGAGTCCCGAGAGGGCGGAGGCAATCCGCCAATTTACATCGGTGCAGAGATACCTCACCGATAGATTGAGTACAATGGTCGCCGCAGTATCGGCACAAATCTCTCGCGCAATATGTTTGAAACCACACTCGCTATTCGCCACGATTACACCGTGTCCTGTGGGTTACAGAGTGAGCCGAATGCGGAAGGAAGAGCGCGATATGAAGTTGGCTCAAGAACAAGAGCGACACTTATTTGAGCGCAAGCAAGAAAACGAAAGGTTACTGCAAAGTTAAACTTCAAAGGTATCCGCACCGTCCGAGGAACGAAGATCAGTCTTAACACCGTGACACGAATGCCACACAACCGAAGATGCATAGGAGAGTATCAATATCGCGACGTGGTTGTTCCCGATGGTATTCCTGCTATCATTTAATACACCCGGCACCGCTCTTTCTATCGCTGTTACCAAACTGTTCAAATTTCTACATCTTTTGATAATTTCACAAAATTTTCCAAAAGAAAAATCGAGCTTCGTTTATAATGAAGCTCGATTTTTTAATCAATATAAATTTGACCGATTGCAAACGTTTTACAACCGAAATTTGGTTTGATTTATTATTTTAAGTTCAAAACAGATACGGCGTCGGTTATATTCTTTTCAAGCGCTTCTCTACCGTACTTATCGACCTCGGCTTTATTCTTTTCGCCGTGGGTAAGGCATCCTGCACCGCCGATACAGCCGCCTATACACGCCATACCTTCGATAAAGTTGCCGTCGAGAATACCCTTGCTGAGCTTGAGCAATGCCACTCTGCACGCTTCGATACCATCGCATACAACGGGTTTAATTTCAAAGTCGATATTTTGTTCCTTCATAGCTTGCGCCGCTGCATCGGTAAGACCGCCGCTGCGAGCAAAGATACGACCAAAATAGGAAGCGTTGTCAAGCACACCTTCTTCAAGAGATGCAATATCAAGATCACGGCTGTCAAAGAGCGCTTGAAGCTCTTCGAAGGTCAACACAGCGTCCACATAATCTTTCACGCTGTCAAGCTGAGCTTCTGCCTTTTTAGCAGTACACGGGCCGATGAAAACAACCTTTGCGTTGGATGTATTGTCCTTGATATATTTTGCAAGCGCCGCCATAGGCGAAAGGTTGTGCGAAATATATTTTTCAAGGTCGGGGAAGGTCGATCTTATGTACTGTACAAACGCAGGACAGCAAGAGCTTGTAAGCATTCCCTTTTCGGAAAGCTCACGCGCTTCGGACATGGCTACCATATCCGCACCAAGAGCCGCTTCAATAACATCGTGGAAGCCAAGTTCCTTTAAGCCGGTAATAACCTGACCAAGCTTTGCATAAGAAAACTGGCTGGAAATGGAGGGCGCAACGATTGCGAAAACTCTATCCCCATTTTCAACGTAACGATTTCCGTTTTTAAGTATTTCAATAGCATCGATAATAAAGGACTTATCGGTAATTGCACCAAACGGGCATTGATATACACAAGCGCCGCATTGAATACATTTTGAGTTATCGATCTTTGCCTCGTTTTGCTCATTCATCGAAATAGCTTTAACCTTACATGCGTTCTGACAGCGACGCTTGCGGCTTACGATTGCAGTAAAGGGGCAAACCTTTGCACAAGCGCCGCATTCCTTACATTTCGATTTATCAATGTGAGCAACGTGGTCTTCATCAAAAGTAAGAGCACCGAACTTGCACACGTCTTCACAACGGTGAGCCAAACAGCCACGGCATGCGTTGGTAACCTCATATCCGCCAACGGGACATTCGTCACACGCGATTTCAAGAACCTCGATAATATTGGGGTTTTCTTTATTGCCACCCATTGCAAGCTTTACACGTTCAGCCAATATTGCTCTTTCCTTGTAAACGCAACAACGCATTGTTGGTCTATTGCCGGGAACGAGTTTTTTGGGTACGTTCAAAATATCTTCAACCAAAGTATCGTTCCAGGCAAGTCTTGCAACCTCGCGCAATACTTTATATTTAAGATGTTGAACTTTTGTATCAAATTTTCTCATCAAAACACCTCTTAGATGTTGGCGCCCTTAATTACCGCCTTAAGTGCTTCTGCAGAAGCATGAAGCTTTTGGAATTCATCATCACTCAACTTTTGAGTAATAATCGATCTAACACCCTTGGAATCTACCAACGACAAGGAACTTAAGCAAACGTCGGATATGCCGTATTCACCCTCGTGCAACGAAGAAACAGTAAGAGCGGTTTCGGCATTACCTGCCAAAGTATTAACGATGTGGGTGCTCGACATTGCAATACCGTAAACGGTGCAACCTTTACGGGAGATAATCTTACCGCCCGACTTTCTAACGTAGGTCTCAACGTCTTCGCGCTTATATTCGGTAGGAAGATTGTAAGCGGAAGCGATTGCAGCGTTGTATTCATCAAGGGGCACGCCTGCAATAGTTGCAGAAGACCACGCAACAAACGAAGTGTCGCCGTGCTCACCAAGCACATTTGCATGCACTTGTTGCTTATTTACGTGGTAGATTTCTGCAAGACGAGTACGGAGACGGATGGTATCAAGAACAGTACCTGTGCCCATAACCTGACTCTTGGGAAGACCGGTGTATTTTATGAAAGCATAAGTCAAAATGTCAACGGGGTTTGCAACCAAAATATAGATAGCATTAGGAGCATATTTAACGATTTCGTTTGCGATGCTCTTAATAATGCCAACGTTGGTTTGTACAAGCTCAAGACGGGTCTGACCGGGTTTTCTGCCGATACCGGAGGTGATTATAACAACGTCGGAACCAACAGCATCACGGTAGTCACCTGCATAAATATCACAGTTGGAAAGGAAGGGGGTAGCTTGTTTAATATCAAGCGCTTCACCGAGTGCTTTTTCGGTGTTAATGTCTATCAAAACAACTTCAGAGGCAACACCTCTTGCGAGCAAGGAATATGCAGTGGTAGAACCAACCGCACCTGCACCGATAATTGTTACTTTTTTCTGCATGTCTTTTCTCCCTCAATTATTTGAATTAAAAATAACTTACTTTTATACGTTTTCCCATTTTCTTCAAACAAGCCGAAAGCTCGTCCACCAAATTCATCTTTATGTTGAAATTAATGGGAAGATCGGGGTTTTGGTGCGCAGGATTAACCGCACGACCAACAAAGAAATTAATATCTGTCGCTTCTTCAAAAAGCAAACGGCTTATAAGCGATGCTCCGTCACTTTTAAAATTCCATTGCTCATAAAGCTCGTTATCTCCAAGGTAATCCTTTGCATATTGAATAACCTTGTTCATCGTAATAACGCCCTCGGTAACAAGGTCAACGCCTTCAATAGTAGCAATCGGAGGAACGTCGCTTCGCTCAAAGTTCAAGCTTGCTTTTACGGGCTTACCAAGAAATTTAGCGGCAATAGAAGACGTTGTGCCGCCGCAAACGATATGTTTTCCCTCTTTTGAGAAGAACAGTGACATCATTCGGTTTGCATCATCACGGTTAGAAGGAGGACCGAAAAGAATATTCATCGGTTCTCTCTTTCTGATCTTAACAACACACGCGGTCGTATCATCGCCGGGCTGAAATCCATAAAGGCGGTCGCATTCATCTACAAGCATCGTAGACAGATTTTTTGCAGTATAACCGCCTGCGACAAGCGCCTGCATATATTCTGCGATTTCTTCACGTCTCCAACCGAAATTGTACGTAATGCCAAGTCCTGCATGAGGACATCCGTCACTAAGAGCTATAAACACATCATCTTCTTGCAATTTGATAGTTGATTTATAAATCTTTTTACCACCGATGTTCATCTCGGTTTTCGGATAATCGTACTGTTCAAAATTACGAATAATGATTACGTGAGGATTATCATACTGAATAATCTCGGCTGTTTCATTATTTAAAAGATGAATTATTGTAAAAGTGGAATACGCAACTCCGCGGACAGAACACACGGGAAGCGTAGCGGCTATAGTCGAAACACATTCTTCAATAGGCAGACCTGCCGCCATCATCGTAGAAATGATCTTTGACGTTAAGGTCGAAAGTATGCTCGCTTTTACGCCGCTGCCAAGTCCGTCGGCAAGGACGATTACCGTAGAATTTTCGTTTTCTTCAACAATATCAACGTGGTCGCCGCAAAGCTCTTCGCCGTAATGATTTATGCTTTTGAATCCGATATCTGCACAAAGATCATTCATCGTCGATAGACTCCTTTAGCTTGGTAAGAGCAATTTTGGTTTCCGCGGCAGTTTCGCCGAGAAGGGATGCGATTTCCTGAACGATTCTCATCTGCTTCTCAACAACCATATCAGCAACCTCAAGAGTCTTTTGGTTGATAGTGTTTTTCTTAATACGCTCGTTTTCAGCGTCCGAAACGTCTCTCATAATGCCAACGAGCATATGCGATTCGTCATCATAAACAACGGTTTGCTCAACGTATCTCTTATACTCTGCAAGATACGTGCGGTGATTACGAACCGCCTTTCCGCTGTTTTTAACCTGCATAAAGATACTGGGATCGAGAATTCTGACAACGGGTTCGCCGAGAACATCGGATTCGGAACGAATATTCATTATTCTGCGTGCCGATTCATTTATCTGCTGTACTTCAAGATTTTCGTTCAACACGATAAGACCGTTAGGCGTATTCTTAACGATAGTATCCGAAAAGCTTTCCGCTTTATCCTTAAGATAAGGCAAGCACATTGAAATTTCGGCTTTTCCTTGAATAATAGCAATCGCCTTTTCACGGCACGAATTGTATCCGCACGAGCCACAATTCAATTCGTCGGACGACTTAAATTTACCCATCTGACGAAGCACCGACATTATTTCGGGATCAGAGGGTGTTGCAAGCTTATGCTCAATTGCGGTAAAGTGCTTTTTAAGATTCAAAGAATCGGGTTGTTTAACCTCAAAATCACGTTCACCGGCATAACCCGAAACGGTAATAAAATCCTTTATCGGTGATGCATTATGGTATTTTTCCATAACAGGGCCACCGACACAGCTACCCACGCACGCAGACATTTCGATAAAGCAACGGTGAATTTTTCCGTTTTCAATATCTCTTAACGCAGACATACAGTTATCAACGCCATCGATTGCCAAATAAGTATATCCGGGTGCGTTTTGCGTCATTGTCTTTAAAACACCGCCGGTTGTCGGGAAAAATCTCGCACGGCTGTTGGGGTTATTATCTTTCTCGGGCTCGAGTGTAATATTTTCGGAATTCAGCCAATTCGAAAGCTCTTCAAAAGTAAGAACCGCATCGACCAAGCCCTCATAATATTCCGCTTCATCCTTCTTTGCAACGCAAGGACCGATAAACAGCGTCTTTGCGTTAGGATATCTTCTTTTAATATCGGCGCAATGTGCTTGCATAGGCGACATTACGTCGGCAAGATACTCAAGAGCGCCGGGAAAATATTTTTGAATAAGTAAATTAATGGAATGACAACAAGAAGCGATAACTATATCACGTTCTTCTTCCAAAAGCATACGCTCATATTCGTTTTTTACGATTGTTGCGCCGATTGCAGTTTCTTCAACGTCGTAAAAGCCGAGTTGCTTTAATGCACGGCGCATCGCTTCAATGCCAACGCCGTCGTAATTGGCAACAAACGAGGGTGCAAGACTCACAATAACGGGATCGCCGCTTTGGAGCAAAACTCTCGCCTTTTCGGTGCCGTCGACAATTTCCTTTGCATTCTGAGGACATACAACGAAGCAACGGCCGCATAAAATACATTCGTTACCAATAATATGCGCCTGGTTGCCCGAAAAACGTATTGCTTTAACCGGGCAGTGACGGATACATTTATAGCAATTCTTGCAATTCGATTTTTTCAGAGTTAAGCAATTTGCCATATTTGTTACTTCCCTTCGTTTTTGGCAACTTCGAGTATATTCTTCTTGAAAAATTCATTAAAGTTTTCGCGGGTCACACCAACGTGCACCTCGTCATTGACCTGAACGGTTACACCAACACGATTACACTTTCCGATACAAAACGTACCTGCAAGCTCAACATTACCGTTCAAAGCATTTTCTTCTATTGCTTGTATCAAAAGCTCAACAATATCCTGCGAGCCCTTTAAATGACAAGACGACCCAACACAAACGTTAACGCGCACCATAGTTATTACACCTTTGCAAGAACAACGTTTGCAAAAAACTCGTTAACGGTTTCGGGAGTAACGGAATGAAATTCTTCGTTTACAGTTACGCACACACCTTTTTGGCAATTACCCATACAAAAAGTGCCTCCAAGCTCAACCTTGTCACCGATATTATTTTCGGCAATGAGATCCTGAAGCTTTTCAACAACCTGACGCGATCCTTTGATGTGGCAGGAGCTGCCGATACAAACCGTAATTTTCATAAATGTTTTTCCTCTCTGCTTTATGTTAGTATTCTTATTTTGCCATAATAACCCATTCTTTTATCATTTATCTTATTTTAACATATTTTTTTCTTTAAATCAAGTATAAAAATGATATATGTGTAATCAACATCACGCATATCGATTTATACCTAATCGATATATCTCTCTTGGTACCTTTTTCGTTAAAAAGAACCGCAAAAAGAGCTTTGCGGTTCAAATGTATAGTTTATTTGCTTTTGCTTCGCTTGGCAAAGTATATTTCCAAACCAACGTAGAAAAAAATCGAAACAAGCATTATGAAGTAATAGCTTAAAAGTCGCCAGATAAGCATAACGCCGTTCGCTGTCGCAACTACAGCTGTAACCGAGGTTCCGCAGGTAATGTACAAAATCATCGATTTAAACACCTGACCGGTACAACCCTCGACACCACCCGACGCGCCGGGAGTGGGAAAGAATCCAACCGCAGTCAGCGCAAGCGAGGTTCCCGTTATAATCAAGAACAAATGCGACGGTTCAACAGGAATCCCAAACGACATAATTATAAAATACGATGCGCCATAATAAAAAACATGCGCAAGGATTTTTGAAAGCACAGCCATAACGAAATACTTTTTCTTCTTAATCAAGTCGGCAAACGCTTCTTGAACCTGAACAAAGTACAATTCCAATGAATCTGCTTTCGAACTAAATTTGTTGAGCAGCTTAAAGCTGCATATAAAACGAACGAATCTAACAAGCCATCCGCGTACCGTTTTGCTCTTACCGAGTATGATCATTATTGCCAAAATCGAGAAGTTAATGGCATAACCTGAAAAAATAATCGGTATCCACCAAGAATCGATCGAACCAATCAAAATATCAAGGAAGAAAAGGCCGAACAAGGACAAGCCGTTGGTTGCAATCATATAAATTACAAGGTTTGCCAACAGCAATCCCGAAGACTCGGAAAGCTTTACCTTGGCTTTTGTGAACGAATGCGCCTGAAAGGGTTGGCCGCCTGTTGCCCAAGGTGTAATTCCGTTAAAGAAATGCTCGGTCATTGCAATAGAATACGTAATTCCGGTAGGAGCCTTAACGTTTCTTGCCTTTGCAAGAATACACAACGACAAAGGATACAAAGCGAGATATACAACAACCATCAAAACTGCCAAAGCGACATATGAATAGTTAACCGTTTCAAGCTGTTCGATTATGCTCGGAAGATCGTTAAAAGAAAGTACCGTTATCAGCAAAAGAACTGCGATTATCGCATAAACGATGAACAACGCTATTTTTTTGCCGCTTAGCGGATTCTTCTGCGTGTTATTATCCAAGGCAATGCTCCTTCCCGTTAAGATTATACAACCGATTTATTTTAACATAAAATTGTTGATTTTACAATATTAATATTAAAAATTGTTGTATAATTTTCAACTAAGATTTTCTATCCTTTGTAGTTAAATTGCTAAATTACAACAAAAAACCTCAAAATATAGAAAAGGAGTTCTTCGATTATGAAGAACTCCTTTGAGATGCTTTATTATCTGATTCCGTAATTTTCAATCACGTAGTCCATATCCTTATC
>JAZOTA010000083.1:0-2231 GCA_045657425.1 Eubacteriales bacterium
TAATCTGTTTTTCTTCATAATCAACCTCAATGGGAATAAGCGGCGGCAGATACACGCCGTCGCTTAAATTCCTTAGTTAGCAGGAACTACACCTGCGCCGCTGATGATTTCATTCGCTTCACTTGATGTGATGTAATCGAAAAACTTTTGAGCGCTTTCGGAGAGCTTTGCATCCTTCTTGGTTACGAGAACGAAGGGGCGCTGTACAACATAGCTGCCATCTTTAATGGTTGCCTCGCTTGCAGCAACACCTTCAACAGTGAGTGCTTTTACGGTGTCTTTTACAGAAGCGAGGGATGCATATCCGATTGCACCGGGGTTGCTTGCTACGGTGGTAATAACATCACCGGTAGAGGTCAATTCTTGACGGTAGTCACACTTGTCCTTGGTTTTGGTGATATCCTCAAAACCATCTCTTGTACCGCTACCCGCTTCACGGCCGATGAGTACAATTTCTGCATCGTCGCCACCGACATCCTTCCAATTCTTGATTTCGCCGGTGTAGATTTTTGCAATAGTTTCCAGATCAAGGTCTTTTACGGGGTTGTTAGGATTTACAATGATCGCGATGCCGTCATAGGCGAGGATAGTTCCTTCAAGACCATTTGCCTTTTCCTCGTCTTTGAGGTTGCGGCTTGCAAGTCCGATATCGCATCTGCCTTCCTGAACTGCCTGAATGCCTGCGCCGGAGCCGGTAGCGTTGTAGGTTACGGTAATGCCGGTGTCTGCTTCAAAGGCTTCGCCCAAAGCACCGATGACTTTGTTCATTGATGTGGAACCGTCTGTTGCTACAGCTTCTTTGTTACCGCCACAACCGGTAAGCGAACATACAAGCAACATTGCTACTGTGAGTAAACTGATAATCTTTTTCATTTTCAAAATCTCCTTTTGATTTTTTGTCAGAAGTTATTTATTGTGTCTCTCGACTACGGTTACATTCTACCGCCCTGTTGTAAAATCCGTAACCAAATTGATGTAAAATCGGAGTAAAAGAAATTCGCCGCCTCAATGGTGAAGCGGCGATAAGTTTATTAGTTCCTCACAATAAGGTATTTTATACAAAGGAAAGATACTTTTTAGTGTATTCTGTATATTTCTCTCTGTAGAACTCATTGTCGCTTCTTAGCAGTTTAAGGGATTCATGCAGACTCATATTCTGCTCTTTCGTATCCCTGACACAACCTGCAATATTGGAGCAGTGGTCAGAAACTCTTTCCATATTGGTAATGAGGTCGCTCCAAACAAAACCAACCTCAATGCTGCAATCTCCCAAACGCAAGCGGTCAATGTGGCGGGTGCGGAGAAGCTCCTTCATTCTGTCGATAACCTGTTCAAGAGGCTCTATAAGGTTTGCGAGGTCTGCGTTGTTTTGCGTAAAAGCGTCATAGGAGAGGGATACGATTTCGACAGTCGCTTCGCAAAGCGCGTTCATTTCTGCTTTTGCGCTTTCAGAGAACACAATGCCTTTTTCGCGCATTTCTTCTGCAGATTCGACAATATTTACAGCGTGGTCGGATATACGTTCGAAATCCCCGATAGCCTTTAAAATCATAGAAGCCATCGCGCCTTCGTTTTCGTTGAGCTGTTTTGTACTTAATTTTACAAGATAACTGCCGATAACGTCTTCAAGGTGGTCGGTTTTATCCTCGGCTTCGCGAATCGCTTCGGCTTTCGCCTTGTCATAGCTGCCGAGACATTCGATACTGCTTTTCAAAGCGTCGGTCGCGATTCTTGCCATATCAAAGGTGAGGTTATGAGCACATTCAAGCGCGATTGCGGGAGTAGCGAGAAGTCTGTCATCAAGCTCGGAAATCTTTTCGATCTGCTCGTTGTCGGGGATAAGCTTATAGGCAAGCTTTTCAAGAAGTCCCGACATAGGAAGAAGAAGCAAGGTACAAACGATGTTAAATATAGAGTGCGCTGTTGCAATTCCCGTATAATTTGCGGCTTCGTTGAGAAGTTCGGGAGCGAGAATTGCTTTAACAGCGGCGAAAGCGCCAAGGCAGACAACGGTACCGATTACGTTAAAGGACAAATGTACAAGCGCCGCGCGTCTTGCGTTTTTGGTCGTGCCGACGGATGAAATAATCGCGGTGATACAGGTACCGATATTTTGTCCCATAATAATCGGAATTGCCGCACCGTAAGAAACAGCGCCGGTTGCCGCAAGTGCCTGAAGAATACCAACGGAAGCAGAGCTGGATTGAATAATAGCGGTAAGCACCGCACCG
>JAZOTA010000084.1:0-14337 GCA_045657425.1 Eubacteriales bacterium
GTAACCAAATGCGCCGACAACGCAGAAGAGCAAGCCGATACCGAGATCCTTGAGGTATGCGGTAGCGATTTCGGAATCTTCAAAGAAGACGGGCACTTCGCGGATCGCATCAAAGAAAGATGCGGTGAAATCGATATCTCCGTTTGCAAACCATTCCTGATATGCGGAATATATGTCATATCCGATGCAGAGATACCACGCGAGCACGATAACAAGGAATGCCATAACGGTCGAAATTATAACGCCCTTTACGCTTTCACGCTTGCCGAAGATGGCATAGCCCTTAATTGCGCAGATAACGCCGACGATACCGCTGACTGCCGCCAAAAATCCGACTTGATAAAGCAAAAACCAAACAATACCGCCTGCAAGCGAGAAAAGAAACGCGCCGAGAATACCTGCAAAAACGTTTTCCTTTTTTTGTTCAACAGGTTGTATAGGTGGGATTGTGTTTTCGGGTTCGCTGCCGGTGAAATTGGGTTCAAATTGTTCGTTCATAACAAGCTCCTTGAGATTTTTCAATAAACTGTAAGGTTATTATAGCACAAATGTCGAATGATGTCAACGACTTTTCTTATTTAACGTAAACGATGCCCTCGGAGTTTACTTTATATTCATCGGGAATTTCGGGTGTTTCAAAAACCGCTTTTCTTGCCGCTTCCTTCAATACCGAGGTGATATTTCCGGTAAGGCTTCCGTTGTAGGTGACCTCATCGGGGTTTATCTTGGTGATCTCGGTGAAAATGGTGATTGCCGCGAGATAACTGCCGCTGTAAGAGGGGTGAGTGAGGTCGTCGGCGTAAAGATTCGTAAGCGTGGGGTAGTTGGTGTATACGTCGGTGAATGAAAGTCCGACGTATGCTACGTCGATGCCAACCTCTTTCGCGATAGCGGTATATCCTGCCGCCAGCTTCCAGGTCATGCTTTCGTGGGTCAGACCTCTGTTCGTAAGCGTTTCGCTACCCGTCTTTCTGCCCCAGGTGCAGTAAAGTATCGGTGTCGCGCCGTTTGCCTTTGCCTTTTCGCAAATATTGCGTACTCCGTCATAGAAGCAACCGGGGTCGTCGATCGGCAGGGTGCTTTGATCCTGAAGAATAACGTAATCGTATTTGGTTTTTTTGAATGCTCCGTCGACGATCTTGCCCATTTCGTCGTTAGAATTTGCATGGTCCCAAAGCCACCAGCCGCCCTTTGTTATGCTGTCAACCTTAACCTTAACCCCTGCGCTGTTGGCGATGGGCTCAAATATCTTTGTGGGCATATCGTTGTAATAGGTATAGCTGTTGCCTATAAAAAGAATATTGTAGGTCTTTGTTTTGTCAAAGCTCATATTTTCGTCCTCGCTTGTTTCGGGCTCGGAAACTGCTTCGTCGCTCGTTTCGTTTTCGGATTCCTCTTCGGATTCTTCTTTACTTATATCAGAGGTTTCCTCGGTGCTTGATTGGGTGCTTTCTTCGGCGCTCGATTCGATGCTTGATTCTGTATTCGCTTCGCTACTCGTTTCGGAATTGACCGGATGGGAGATTTCGATGCCTTCGTTGATACTGCTTTCGTCGCTTACGTCCTCCGAGCAGGCAACGAATGGGATCAATAATGCAAGTGTTAACAAAAACGCAAAAATTCTTTTCATAAAGATCACGCTCCTTAATCATTAAGGATACTCCTTTTTAGCCGTCAGGTCAAGCGGTTTTTAATGAAAGTTGAAATATATTGAAAAAATGTTATAATAATTGCGAACCTTTTTGAATTTATCCGTGTCTTTATGAATGACTGCAGTTTGAAGAAAAAAGGAAAGGAGGAAGGATATGACGACACCGAATATTGACGTTATTATCGACGCGATAAACCAAACGCTTTGCGGAAATACCGAAGCGTACAGCGTTATCGTTCGTGCTTATATGCAAAAGCTTTTTAAATATGCGCTGTCGGTCTGCCGTAACAGTGCGGATGCCGAGGATATCGTTCAGGAAACGCTTATTGCGGGTTATCTTCAGCTTTCCTCCCTGCGAGAGCCCGAAAGGATCGAATTCTGGCTTATGCGCATCCTTAAAAACAAGGCGTTCAATCATATCGCGCGTGCGAAGAAAACGATTCCGCTTGATGAAATAGAATCGCTTGCTGACGTTGTTGACCCCGAATCAAGCTATATTTCGGAAGAGAGCATGAGGGAGTGGAGGGACAGAATAAATTCCCTCTCGTTCGCACTTCGGGAAACGGCTTTGCTTTATTTTTGGTACCGATTGCCTATGGATGAAATCGCAAAACGATTGGACATTTCGGTCGGTACGGTAAAGCGGCGGATACACGATGCACGCGTGAAGCTTAGAAAGGAGCATTATATGTCAGACAATTTACATACACTTTCCGAAAATTTCATTTCCGAGCTTACGGCGAAAATAAAAAAGTTAGAGGATTACAACAAGACCTACACCAAGGAATCGGATTTTGACGAAGCGTACAATGCGATAAAGGAGCTGATTTCCCAAATACCCGAAGGCAACGATGCAAAGGATTATTCGGTAAAGGCGGCAAATATCGCCGCGGATGCGAATATTACCAAATATTCAAAAGAGGCGCTTGAAACCTATAAAAAATACGGCGAAACGAAAAAGGCATCTTGGCTTTATCTTGACCTTTGTTGGAATTTGGGAAGCAGTAAAGAAAAATACGAATACACCGAAAATACGGTCATCCCCGCACTTAACGAATTTCCCGAAAACGAAGCGAAGTATCTTGAAATCGCATCGCATAAATTCTGGATGGCGTATTACAGCGATACCTCCACAAAAGAGGGAATCGATAAGGCGCGTGTATGGCTTAACAGAGCGATGGAGGATTACAAGCAAACCGATGCGCCCGACGCATATTACGCAAACACCATTGCAGGCTTAAAGGCATTGGACTTGCTTGAGGCGAGCGGAGATTATGCTTGGGCATTGGTAACCGGCGAGGGCTGGAAGACAGTCGACGGCAACGTTTGTATTCATAACGAGCCGGGTTGTAATTACCGCGGAGGAAACGTGCTTTACAAGTTCCAAAGATATATTTTTATGGATGCGGGACACAACGGCGACAAATATTTCTTCCCTCGCACTATCCCCCTTGAGGCGGGCAGGGAAGAGGAGATGCTTGATAAAAACGGCAAGCTTTTGGGTATTCGCCGCGTGATAGCCACCGATGAAACGGTCGTTACGCCTGCGGGTGTTTTTGAAAACTGTCTTCATATCGAAAAGGCAAACAATGTCGGCGAAGGCGATCATATTTGGTATAAGCAGGGCGTCGGCTTGGTAAAGATAGCGAACAAGGAAGACCCTATTGCCGACAAGGTGCTTTGCGATTACGATATTAAGGGCGGAGAGGGTTGGCTTCCTATCGCAGTCGGCAACCGTTGGAATTACGAAAACCCCGTTAAGCCCGATATTATGCACGAGGTCAACGAATACGTTGTCGAGCGTATGGGAGTTAACCCCAACACCGAGGAAACGGTTTGTGTTTCCGCGCTCAACTATTTTGCGCTTAATAAGGATTGGGAAAAGAATACCGAGGATCCGACGATACTGTTTATTCTTGTTGACGATCTTTGCGCTAAAAAGCAGTATGCCGAAGCGTTGCGCATTCTGAAAAGCATCGTGCTTCTTAACCGCGATCGCGAATCGGTCGATATGGCGCTTTCGATGATCGACGTTATGGAGGAAAAGCTTTCCTATGACGATAAGTCGTGGCGTTTTTGTCCCTCGTCGGCAAACATAAGTAAGATTACCAAAAAAGACGGCTTGATCTCCTATCACGAGGCTACGGAATTGAGCCTTGATATCGGCCCTTGGGGCTCAAGGGGCGAGGAAAACCGAATCTTCGGTGTCAAGCCGTTCAGATATCTGCAACAGCTTTGCGGTACGCTTTGGGACGATAAATGGGTCGACGGTTATACCGAAAAGAAAACGCATCCTTGGAAGGATGGAGAAATCGAAATTAAGGTTACCGACGGCGGCAGGGTCGAAGCACCGAGCGGCGTTTTTGAAAATACGGTGCGCGTAACCGTCGAGGCGGTAGCCAAAGAGGGCAATATCAACGATTACAGCCACTATTTTTATAATAACACCGAGTGCGGAGTTAAGGAATATTGGTTCGCCAAAGGCGTCGGCGTTGTGCGCTTTAAGTGCGTTTGGGGCAAGCATTTGGAATCGGATTGCTATTTGACCTCTTACCGTACCGTTGCAAACGAAAACGAGATGATGCCGATACATATCGGAAACACCTGGCGGTATGACGAAAAGAACCTTACCGACGAAAATTATATCGCAAGGCGCGATTATAAGGTAATAAGCGGCAACGACGGCAGATATCTCCTCGCCGACAGCCAAATGTTCACCTGGCGCGGAAGCGTTGACGAATACGAGGACTGGAAAAAGACGCTTTAAAATTAACAACCCACGGATAAACAACCGTGGGTTGATTTTTCTTGGTATTCTTCAACAAAAACACTATTGTAAGTTGAATTTAATGTGATATAATTAGAATAGCAGCTGCAAATAATTTTGTTGGGAGAATTGATATGAGTACTACACTTGATATAAAAACATTCGGCGAAAAATTAAAGCATCATCGCAAAAATCTTTCGCTTACCCAAGAGGCGGTTGCTGAACGAATAGGGGTTTCCGCACAAGCGGTTTCTAAATGGGAAATGGGCGAATGCCTGCCCGATTGCTTTAATTTAAAGGCGTTAGCAGAGGTTTACAATGTATCTCTTGATATACTTTTGAAAACCGAGGAGAACGACGATATAAAAGCCGTTTCGAAGAAGATCGAACAGCTTGGCGACGAATTTATATGGACGAAAGCCAATCGCGATGCCGAAAACGCTCACCGCGACCTCGGAAACGATCTTTGGGAAATGTGGAAGGGACTTTACTTTATAGAGGTCGGGAACAAGGAAATACAAAAGCGGGACTACGATTTGGGGAGTCTTCGTATTTGCAGTGAATACGGAATGAAGATTTGGGTTGATGACGGTGTTGCCTGTATTGTGAAGAACACCTTAAAGGATCATCTTGATAACGTAAACGAGCATACATTGCAGCTTATGCGTGAGCTTTGCACGCCCGAGGGCTTTGCAATAATCAAAGCACTTGACTGTCACGGCAGACTTTCGAAAAACGAGCTTGCCGAAAAATGCGGCGTTGAGATTTCGCGCTTGAACGAGCTTTTGTTGCTGTTTACCGAAGGTCAGATTGTGGAATACATTTCGGGCAACAATATGTTATACTGTACGCCCAACCGCGCACCCGGATATAAGATCTGCGCTCATTACGGTATTGTCGCTTATATGGTTATCGCTATGGCATCAATACTTGGAAAGCGTACTAACTTTTCGACCAGTGAATATACAAACTATTATGATTAAGACAGAAAAGCAGGCTTATGCCTGCTTTTCTGTTTTCCTTAAAAGCGCTGCCGTATATGCGAAAATATATTCGATGCCGTTATATTTTTCAAAATTAAAATCAACGGGATAGATCGGCAAAACGACACTGTCGTGAGCCGCGATTTCGGGATTGTATTTTTTTAAAAACATCGGAAGTATTTTTGTAACCGTGTAGATAAGTTTAACTTCCGCGTTTGGCGGAAGTGTATTTTGCAGAATGTCAAGCATTTCCTTGATACCCAAAATCATTTCGTTGATTCTTTTAATACCGCGTAAATAAAGGGTATCGGTGCCGTTTTTTAAAAGAAAATCCAATGCTTCGTCGGGATAAACAAAGGTCTTTAATCCGACACCGAGTGTGTAAATAACAGAATCCATCATCGATTCTGCGCGTTCTTCGGAAACAGAATCGCTCATATCGCCGTAAGCGCGGCGGAGATTATGCGCGAGAAGGTTTAAGCATTCGTCTTGAATGGCTTCGATATCGTTATCGGTTATAAGCTTTAGCTCAAGTGCTTTTTCCAGCAGACTCTCGAAATATGCGCTTTCTTCAAGCTCTTGTCGTTTGATAAGGGTAAATTTTTCAATATTCATCTCTTTAAATTCCTTGCAAGCTCTTCCATTTCGCGCGTGGAAAGCAGTTCTATCGAGCCTTTACAGCTTCCGTTAAAATATCGTTTCATACAGTCGATCAGCTCGGCATCGCTTAAATATTCCTCGGTTTCGTTTTTATAGTAATAAAAAATTTCGGTCAATGCACAAAGCGTTTCAAAATAGCTTTGCTGTGTTATGTAAGGCGAATCGCAAAAGGATTCGATAAGCTTGCCGAATATTCCCTCGCCGAATTCGAGTCTGCCGTGGTATCTAAGCTCGTCGGCACGCACGTTTGCGAGCATTAACGCTTGCTTTTGCGTAAGCACGAGTCCGAAATTTTTACTTATTTCGTTATATTTGAGTATGTTGCTTGCGTTTCGTAGCATCAGTCCGTTTGATTTGAATAATTCAAGCCTGCTCATATCATCACCTCAAAAACTATTGTATTTGAAAAAAACTTTAAAACAAGACTTGTATTTTGCGTCGGGGTATGATATGAAAAGCCCTTAAATCAAAAGAAATATTGATTTTTCTTCGTGATTTCGCTATAATATTCTTAATAAACCGCTTTGGGGGGAGAAATATGCCGTACCTGACGATAAAAAACGGCGAAAATGTAATAACCGTTGAATTTTTCGGCACGCCGATCTTGCGTGACGTTTTGGCAGATAACGGATATTCCGTTGCTTCGCCGTGCGGCGGCAAGGGCATTTGCGGTAAATGTGCCGTTGACGTAAGCGGCGAGATTACTCCGCCCGACGATAGGGAGGTCGAGCTTAATTGCCGTCTTTCTTGCAGAACAAGACTGCTCGGCGATGCTTTCGTTGAATTGAAAAGCGGTAAATACGTTTTTGATAAGAGCGATGAAGCAAAAGGGTATGAAAAGAAAAGCGATTGGTCGGGGCTTGGCGTTGCGATAGACATTGGCACGACGACGGTTGCGATAAAGCTTTTTGACGGTAACGGCACTCTTTTGGCGGAAAGCGAAGCGGTTAATCCGCAACGCAGTGTTTCCGCCGACGTTATCGGCAGGATCGATGCCGCTTTGCACGGCAAGGGTGAAGCGTTACGCGATGGTATCGTTAATTGTATCGAAGATTTGGCAACGCGTTTATGCGTTGGAGTTAACCGTTCAAAGAATGATATCAACCGCGCGATTATTACGGGCAACACGGCGATGATGTATTTGTTAACAAACCGCAGTCCCGAATCGATATCCCGCTATCCCTTTGTAGCGGACGAGCTTTTTGGAATTTGGGCTGACGAAAAGACCTATTTAACGCCTTGTATGAACGCGTATGTCGGCGGTGATATTACCTGCGCCTTGCTAGCATCGGGAATGTGTGATGGTGACAAGACGGTTCTTCTTTGCGATATCGGTACAAACGGTGAGATTGCCTTGCGGAAAAACGGCTCTCTTATCACTACCTCTGCGGCGGCAGGCCCCGCCTTTGAGGGTGGGGAGATAAGCTGTGGTTGTCAAAACGTTCGCGGTGCGGTGAACAGAGTAAGGGTTGAAAACGGCTTGCCTCTTGCCGAAACCGTTGGAAACGAATCTGCAATCGGCATTAACGGAACGGGACTTATCGATGCGGTCGCTTCGTTTTTGGAGCTTGGCTATATCGATAAAACGGGCTATGTCGAAAAGAAGCTTATATTAACCGCAAACGGAAAAGATATCGAGCTTACGCAAGACGATATCCGCGCATTACAGCTTGCAAAGGCGGCGATACGCGCAGGAATCGAAACGCTTCTTGAATCGACGGGCACGAAAATCGAAGAAGTCGACGAATTTTTAATAGCCGGCTCGTTCGGCAGCAATCTTTCGATTACATCGGCAGTAAAAATCGGCTTGATACCCAAGGGGCTTGAAAACAAAGCAAAATGTATCGGCAATGCGGCTTTAAAGGGTGCGGTCGACATCCTTTTTGACGATGCGAAAATCAAAAAAACCGAAGAAATCGCAAAGAATTCAAAGCATATCCAATTGGGCGGAAGCGAAGAATTTTACAACCGATTTATTAAAGCTATCGATTTTGAATAAAATAAAACTCGCAGAGGTTGTAAGCCCTGCGAGTCTTTTTTGTTTGCTTATTTGGTGGTTTCTGCGCCTTCTGCAGTGTAGTACTTAAAGGTGTTTTCTTCTGCGTTATAGATACCGTAAGCGGCATTGGATTTTTCGTTGTTGAATTCAACGAGATAGAAGTTGCCTTCTTCAAGGTCGCAATGCTTTGCGTAAGCGGATTCTTCGGTAATCTTCGAGAGATAAATACCGATAAGCTCGCGGTAGCCTTCGGTGCCTTCGTTTGCTTTTGCCTGTTCATAGGTCATATTGAACATCGCGCAAGCCATTTCGGGGCTTTCAACCGACATAAAGGTCGAGGAGTTGTAGCCGCACATATAAATGTCGGGGTAGAAGAAGAGGATAAGCTCTGCATTGATCGAGGATTCAACGTCGATAAGGTCGAGATCCTCAAGCTGATCCTGCTTGTCGGGATGGTTGCTTGTCGGGGTGTTGGGGTGTCCCTTGTAGTAGTAAACGAATTCTTCTTCGCCGTAGTACGCCTTAACAAGGTTTACGTAGTCATTGAAATCGGGTTCGTTTTCTGCATATGCCCACGAGCCGAGAATCATCATCGCCTTCTTGTTTGCTTCGTCAGCCGCTTCAAACATTTCGTTGTTGAAGTTGTAAAGCGATTTAAGAGCGGTCTTTTCGTCGTCTGTCATTCCCTTAAGAGGGTTAGCGAAGTTGCGTTCTTCCATAACGCCTTCTTTTTTGTCGTCGTTAAGAACCATATTGATGAATTCTTCATCGGGGGAGCAAAGAACGCCTGCACGCGGACGGAGAATCCACCATTCGACGTTGTTCATTTCCTTAGCCGCAACAAAGGAATACTGTCTGAAGGTTTCGCCGTTTACCGAGAAGCTGCTGCCGCCGTCGTAATCCTTGGCTTCGCGTACCTCGGTGTAAAGGGTCTTAAGCTTTTCTGCCATTTCTGCATATTTAGCATCGGCATCAAAGCCTTCTTCTTCGATATTGAACGCCTTGTTGAAATCGGCATAAGAAGCGCCGCCGTCGGAAAGGAGAGTAACGTAATAGTTGCTTTCGGGGATGCCGTTACCTGCCAAGAGCTTCAAATAAAGGTAGGAATTGTAGTCGTTGATATAAAGGTTGAACTTCGAGCCGCTGTTGATGCTGTAAAGCTCTTCGATATAAGCGTCGGTAGCCGCAACCATTTTATCGTAATTGTTGTGGGTAAGAACTTCTTCGATAGAAGCGTTGGGCATTGCATAAACGTTTTCGGGAAGCTTATCCCAGTTCCAGCTGTCGGGACGAGCAAGCCAAACGAATGCGGGGATTTGGTGGTCGTTGGTGATTTCTTTCATATTAAGAGTGAAATAAAGCTGGGGCATCGAGCCGGAAATGGGCGCGATAACGTATTCACTTGCAGAAAGAGTAACCTCCTTAAATACCTCTGCAACACCGCCTGCTTGAGAAGTAGCGCGGATGCTTACGGTATGCTTGCCGTAATAAGCGTCGATATCCACGTTGCCGTTTTTAAGAGCTTCGCCTTCAAAAACGTTGTTGGAAACTACTTGTTCGCCATGCTTAACGGTGATCTCAACCTTTTCGATTGTTTCATCGCTGTTATAGGAAACGTTGAGCTTTTGTTCTTCGTTAACCTGATTGATAACGAAAACGCAAACGAAATCACTGTGGATGGTGCTTACTTCAACCGTTCCTTCTGTACAAGCCGAAAACAGCATTGAAAAAGCAAGGATCAGCGCAAGAATTACGAATGATTTTTTCATGATCGATTTTCTCCTGTTTGTTATTGATTGACTCAAGCCGACATAATACTACCATATTCGAGTCTGAATTGCAACAGTTTACAAACAATTCATTTGTTCTTAATGAGTAATTAATAGGTTGCAAAAAAGTTTCCATAGGTGTATAATAAAGCAAGTAACTATCGGAGTGAAGAATATGGGCACAAAACAAATCGAAACAGTCGACCTTTATACAGAATATGAAGCCGAGCTTAAAAATGAAGCGATACCTTTTTCGGAATATCCCCGACCTCAATTGAAAAGGGATTCTTATATTTGCTTGAACGGATATTGGGATTTCAGCATCAGAAACAACGGCAGGATTACCCATAACGGCAAGATTCTTGTTCCCTTTGTTCCCGAAAGCCGAATTTCGGGAATACAGACCGATATTCAAGATGACGATCTTCTTTTTTACGAGCGTAAATTCGCCCTGCCCGACGGATTTAACAAGGGAAGAATAATTTTGAATATAGGTGCTTGCGACCAACACGCGGAGCTTTTTGTTAACGGCAGAAACGTTGGTTGGTTCGGCGGTTATTTGCCGAGTTCGCATGATATTACCCAATTGCTGTGCGAAGGCGAGAATTCTGTTCGCATCGTCGCGTCCGATCCGCTTGATACAGATTTGCCCTACGGTAAGCAGACAAAAAAACGCGGCGGTATGTGGGATACTAATATAAGCGGAATTTGGCAAACTGTTTGGATCGAAAGCGTGCCCGAAAGCTATATAACCGACATTAAGGTCACCCCCGACTTAAACGGCGTTGATATTGAGGTGTTCGGCGGCGAGGAGAAAAAAACCATTATTCTCGGCGAAAAGGAATATTCCTTTAATGGCAGTAAAGTCCGCATTGATATAGACGATCCCGTCCTTTGGACGCCCGATAATCCGCATCTGTACTATTTTTCGGTGATTTCGGGCGAGGATAGGGTTGAATCCTATTTCGGCTTGCGGACTGTTGAGATAAAGGAAATTAACGGTAAAAAGCTTATTTGTCTTAACGGCAAGCCGATATTTATGCACGGCTTGCTCGACCAAGGCTATTTCCCCGACGGTATCTTTCTTCCCGCAACGCCCAAAGGCTTTGAGGACGATATCGTCCGTATGAAGCAATGCGGATTTAATATGCTTCGGAAGCATATTAAGCTTGAGCCCGCGCTTTTCTATTATTATTGCGATATCCACGGAATGCTCGTCTGGCAGGATTTTATTAACAACGGGAAATACAGCTTTTTTATCGATACCGCGTTGCCGACTGTTTTCCTTCGCAAGGGGATAAGCCACAAGGCGACCGAAAGAAGACGCGGTTTTTTTATGGATACTGCAAAGGGTATTATTAAAAGCCTTTACAACCACCCGAGCGTTGTTTATTACACTATCTTTAACGAGGGGTGGGGACAGTTTGATGCCGACGGCTGCTATGACGAGCTGAAGCCGCTTGATAAAACGCGTATTTTCGATACTACCTCGGGTTGGTTCAAGGCAAAGAAGACCGACGTTGAAAGCGAGCATATTTATTTCAAGCCCATAAAGCTTAAAAAATCCGACCGTCCAATAGTGCTGTCTGAATTCGGTGGCTATTCTCACCGCGTTAATGGGCATGTTTTTAATCTTGATAAGAACTACGGCTACAAAAGCTTTGAAAAAATCGAAGATTATCAAAATGCACTTTTAGAGCTTTACGAAAATCAAGTCATTCCTGCAATAGATAAAGGACTTTGCGCGACGGTTTACACCCAGGTAAGCGACGTTGAGGATGAAACGAACGGGCTTTTGACATACGACCGCAAGGTGTTAAAGGTTTCGAGCGAACGAATGAAAAAGACCGCATTAAAGCTTTTTGAGGCGTTTGAAAAATCGCTTTAACAATTAAAAAACGTAAAAAAGAAGACAGCGCGAAGCTGTCTTCTTTATTTATTAAAACTTGTTTGTTTTAATTATCTGCGAGTCTTGATAACTACAGCAGAGCCTGCGATTGCAACGAGAGCGATGATCGCGAAGATGATCATGTTGGAAGCGTCGCCAGGTTCTTTTTCGTCATCGGGCTTGGAGGTGTCGGAACCGCCGCCGATTTCAACTTCGATTTCGCCGAGCTTGATATCTTCAACGTCAACAGTTGCCTGAACTTCTGCGTTCCATACCTTGTAGGGGAGTTTGTCGATACGTGCTTCGCCTTCTGCAGGTTCAGCATTTGCAGGGTAGTAGAGACATACGTTTTCGTTGATCTGATTGGAAACGCAGATGAAGTAGTTGAAGCCTTCTGCGCCGTTGAATTCAGCGAGATCTACAGAGAATTCAACGTAGGTCTTTTCGCCTTCAGAGGTAAGAACTGCGTTGATGGTGCTGTTTTCGATTGCAGCGCCATCGTTTGTGGTTGTAGATTTATTATACTTAGCACCCTTGCCGTCTACGAATACATCATAGAAGTGGGTGTAAACGGTAGCTTGGTCATTGGAATTGATCCAGAAACGAACGTTGGTGCCCGAACCGTTGCCGCCTGCTACTGCTGCGCAATCGATTTCGAGTGCAACGTAGAGCTTGGTGTCATCGGTACGGAGCTGATATTTGTAGGAAAGGGTGTCTTCAGTCTTAGGAACAGCCTGCCAGTAACCGTTGTCGGGAGTAACTTCGGTCCAGCCGTCAGCTGCCCAACCGTTGTCGGAAAGGTCGCCGTCAACGTCGATCTTTTCTTCAACAACAGTGGTGGTGCTGCCGCTGCCAACGTTGTAAACTTCAACTTCGGAAACGAACATCCAGCCGCCTCTTACCATACGGAACTGAACGTATTGTGCGTTTACTGCGGATTCGAACTTAACAGAGGTCTTAATGGAGGATACTTCCTCAGAATCTTCGGGAACTGCGCTGCCAACAACTTCGAATTCTTCGCCGTCATTGGAAACTGCGATTTCAACGGTCATATTCTTACTGCCGATGCCCTGACCGAGACCGGATGCGCCGAGGTAAATAACAGCCTCAGCGATATCGGTAGCTGCGCCGAGGTCAACAGTGATCCAGGAATAGCCGAGTTCCTTGTAATCGGGAGCGTTGTGGTTCCAACCTGCCCAAACAGCGTCGTCGTATGCAGCATCAGTTGCAGCGATAACGCCGTCGGTCATGGTCTTGCCATCTTCATCGGGGTAACTAATGGGAGCGTTTTCGTCCCAGCCCCAACCTGCTTCTCTACCGCCTTGGCGGAACATTTGGGAAACGGTGTAGGACTTGCCTGCTGCTACGTTTTCAACCTTAACTTCGTCTTCCTTAGCGATAAGGGTGAAGTAAACGGTAGATGTGAAGTTATCGCCGTCCTTGGTTGCGATATCAGCTGCGGAAGCGTTGGTGAAATCAAAGCCGGTAGCTTTAAGAGTGTCGCCAACTTGAACCTTTTCTGCAGCGTCGCAGGTAGTGCGAACTAAAGCTTCTGCGCCGGTGTAAACGAGAATCATAACCTGATTTTCGCCAAGGGTGATATTTGCATAAGCTTCGTTACCATCGTTAGCGAGTTTTTCTTCAACGGTGAAAAGATCGGTTGCTTCATCGTATGTAGCGATGATCTTAAGCCACCAAGCGTTCCATACGCCACCAATGAGTTCGCCAACATTTTTGTCGGTGCCGTAAACGAGAATAGGTGCGAAAGGTACTTCATCTTCGCCCCAGCTTGCTGCGTTGATAGCGTCGATGAGAATTACATCTTCACCTTCTGCGTTAGCAGAGAATGCAAACGCTGCAACAGAGCTGAACACCATAGTGAGAACCACGAGAATGCTCAAAACTTTTTTGAACGAGAATTTGTGTTCCATAATATCCTCCTGTAAATTTTTATTCTCCAAGTCCAGGAGGTTGGAACATCCTTCTGAACAAGCGGAGTTGGTATTTTGCCAATAATTATGGCAATTTTACTTTATTATAATACCACAAAAAATATTTTTTTGCAATATCTTTTTTGTTTTTTTATGAATATATTCATAACTTTTTCTGTAATTTTTTTCGGTTTCTCGGCAAAAAAAGAAGACGGTGTAAAAACCGTCTTCTTTCGTTTTAAAAGCTTATTGCTTTGAATTATTTGCGAGTCTTGATAACTACAGCAGAACCTGCGATTGCAACGAGAGCGATGATCGCGAAGATGATCATGTTGGAAGCGTCGCCGGGTTCGGTGTCTTCTTTATCAGAAGTTTCGGGATCGGAAACGTCGGGATCGGAAACGTCAGGAGTAGCTTCCTTGAATTCCTTGGTGATTGCATAGCTTCCGCTTGCGGCGTACAGTTCAATGCCGGTCTTGGTGTTATGAGCAGCTTCGGTTTCTGCGTGAGGAATTACAAAGCCAAGTTCGCCCTTCGCGCCGTCAAGTACCTTGAAGGTGAATTCAAAGATAATCTGGTCATCTTCCTTAACAGCCGAGCTTGCGGTGGTCTTTTCGGTGAAGGTGGAAGCGATGATAACGCCGTCGTTGAGGGGGTTAACGGTAGTGCCTTCAGGGTTTTCGTCATTG
>JAZOTA010000085.1:0-26595 GCA_045657425.1 Eubacteriales bacterium
CGAATCGATTCCGCGTATCTGTGTCGTATCCATTTGGATGGTCGAGCCCTCACCTGCGTAAACCACGGTCTCGGGGTTCATAACGCGCTCGCCGTTGCCGTCGCCATCGCCGTAATGACGTTCTGCATAACGCACTACCGAATTATTGCCGATATAGAAGGTGTGAACACCGTCGTGACGCGATTCACCGTCGCCGCAGTTGTGAATACCGCAGCCTGCCATAATGGTAACGTCGCAATCGTCGCCGATAAAGAAATCGTTATAAACTGTTTCGGAATATCCCGTATCGGTGATAATAACGGGGATGTGAACAGTTTCGCCCTTTGTACCGCTTTTGATGTTTATATCGATACCGGGCTTGTCGGTTTTATTGTCAATGCGGATGTTTTCGGTGGAAAATCTTCCTGCCGAGCCGCCGTTTTTGCGGATATTGTATGCCCCCGTGGGGATGGAATCCATAAGGGCAATTTCTTTAAGAAGAGTGAAATCAAGCTTGTCCATATCAGTTGCCCTTTCTCATATATTCACAGCCGTAGTTGATATCGCCTGCCATAAGCTTGGGGAAGATATCATCGCGAAGACCGTGTTGCGCGATCTGTCCGCCCGAAAGCACACAAATTTCGTCAGCAAGCGAAATAATGCGCTCTTGGTGGGAAATAATTATAATCGTAGCGTCGCTTTCCTTGTGAAGCTCACGGAAGGTTTCGGTAAGCTTTGCGAACGACCAAAGGTCAATGCCTGCTTCGGGCTCGTCAAATATCATCAAGCCGCTTCCGCGCGCAAGGATTGTTGCGATTTCGATTCTTTTAACCTCGCCGCCCGAAAGGGATGTGTCGACCTCGCGGTCAACGTAGTCTGCGGCGCAAAGTCCGACCTTGTTAAGATAGTTACAGCAGTCAAGACGCGAAAGCTTTCTTCCGCCTGCCGCGATTTGCAAAAGCGCCTTTACAGTCATACCCGTAAAACGGGGAGGCTGTTGGAAGCCATAGCTTATGCCGTTGTGCGCGCGCTCGGTTATCGACATAGAGGTTATATCGGTACCGTTCCACAAAATTTGACCGCCTGTCGGCTGAACTATACCGGAAATTGCCTTTGCCAGCGTGGTTTTACCGCCGCCGTTAGGACCTGTAAGCACCAAAAAAGTGCCGTCTTTTACAGTAAGGTCAATGTTTTTCAGTATATCGATCTTTTCCGCGCCGTCGGTTGCGGAAAAGCAAAGATTTTTTATTTCAAGCATTTATATTATCGCTCCTTTCGTTCTGAGCTATTTTAATATTAACATATAGTTTTAAAACATTCAATAGGTAACAAAAAAATTAACGCGGAGTACAAAAATCCGCGTTAAAAATTTTACAATTTAATCTTCGTTTTTCGGAATAATAATCTTTATTGCGTGCTCAAGAATCTTAATCGTGGGATTCTTCATCGGGACGATTTCGCCGTCAAGGTTGATATCTATCGGCTTGTCGGAAACAAACTGCATCGTTTTGCATCGCTTTGTGGCAACGATGTCCTTGAATTCATCGATATGTCTGCCCTCGCGGAATTTGCCGACCAACGATAAAAGCTTAACCGGCGATACTGTGTCGATACGGATAAATTCCATAAATCCGTCGGAAATATCGGAATAGGGCGATGCCTTAAATCCGCCACCGTAATATTTTCCGTTTGCCGCAATTGCGAAAAGATAAGGTCCTGCGCTGTCGCCAAAGCGCTGTCCGTCGACGTTAAGCACGAAATAGTGCTTGGTTTTTGTGAAAACGCTTTTTACAAGCGAGATATTGTAAGCCGTTTTTCCGCTTACCAACGGCCATTTTTTGACTTTCTCCTGCCCCTTGCAAACAGCGGCATCAAATCCTGCGGAAATGATGTTAAGGCTTACGCGCTCGTCGTTATTGGCATCCTTCGCCAAAAGCAGGTCAACGTCGATGCAGTCGCCCTTGATAAGCGCCTGCAGGTCAAGAAAGCTTTCGGCAGGGATACCAAGACTTTTTACAAAATCGTTGCCCGAGCCGATAGGCACGACCGCAACGGCGCAATCCTTACTGCCCGAGCGGTAAACTCCGTTTGTTACCTCCGAAAGAGTACCGTCGCCACCGCAGGCGTAAATGCGTACGAAATCGCCATTGTGCGTGCTTATATAACGGCAAACCTCGTTTTCGGCGGCGCGTACGCCGTCGGTAATAAAAATGTCGTATGAATCCTTAAGCTTTAAGCGTTTTATCGCCTCTTTTAGCTTTTCCGTGCGGTCCTTTGTTCCTGCGGCAGGGTTAAGCACAAATAAATGTCTTGTCATAGCGATTCTCCTATAAAAGGATTTCTTCCCGCATCGGCAGGAGACGGTGTCGGTTCGGAAAGCGAAATAATATCTTCAATTCCTTTTGCAAAAAGGAAGGCATCTTTTGTAGCTTCGCCAAGCTCAAGCGCACGAACCGGCTTGTTTACTATATCGATTTTTTTAAGCGCCTTTGCTTTTCTCAAAACCTCGCGACCCTTTTCGTTCGTTGCAAGAACGGTCGTATAGGGCGGTTTTTTCGCAATCCTGTTTGCCGTTATGCCGAAAACAAGCGCGTTTATCGCACGGCGCACACGGGCATGGGTATAGCATTTATCGGCAACCGCGGAAATTATTTTTTCGGTTTCGGAATGCTTTACTGCGGCTTGAAGAATTTTTTTCATTAGGTCTTGGGGAACCGAATAAAGCTCGTCGGTCGGAAGATTCAAACTGCCAATCCTGCGGAGTGTTGCGACAAAATAAGCATCCAATTTCTTTTCATCTCTCGGGAAACGGTTTCCCAATTCACGTCCGAAAACCGAAGCACTCCTTTCGGGAATGAGCGAAAGCATTAAATCCCCGTCTTTTCTTGCGCGAATCATCGATGACGATTCAAAATCGGGATTTCTTTTTACGGTAAAGGGTGTAACGCACGTACCTTCAAGCGCTTTTAAGTATTCAAGCGAAAGAATGTTGTTCGGTTTTTTTACCGCCTCGGCGGCATTATATCCCAAATGCTTTTCGATTGCCGCTGTGACCGCTTGCGGAAAGGAAAGCGATTTATTAAGTCTGACCGATTCCTGTACCTCGGCGTTGAAATTTTCGTCCTTGGAAAGCTCGTGGATTTTTAAAAGCAATTCGCTTTCGTCCTCTGCCGAAAATGCAAGAAAATCGCTTCCTATCGCATCGGCGATGTAAACGCCCGACGAAGCGAAATCACGCGCGGACGAGCAACAGTAGGGAATCGGAAGCTCAAGCACCAAATCGGCGCCGTTGTTAAGCGCCGCCTCGGCACGTAAATATTTATCGGCAACCGCAACGCTTCCGCGCTGTACAATGTCGCCGCTCATAATGCAAACGATATGTGTGAAACGGTTTTTTAGCTCTTGAAGCTGATATTCGTGTCCGAAGTGAAACGGATTATATTCGCATATTACCGAAACTGTGCCGTTTTGCTTCATTTCGCATCAAAACCCCCTTGCATTTCATTTATAAAGGTAGTATAATGAAAAAAATATAAAATGTCAAGTTAAGGAGTAATTATGTATATTCTCGTTGTAAATGCAGGCAGCTCTTCACTTAAATATCAGCTTTTCGATATGGACAAGCAAGAGGTTGCCGCTAAAGGTCTTTGCGAGCGTATCGGTATTGACGGTAAGCTCACCCACACCTCCACCGGAAAGGAAAAAATTCAAAAGGATATTCCTATGCCCACCCACGCGCAAGCGGTTGCGGCATTGGTCGAATCTCTTACCGATAAAGAACACGGCTGTATTTCCGATATGTCGGCTATCTCGGCAGTCGGTCACCGTATAGTCCACGGCGGTCCTTGGCTTATCAAGAGCGTGCTTGTTGACGACAACGTTATCGCCGACCTTGAAAAGTGCCGCGACCTCGCGCCGCTTCACACAGTACCCCACCTTTTGGGTATCCGCGGCTGTATCGAGGTAATGCCCGAAACTCCCCAAGTTTTGGTTATCGACACCGCATTCCACCAAACCATGCCCCCTGAAGCATACACCTATCCCATTAACTACGAGGTTGCTCAAAAGCACAACATCCGCCGTTACGGCTTCCACGGTACTTCCCACCGTTACGTTTCGGGCAAGGCAATTGAATATCTCGGAAACCCCAACGCAAAGATCGTTACCTGCCACCTCGGCAACGGTTCCTCGATCACCGCTGTTGACGCAGGTAAATGTATCGACACCTCGATGGGCTTCACTCCTCTTGAAGGCGTTATTATGGGCTCGCGTTGCGGTGCTATCGATCCTGCTGTCGTTCCCTTCGTTATGGAAAAGGAAAATATTCCCGTTAACGAAATGGGCAACTGGATGAACAAAAATTGCGGCTTCTTGGGCGTATCGGGCGTTTCGAGCGACCTTCGCGAAATTACCGCCGCAATCGATTCGGGCAACAAGCGTGCAGAGCTTGCATATAACATCCTTGCATATCAGATCAAGAAATATATCGGCTCTTACACTGCGGCAATGAACGGACTTGACTGTGTCGTATTCACCGCAGGCGTTGGCGAAAACGATGAAAGATTGCGTGCTCTCGCAATGGAAAATATGGACTACTACGGAATCAAGATCGATCCCGAAAAGAACAACACTCGCGGTTGCATGGATATCTCCGCGGCTGATTCCAAGGTTAAGGTGCTTGTAATTCCCACCAACGAAGAGCTTGTTATCGCATCCGATACGATGCAAATCGTTTCCGAAGCTAAGTAATGGCAACCGAAAAGGAACAAAAAAGCGATATTTTAGGACACAGAAGCCGTTGTAAAAAGCGGCTTCTTTCCGAAGACGCAAAAAATTTCAGCGACGTAGAATTGCTTGAAATGTTGCTTTTTTATGCCGTGCCGCGCGCAGACACAAAAAGCATTGCCGAATCGCTTATTGAAAAATACGGCTCGATAAACGGCGTTGTCCGTGCCGATTTGGACGAGATAACGCAATTTCCGAATCTTAAGGACGGCGCAAGAGTTTTGTTTTCGCTCCTGCGCGAGGTTTTTGCGCGCTCGGCGGTTTGCGTGGGCGATAAAGACCTTTTGGAGGGCGAAAAGCTAAAGGAATATCTGCTCGACTTGTATCGCGAAAGAGTGAACGAAACGATTTATGCCCTTTATTTTGCCGCCGACGGCGAATTTATCGGCAAACAGGTCGTGTTCAGCGGCGGTATCAGCTCTGCAAGGTTTTCACTCCGTACGATAACCGAGGGCATCATCCGTATTGGCGGTAAAAACGTAATACTCGCGCATAACCACCCGAGCGGAAGTCTTGTCCCGTCGTCGGACGATATTATTTCGACCAAGCGTATTGCGGCGCATCTTGCCGCCAACGAAATCGAGCTGATCGAGCATTATATCGTCGGTAAAGACGATATCGCGGGGATTTTACATCTTAGATAAACAAAAACAACTACCCGAAAAAGAGCCGTTGGACTCTGCTTCGGGTAGTTTTAATTTTACAAGTTCAGCACGTATTCCTCGGCGGAGCGTACTCCGTCGATAGCGGCAGAAATAATACCGCCTGCATATCCTGCGCCCTCGCCCAAGGGATAAATGCCTTTAATATTGCTTTGTCTGTCGTCAAAGCGCTTGATTCGTATCGGTGAGCTTGTGCGGCTTTCGATTGCGGTCATAATTGCACCGCTTGAATCAAAGCCCTTGATTTTTCTGCCGAAAGCAGCCAATGCTTCGCGGAAGGAATCGTTGATTTCCTTTGAAAAGAGCTTTGAAATATCGCAGTATTTAACGCCGCGCGGATAGGTTGGTACAATATCGGTTTCGGTTTTGCCGTTTCCGAGATATTCGCCCACAGTCATACAGGGAGCGGTAAAATCGCTTCCTCCCATTTCAAAAGCGGCTCTTTCAAGACGCTCGCGGTAATCATAACCTGCAAAAATTCCGTCGCCTAAATCCTCGGGCAGAATCTCGCAAAGGATTGCGCTGTTTGCATTCTTGCCGTCGCGCGCGTGGTAGCTCATACCGTTTGTAACAAGTCGCTCGTTTTCGCTTGCCGCGGCGACAACGTGTCCGCCGGGGCACATACAAAAGCTGTAAACCGTTCTGCCGTTCTTGCAATGCGTGAAGAGCTTATATTCGGCAGGGGGCAAAAAGCGAAGATGATCGCCTTCGCCGTATTGCGATAAGTCGATATCCTTTTGTGGATGCTCAATGCGGAATCCCACCGAAAAGGGCTTCCTTTCAAGCTCCGCACCGTGGGAATAAAGAATTTCGGCAATGCTTCTTGCCGACTGTCCCGTCGCAAGAAAGAGCGTGTCGGTTTCTATTTCGCCGTTTGAGGTAATGACCGAAACGATTTTGCTTCCGTCTGTACGGATATCGACGAGCGAGGTTTCAAACCGAATCTCGCCGCCGAGCGAAATAATTTCCTTGCGGATATTTTCTACAACACCGCGCAAAAGGTCTGTGCCGATATGCGGCTTTGCGATGTAAAGCGTTTCCTTCGGTGCACCTGCTTTGACAAGCTCGTTCAAAACGAACTGACCGCGGAAGCTTTTGTCCTTTACAAGCGTGTTAAGCTTTCCGTCGGAAAATGCACCTGCACCGCCCTCTCCGTATTGAATGTTGGAATTTTCGTTCAATTCGCCGCCGCCAAAGAATGCATCGACGTCTTTTTTTCGTTCCGACACCTCTTTGCCGCGTTCAAGCACGATAGGGCGCATACCCGACCTTGCAAGACAAAGCGCAACAAAAATACCTGCAGGACCAAATCCTGCGATAACAGGGCGTTTTTTCGGCATTTTTGTTGCGGTGGGAAAGCAATATTCCTCCTCCGCTTCGACAACGGTGCCGCCACAACGCGATGCGATTTTTTCTTCGTCGCCCGAATGAACGAAAATATCGACGGTATAAACAAATTTGACCTTGTTTCGACGTGCGTCGATAGATTTTTTGCGTATTTCGTAATCAAAGCTGCCGATAGGCTTGCCGATTATCTCCGAAATGCGTTTTTCAAGAGGAAGAGCGTCCTCGCGCGGAGAACGCTCTAAATTAAGCCGTACCATTATTTAAGGCCGTTCTTTTCAAGCCATGCAACGTAGTCCTGATAAAGCTTGACAGAATCGGGGTGTCCCATATAAGCGGTAGTACCGGGTTTGTTGAACATACCTTGGTACTGATAAATAAGAATTTCGTCAACGTAGGGAGAAATGCTCTTGATCTGACGGTCGATTCTTTCCATATCAGCCGCGTAAAGCGCACTTCTGTAAACGTCGCCTTCAAATTCAAAGACTTCCATATCTGCCCAAAGAGCCGATCTGCCTGCCTTGTCGTGTGCCTTGCGGAGCGCTTCATAGAATGCGGGAGTTTCCTCGGGCTTGGACTTGCGAACGCCGATTTCATCCTGATATGCGATGATATCGCAATCGATGCTTTCAAGCTGAGCAATATATTTATCGTCAGCGATAAGGTGGTTCGTGCCGTAGGGCGCGATAAGCATCTTAAGCTTGGGATCGATAGTTCTTGCAAATGCGGAATAGGTGTTTACGTATTTGATAAAGTTGTCGTCGTAGTAGGGATAAATACCGGTTTCATCGGGGAGATACCAACCGTAGAAGGACTTATACTGACCGTATTGAGCATAAAGCTGTTCCATTGCCTTGAATGCGCGTGCGGTAACTTCGGGGTTGATCATATTGTCATAGGTTTGGTTCCAAATGCCGTAATAGCCGCAGGAAACGAATACCTTAATATCGTTTCTTTCAGCAGCACGCAAAAGTGCGCCCATAGGGTCCTTTGCGCCCATATCGTAGAAGGGATAAATGTCGGTCTTAAAGTAAGCAAAAGCGGTATCGTTGTAAACCTGTGCGGTGGTAAGGAGAACGATATATTTCATACCGAGCTCGGCAATTTCGTCAACCTTAGCTTCCCATTGCTCATCGGTGAACCAACGGCAGATAGGGTTCCAATATTTTCCTTCGGGGATGTTGTGGTGCTGGAATTCAAACCAAGTACCTCTGATGGGCTTAAGCATATCAAAAACTTCCTTTCGATGGTTATGTAATAGATTCTGGTTTTAGAATAACATTAATAATGCGTTTTTTCAATAGTTTTCGTAAAAAACGGTTGCGTATAAATTAATTTTCGGCTATAATAATGCTTGTTCGGAGGTGTTTTTTATGAAAAAGCATTTGTGTTTTCTCGTTTCACTCTTGATGATCGCTTCACTTCTTCCTTTTTCCGCCCTTGCTGACGGAAACGACTTGGTCGTCGTTGCATTCGGTGACAGCATCACTGCGGCGGATAAATGGCAAAAGCATATCGAACAGGAATACAATATCGACATAATCAACGCGGGAGTCGGCGGCGACACCACCAAAACCGCAAAGACACGCTTTAAAAAGGACGTTTTAAATAAAAAGCCCGATATTGTTTTTATATCCCTTGGCGTTAACGACTGCGCGATAGATATGGCACGGTACGTCGACCTTGAAACCTATAAGGCGAATATGGCTTATTTTATCGATGAATGCCAAAAAATCGGCGCAAGGGTCATTGTGAACATCCCCACGCCCGTAGTCGATGCGCAATATCTTACAAGACACGAAGAAAAACCGTTTGAACCTTATGGAGGTCCAAACGGAATCGTAACGGTTTATGCCGATGCGGCGCGTGAGGTCGCAAGGGAAAAGGGCGTTGTTTTTGCCGACCTGAATGCTTATTTTCAAGGATTGGACGGCGGATATGCTAAATATTTCCCCGACGGTGTGCACCCCAACGACACGGGGTATAAAATGTATGCCGACATCGCTATGGAAGCGTACCAAAGGCTTTGGCTCGGCGACGTGGATTTTGACGGAAGCATTAATAAATACGATTACGTTCTCACAAAACGTGCTTGTATGCAAACGATAAAGCTCGGAGAAAAGCAAATGCTTTCAGCCGACGTGAATTGCGACGGTGAAATCAACAAATACGATTATATCGCAATCAAGCGCCATTGCACTAAAACCTTTGTAATAAGCGCTGTTTCGTATTAATTTTACTATATAACGCCATTGAGCGAGAGGATGAAAAGTACGCAGGTAACAACGATTGCCAGCGCGAGGATGACAAGTCCCAAATTCGTCTTTCGCTTTTCGGCGTTTTTGCTTTTCGTTTTGTCTATAAGCCCTGTGCTCTTAAGTGCCGAAACGACGGGACGGTAAAGCAAAAAGGTCAGCGCGGCGTTAAGCCCTGCCTTTAAAAGGTTAAAGGGGAGAAACGCAGGGAGCAAAAGCTCAACCACCGCTTCTCTGGGGAATCCCATATAAAGCGGAGTGATAAGGTAATTCCAAAGCATCATAACCGCGACCGCGCAAACGGCACCTATCGAAAGACCGACAACCGCGCCCGAAAGGGTGCGTTTCTTTTTGTAAATAAACGCGGCGGTGCAGGCAAACGAGCAGGTCGAAATAACGTTCATCAAAAGACCTATCCACGCGGTATCGCTTACCGTGATCATTTCGATAAACGACACGACTACCGATACTGCAAACGATATCATCGGGCCCCAAATAAGACCGCCGAGCGCGATAATTACGTCCTTTGGGTCATAGCTTAAAAACAAAACGACGGGAACACGGCCTATCACCATAACGATATAGGCGAGCGCACAAAGCATTGCCGCGGCAGTAAGCTTTTTAATATCCATGGTCTTTTTCATAACAAAAACCCCCGAAACGGAAATTCCTTCGGGGGTTAAAAGAGTCAAAAAACGGCAAAATGCCGATAAGTTAACGTTCTTCTCTCATCTCGACTTTACGATCGGTTCCGGAATTGCACCGGATCATGCATAACGCTCGCGGACTGTACCGCCGGTAGGGAATTTCACCCTGCCCCGAAGATAATTACATTATATGCAAAATACAGAAGATGTCAATAGTTGATTTTATTTATTTAGTGTGTTATAATGATGAAAAGAGAGGTGTGTTGAATGAAAAGCAACGCGTTTGCTTGGTTTTATACAAAGCATAGACTGTTATCAAAAATATTAATCGTTTATCCCGTCATAGCCGCAATTATTGTCAGCGGACAGCTTGTCGGTATACATATTGCAATTTCCGCGGTTGCTGCATTTGTTATTGGCATATTATTATCGATCTTGATCACAAACGCGCCGATGGCATTGATGCGTGAACCTATCGAGCGTTATAACAACGGCGATCCCTATCCTTTGCTTCAAATAACGTGGGAGCTTTCGAAGTGCAAAATCATCGAATCCCAACTTCTTTTGGTTAAGATAAACAGATGCGCGGCGCTTAGCGCAATCGGCGAGCATGAGCGTGTTATCGCGGAGCTTACTAACCTGAATATCGAAGCAAATCCCCGTGCGACCATCTACGCCAAATATGTTTATTACAACAATCTTTCCGACGCATATTTTTCGGTCAAGGAGCTTGACAAGGGCGAGATTTGGTACGAAAAGGCTGCACAGCTTTTCGGAGCTATGAAGGAAGGCAAGATAAAAGAGAGTTACCGCACGACGTTTGCGTTTTTGACCGCTCAATACCATACCCTGAAGGGCGAATATAACCGCGCGTTAGAGCTTCTTTGCGGTATTAAAACCAAAACCGACAGAGAAAAGGTCGCAATCGCGTACTGCTCTGCCGGGGCTCATATCGGCTTGGGCGATAACGAGCAGGCGAAAAAGGACCTTATGTTTGTTGTAAGCTATAACAAGAATATATACATCGTTAAGCGTGCGCAAGAGCTTCTCGATGAGCTCAACAAAGATTCGGCAAAGAATTGTCAGCCCGTTGAAAATCAGCAATAAAAGTGTTAGAATAGTCGCATATAATCCGTTTATCGGAGGTTTTTAAAATGAAAATGATAGTTGTTGGATGCGGTAAGATCGGCGCATCGATAATTTCAAGCGTTGCCGGAGAGGGCAACGACGTTGTTGCGGTCGATTCCTCGCCTGCGGTTATCGACGAAATAGGCAATATTTACGACGTTATGTGTGTTTGCGGAAACGGCGCCGACACCGAAACGCTTGAAGAAGCAGGCGTTTCAAAGGCAGACCTTTTCGTTGCCGTAACCAATTCCGACGAGCTTAATATGCTTGCCTGCTTTGTTGCGGAGCGTATGGGAGCAAAGCATACCATCGCGCGTATCCGAAACCCCGAATATAACGATAAAAGTCTTGATTTTTTAAGCAAACAGTTGGGGCTTACCGTTTCGGTCAATCCCGAATGGATGGCGGCAAAGGAGCTTTTCAACATCCTAAAGCTTCCTGCCGCAGTAAATATCGAAAGCTTTTCGGGTGGAAATTTGGAAATGGTCGAGCTTCGTTTGAAGCAGGAATCGATTCTTGACGGACTTTCGCTTATCGAATTGCGCCGTAAATACAAGGCGCAATACCTTATTTGCGCAGTACAGCGCGGCGGAGAGGTTTATATCCCCGACGGTAATTTTGTGCTTAAAAGCGGCGATAAAATCGGCATAACCGCTTCGGGCTCGGAGATACAAAAGCTTTTGAAGATGCTTGGCTTGGTTCAAAAATCCGCAAAAAGCGTTATGATACTCGGTGCGAGCAGAATCGCTTACTATCTTGCGAAACGCCTTATAAACAGCGGTAACCGCGTTATCGTTATCAATAAGGACGAGCGTGTCTGCCGCAGCTTTGCCGAGGAGCTTCCCGATGCCGTGGTTATTCACGGTGACGGCGCAGAGCAAGAGCTTTTGCTCGAGGAGGGCTTGGGCTCGGTCGACGCATTCGTTGCGCTTACGGGAATGGATGAATTAAATATCCTCATTTCCATATTTGCCGCTTCGCAAAACGTACCGAAGGTTATTTCAAAGGTAAACCGCAACGAGCTTGCCGTTATGGCTGACAAGCTTGGGCTTGAAAGCATCGTTTCTCCCAAAAAAATCGTGTCAGACGTTCTTGCACGTTACGCAAGAGCAATCAACAATTCCCAAGGAATAAACAGTATCGAAACGCTTTACAGACTTATGGACGGAAGCGTCGAGGCACTTGAATTTAACGTAAGCAAGGATTTCAAGGGGCTTAAAACTCCGCTTAAGGATTTGCGCTTGAAGCCGAATATGCTTGTTGGCGGAATCGTGCGCGGAAGAAAGGCAATCATCCCCGGCGGTATGGACGAAATACTTCCCGGTGATCGAGTGGTGGTTATCGTTTCGGGCACGCAGGTTTTCGATCTTGATGATATTTTGGAATAAAAGGGCGGAACAGCTATGAACCGTAAAATGGTATTTTATATGTTCGGCCGTATTGGGCAGATAGCGGCGCTTTTACTGCTTATGCCTGCTGTGGTGGCAATCATCTACGGCGAATACAAGCAATTATGGGCGTTTTTAATAACCGCCGCAGGCGCTGTCGCTTGCGGAACGGTAATTTCGCTTTTATGCCGAACAAAAAACAAGGTAATATATGCCAAAGAGGGCTTTGCGATAGTAAGTCTTGCGTGGATATGTATGTCGGTCGTCGGCGCATTGCCGTTCACGTTAAGCGGCGAGATCCCGTCGTATATCGATGCGATATTTGAAACGGTAAGCGGCTTTACGACGACCGGTGCCTCGATACTGCGTGACGTTGAGGCGATGAGCTACAGTATGCTTTTTTGGCGCAGCTTTACTCACTGGATCGGCGGTATGGGCGTTTTGGTGTTCGTTATGGCAATCGTTTCGAATATGACCGACCGTTCTATCCACCTTATGCGCGCCGAAATGCCCGGTCCTACTGTCGGTAAGCTTGTGCCACGCGGACGTGACACGGCGAAAATTTTGTATCTTATCTATATCGTAATGACAGTTGTGCAGGTAATAATGCTTTGGGCAGGCGATATGGACCTTTACGAAAGCGTTGTACACACCTTCGGCACCGCAGGTACAGGCGGCTTCGGAATAAAGGCCGACAGTGTCGGCGGCTACAGCGACTATTCTCAAATGGTCATTGCGGTGTTTATGCTTTTGTTCGGCGTGAATTTCAATCTGTTTTATCTTGTTATCATCGGCAGATTTAAGAGTATTGTAAAAAGTACCGAACTTTGGACTTATTTGGGTATCGCCTTCGTTGCCGTTGTGTCTATAACCGTCAATATTCTGCCGCTGTGTAACGGTGTCGGCGATGCGTTCAGACAAGCGTTCTTCCAAACGTCCTCGATAATGACCACCACCGGATATTCCTCTGTCGATTTCAATTTGTGGCCGTCGCTTTCAAAGGGCGTTTTGATGCTTTTGATGTGCTTCGGCGCGTGTGCAGGCTCGACGGCGGGCGGCTTGAAGATATCCCGTGTCGTTATTCTGTTCAAACTGTTTTTGGGCGAGATAAGACGTATGCTTCATCCGCGGTCGGTTACCTCGGTTAAATTCGAGGGAAAGGCGGTCGACCGTCAAACGGTTAGCAGTGTTACGGTCTATTTTGCGGTATACGTTTTTTGTATTATTGCGGCATTCCTTGCCATAAGCTTTGAGCCCTTTGGGTTTGAAACGAATTTCTCGGCGGTGCTTGCAACCTTTAATAATATCGGCCCCGGCTTTGGAGCGGTAGGTCCTTGCGGAGGGTTTGCCGATTACAGCGGATTTTCCAAAATAATCTTTTCGTTTGCGATGCTATTGGGCAGACTTGAAATTTTTCCGCTTATAATCGCACTTTCGCCCTCTACTTGGAGAAAAAACAGATAAACAAGCAAAAAAGAAGCACCTTTTCGGTGCTTCTTTTGTATTTGAAGTTGATTACTGTTCGATCTCGTAGCTTTCAAGACAGTCAATGATAGCTTCTTCGATAGCAGAGGATTTTCCGTCGTAGGTAGAAACAACGTCGGTGCTGTTGTTCTTCATCATGTCGGAAATCATAGTGCTGATTCCGCCGAATTCATAGATGATACCGAGGTCGTAAACAACGTTGCTGAATACGAGGTCGAGCATTTCGCCGGATTCGTCATCGCGGAGGTCGCGGTATTTAAGAGTGGTTTCGTAGTATGCGGGGGTGATGTACTTTCTGCCGCCGTATGCCATAGCTTCAAGCATGAATGCAGAGAATTCTGCGTCCTTGCCCTGGAGCGAGGTGGGGATAACTGCAGCGTAAGCCATTTTTGCGGAACAGAAGGTGTAATACTGATCCTGTTCTTCGGTTACCATAGGATAAGGAATAATACCGAATTCCTGAGCATCGTTGTAAGCACGGAGCTTCTTGATAGCCGAGAATGCGCTGGTTCTGAAGAGTGCGCGGTTCTGACCGAATACGTCAAGCGAAATTACCCACTTGTCAGCGCCGGTAATGGTGTCGCAGTGGAATACCCATTCGTCCTTAAGCTGAAGAGTTTCGAGAATCTTCTGGAGAGTGGTAACTGCAGAGGAATTGTCAATAGCAACGATGGGAAGGTCGTCACCGTCCTTGGCGATGTAGTTCTTGCCTGCGCCGATGAAGAAGCCGGCAACGTCGCCGTAGGAAGCGGAAAGACCCCAAGTGTCATCATAGGTGTAGCCGGTGGTACCGTCGGTGTCGCCGGTAACGGTACGGCTCATTTCAACCATCTTGTCGAAGGTCCACTTCTTGTCCTTAACCATCTGATAAAGATCGGTTTCAGGGAAGTTCTTTTTAAGCATTTCCTTGTTGAAGGTAATAGCGGTGGAAACAATCTTGGGCATTATCGAAATGTCACCGGTGTTGAAGAAAAGCTTACCGCCGATGGAAAGCGACTTGGTAGCCGACTGATCCCACCAAGGTTGATCGAAGTGGAGATAATCGGAAAATTCGTTGAGGTCCCAAAGATAACCTTCCTGTGCAAGCGATGCTGCAGCAGGCATAAAGATCAAAGCTGCATCGTAGTTGCAAAGGTTGGAGGAGATATCCTCTCTAAGGTCGGTGAGAACGTCTTTAACGGGATGTGCAACGATTGTAACGCCGTATTTTTTCAAAATTTCGTCGTTACGCTTTGCAACTGCTTCGCTGAGAGAAGCATCGGTTGTAGGATAAGCATTGGGAACTACGTCTTCGCAGTAGTAGGTGGTTTGAGCTTCGTTGGAATAAACGAGAACGTCAAATTCTTCGTAATCCGAGCCCGACCAGGTGAATTCGGGCATAAGCGAATCAAAATCTACTGCTTCGCTGGAGTCCTTGCTTTCGGTGCTGGCGTCTTCGCTTGCGGTGCTTTCGGTGGAAGTAGCTTCTTCGCACGCAACCAAGGCAAACGAGGAAGCAACCATAAGCAAGCAAATCAACATAGAAATAAGTCTTTTTGCGTTCATGGTACTGTTCTCCTTAAAAATATTCATAATAACCTAACTTATTTTAACATATAAAAAACCGATTGTCAAGTACAAGTCATACCGGACAATCGGTGTGTTTTATTTTCTTGTGTAGTTAAAGCACGGCTTTTCACCGCTTGAATAAAGCGAAATGATTTCTTCCATCTGCTTTTCGGTTTCGGTGGTAAAAAGCAGAGTTATCAAGCCGACACCTGCTTTTTTCAGCTCGCTTTTGCGGTCCAACCTGTATCCCGGAAGCGAGTTGTAAATAATATTCGTGTGACTGTGACCGCTTAATATCGGGAATTTTGCGCCCGTGCGGTCGGTCAAATGCGAAAAGCATTCGCTTTTGTTCTTGCATCCCTCGATATTTTGGATGATGCAGGTGCGAGTGTACATCAAGGGAGTTCTGCCGTAACCGATATATTCAAGCGCGCAACGGCTGAAGCGTGCGAACTTTCCGTCGGTTTCGGGAGAAAGCATTACCGATGAAAGCGAAAGCTCATCAAACAAATTAAGCGCTTCGCGGTTGACCACGTTCAATGCGTAATCACCGTGTAAAAACATACCCTTGCACAGCTCAAAATGACATAATGACGAAACGGTGGCTTGATTTATTCCGACCGATTTTGCTTCCTCGAGCTGTTTTTTAACGGTTTCCTGCTCGGAAACGAAAATGCTTCGCGGCATTATTGCCGAAATCTTTTCGGCATAGGGGATAAAGCGCGAATCTGTGCATTTGCGAAGCGGAATATCTATCCTCGCGGCATTGGGTGCGTGCTTTTTCAAAAATTCAGCCGACGGCAACCTGCCTTCGAAACGCAAAACGAAGCCCTTTTGCTTGCTCGGATGCAAGGCTTTTGTTTCGTCGCGCTTCGGTATTATGCACTCGGCAGGAGGAACGACCTTTTCGCGCGGCGGACGCTTTACCGCCTTTTTAAACGAGGGGAGCTTTTGCGATTTTTGCTTGTCCTCCTCGGTGCGGATACCGAACATGGTTTTGTTTATCCTCGACGTGAAATAACCGTCGGTAAAGCCCGAGCGTGAAAACAGCGCCGTAAGGTATTTAATCTCCTCGCCCGTCGCGTTGCGGTTTTCGTCCAAAAGACGGCGGTAAACCGAGGTTACGCCGCCTACGTAATCGGGGCTTTTCATTCTGCCCTCGATTTTCAAGCTTGTAACACCTGTTTCGCAAAGCTCTTTAATATGCGATGCAAGGCACATATCCTTAAGCGAAAGAGGGTATTTGTTTTCACCCTTGCAGGGAAGACGGCAGGGCTGGGCGCATTCGCCGCGGTTGCCGCTTCGGTTGCCGATAACCGAGCTCATCAGACATCCGCCGCTTTCGCTTACGCAGATTGCGCCGTGAATGAAAATTTCGGTTTCAAGTCCCGTGTCGGCAAAGCGCTTTATGTCCTCTTTGGGTAATTCACGCGCAACCACCGCACGTGTAAAGCCCATGTTTTTAAGAAAATCGGCTTCAAGATGCGAATGTATTCTCATTTGAGTGCTTGCGTGTAATGCGAGTGACGGAAATTCTTTTCGCAAAACGCAGGCAAGACCGAGGTCCTGCACGATCAAGCCGTCGGGATGAACCTCATTTTCAAGGAAGGAAACGTAATCAAGCACGCTTTTGAATTCCTTGTCATATATTAACGTATTGAGGGTGATATGCAAAGCCACGTTTGAATCGCGGCAAAGCTCGCCTGCGCGGATCAATGCCTGACGGTCGAAATTCGATGCGTTTATACGGGCATTGAACATCTCACCGCCCAAATAAACCTCGTCCGCACCTGCATCGATTGCCGCCTTGAGTGCCGCAAAGCTGCCTGCAGGGGACAAAAGCAACGGCTTTTTAAACATGTCGTTCACCTCTCTTTCTTGCTACGTTACATTATAACCTCTAATAGTTAATAAGTCAAACTAATTATATAAATTAATATAAATTCTACATATTGCGGTCTTATTCTGCAAAGGGTCCTATAAATTGCTATTGAAAAGCTGATCAAAATATGGTAGAATTAAACGACTATGACTTTGGAGGCAAAATGATGATAGCCAACCCTACTTTTTTTGAGAACGAAGGCGGAAGACAGCACGGTTACGACCTCTTTTCGCGCCTTTTGAAGGATAGAGTAATTCTGCTTTTTAACGAAATAAGCGACGACCTTGCCTGCAGTATCGTTGCCCAGCTTCTTTTCCTGGAAGCGCAGGATCCCGAAAAGGATATTACGATTTATATCAACTCTCCCGGTGGAAGTGTTTCGGCTGGATTTGCCATTTACGACACGATGAGAAGCATTAAGTGTGACGTTTCGACGGTTTGTGTCGGCTCGGCTTGCAGTATGGGTGCTTTTCTTCTTGCCGCAGGCACAAAGGGCAAGCGTTACGCGCTTGAAAACAGCGAAATAATGCTTCATCAGGTTATCGGATCGGCAGGCGGTCAGGCGTCTGACGTTATCATTGCTGCAAATTTCGCAAAGCGCACCAAGGAAAGAATCAACCGTATCCTTTCCGAGAATATCGGCAGAGATTATGACGAGATCGTGCGCGATACCGAGCGCGACAATTGGATGTTCGCCGAGGATGCGCTTGAATACGGCGTTATCGACGAGATCGTCAAGAAAAAATAAAGATTTATTCGGATAGATTATTGATATGTTTGCCATAACCGCTTTAAAGGTGCTTATGATGATCGCCTATGGCGTTCCCGGGTATCTGCTTGTGAAGTTCAAGGCATTGGGCGAGGATTCGATAAAAGCGTTTGCAAAGTTTTTGCTTTACGTTTGTCAGCCTGCACTTTCGCTTTATACACTCACGTCGGTCGACAGCACGCCGATCCTTATTCGTGACCTTTGGATATTCTTTTTTGTTACGCTTCTGGCGCAGGTTGCCGTTATCGGTCTTTATTCGCTTATCTTCCGCAAGAAGATGAAAAGCGATTTGGGACACCGCGTCTGCTCGGTTGCAGGTATTTGCGGCAACGTCGGATTTTTCGGCGTTCCCTTGCTTGAATATCTTATTCCCGGTATGCCCGAGGTACGCGTTTATTCCGCGGCGTTTTCAATCTCGATGAACGTTATCGGCTGGACGCTCGGACTTTTGATGATGACGGGCGACAAAAAATATATCAAGCTCAAGGCAGTATTTTTGAACCCGTCGGTAATAACCTTTGCGGTTTCGTTCACCTTGTTTGCCTGCGGTGTAAAATTTCCCGAAGCAATTGCGGATTTTATCGAAACGCTTGGAAGAATGTCAACCGTTGTCTGTATGACCGTGCTCGGAATGCGACTTGCAACAAAGAGCTTGGCAAAAATATTTACGAATTATCGCATTTACATAGCGGCGGCGATAAAATTAATTATCAGCCCGATAATTATCGGACTTATGTTCGCCTTTTTGCCGGTTGGCGATGAGGTCAAAACGGCGGCTTTCGTTTTGGCTTGCTGTCCGGGTGCAACGATGATACAAAGCCTTGCCGAAACACACGGAGGCGATTCGCGCACGGCGGCAGATATCGTGCTTTCCACAAGCTTGATATGTATTTTAACCATTCCCCTTATGTGGACAATATACAACTCCATCGTATTTTAGGAGGTAATCAATTATGAAAAAGACAGTTGCAATAATCTTCGGCGGCGAAAGCTCGGAATACGAGGTAAGCTGTGTTTCGGCGGCAAACGTTGCCGAAAACGTTGATAAAAATATTTACGACGTCGTTTTGGTCGGCATAACCAAGGACGGCAAATGGTGGATCTACCGCGGTAGCACCGATGACCTTCGCAACCATATCTGGCAGGAAAAACGCGCGCTTTTGACCCCTGCGGTAATTTCTCCCTGCAAGGCGCACCACGGACTTATCGCGCTTGACGGCGCAAACGGAAGCTTTGAAATCGTCAGAATCGACGTTGCATTCCCCGTGCTTCACGGCAAAAACGGCGAAGACGGCACGATGCAGGGACTTTTGGAGCTTGCAGGCATTCCCTACGTCGGATGCGATACCTATTCGTCGGCTGTTTCGATGGATAAGGCGGCAACAAAGACGATATGCTCTGCCGCAGGCATTCCCGTTGTGCCCTTTGTTTGCGCAAGTAAGACCTGCGATATCGATGCGTTGGTTGCATCGGTTGAAGAAAAATATGCATATCCCGTGTTCGTAAAGCCTGCAAACGCAGGCAGCTCTGTCGGCATAACCAAGGCAAAGGACAGAAACGAGCTTGTAAACGGCATTAAGCTTGCTTTTGAGCACGATAAAAAATTACTTATCGAGCCGAATACCGTCGGACGTGAGATCGAGGTTGCCGTTTGCGGTAACGACAAGCCCTTTGCGTCGGTTTGCGGTGAGGTAATACCCAACAGCGATTTTTATGATTACGAAACAAAATACGTAAACGATAAATCGGTCTGTCTTGCACCTGCACCTATGGACGATGCAACCGCCGAAAATATCCGCACCCTTGCCGTTGAGGTCTATAAGGCGCTCGGTTGCAGCGGACTTTCGCGCGTGGACTTCTTCCTTACCGAAAACGGTGCGTTCCTTAACGAGATCAACACGATTCCCGGCTTTACCCCAATAAGTATGTACCCCAAAATGATGGCTTGCATCGGAATCGAATATAAAGATCTTATAACCAAGCTTCTTTCACTTGCAGAAGGATGCGAGGAATAACACAATGGAAAACAGAAAACCGATAGGCGTTTTCGATTCGGGTCTGGGCGGCTTGACCGCACTCGGTGCGTTAAGACGGCTTATGCCCAATGAAGACGTTATATATTTCGGCGACAGTGCGCGCATTCCTTACGGCACAAAATCGCCGACGGTCATTCAAAAATTCGCTCTGCAGGACACACGCTTTCTTATGTCCTTGGGCGTAAAGGCAATACTTATCGCCTGCGGTACGGTAAGCTCGAACTGTCTTGATGACGTTCAGGATGTTGCGGGTGTACCCGTTGTCGGCGTTATCGGCGAAACTGCAAAGCAGGCGGCGGAAATTGCGAAAAACGGTAAAAACCGTGTTGCCGTGCTCGGAACGAGTGCAACTATAAACAGCGGCGCCTTTGAAAAGGAATTGCGAAAGAACGGTGTTGAAGAGGTAATTAATCGGGCGTGCCCGATGTTCGTGCCGCTGGTTGAAAATTGGCACCCCACGGTGGATGACGTTGCGACCAACACCATTGTTTCGGAATATATCGCTCCGATAGCACAAAAATCGCCTGATGCGGTTATTTTGGGATGCACTCACTATCCGCTGTTGGCTGACGTTATTGCCAAATATCTGCCCGAAACGAAGCTTATCAGCTCGGGCGAGGCGGCGGCGTTCGGAATTAAAACGCTTTTGACCGAAAACGGCTTGCTTAACGATATCGGCGGCAAGACCGAATTTTACACAAGCGGCGGCGAAAAACTGTTTTCGCAAAACGCTTCGCGCTTTTTGGGTGAAGATATTCCCGTAAGCGCAGTGCATATCGATATTGAAAACTATTAAAAAGGAAAAAATATGAAAATACCCGTAGATATACGAATTTCAAACGAGCGTATAAATGCCGCATCTATTTTACGCGGAGATGAGCGCTCCGAAACCGAGGAGGTCGTTGTTTCGGGAACGATGCGAAACACGCGCCGCGGACTTTGTATCGAATATACCGAGCAGGATGATTCGGTAATGACGACAATTAACGTGTTCAAGGACGACACGGTTGCGCTTAACCGCGTCGGACCGATGAGAACGCATCTTATATTTACCGACGGAATGGCATACGATTGCATTATCGGTGCGGGCGAAAGACAGTTTCAAATGCGTGTCCGTACAAAAAATCTTGAAAACACTCTTACTATGGACGGCGGCAAGCTTTTTGTCGACTATACCGTCGAAATCGTCGGCTCGCTTGCCGAAAAGAACAAGCTGACGCTTGCGGTAAGCCCCGATGCAAGTATAATAAAATCATAAAAGGTGAAAAATGGCTGTTAAAACTCCCGCAGAAAATTTAATAATACTGCCTCGGGACGTTTTGCCTCATATCAAAAACGCATCCGCCGAGGAATTAAAAACGTTGCTTTATTTCTTTGCCGAGCCCGATTCTTCTGTTGCCGATGCCGCGCGTGAGCTTGGCTTGACGGTTTCGCAGACCGAAACGGCAATCGCCTTTTGGCGCGGTGCTTCGGTCTTTGCCGAAAGCGAGGGCAAAAAGAAAAAGGTTGCAAGCGACACAAGTGTTTACCGCAATTACGATTCGCAAACGCTTACCGATGCGCTTATCAATCAAGCCGATTTTTCGATGCTTAACGAATTCGTTTGTGAAAGACTGTCGAAGCCGGTATTGACGAAAAACGATTTAAGCACGCTTTTCTATCTTTACGATTATGCGCGCATCCCTGCGCCCGTGCTTTGCGGAATAGTTGAGGATTGCTGTGCAAACGGCAAGGCGAATATGCAGTACATATTCAAAACGGCGCTTTCATTATACGAGCAGGGAATTGATACTTATGAAAAGCTCGAAGCGTATCTTACCCGTAAAGCCGAAATCAACAGTAACGTCGGAAAGCTTCGTAAGCTTTGCGGTATGGGCGATAGGGCGCTTACAAGCAAGGAAAAGAAGACCTTCGACCAATGGTTCGGCGAATGGGCGTTTAAATTCGACGTTGTCGAGCTTGCTTATGAAAAAACCGTTGATGCAACGGGCAAGGTAAGCATTAGTTATATGAATACGATACTTCGCCGTTGGTATGACAGCGGTTTTGCCACGGTCGAGGATATTAATACGGGCGATTCAAGCCGAAAATCGGGAACCGACAGCAGTCTTGACGGAAGCGACGAATTTATCGAAGCCGCACTTTCAAGGGGCTTTGAGGATTTGTTGGGTGAAAACAAATGAAACTGAACGAAGCACTGAGCATAAAAACCGAAAAAAGAATAGCGGCAATGGACGAATCGGAAAGAAGACGTGCCGAGCTTCATGCAAGGATACCTAACATCAAGGCAATCGATGATGCCTTGCGTGATATCCCCATGCGCGCGATGATCGGCGAAAACATCGAATCGCTTCGTGCCGAAAACGAAGCATTGACAAGCGAGCGCGAGCGAATTCTTCTTTCTTACGGATATGAAAAGGATTACGACGTACCCAAGTTTGAATGCCACGACTGTAACGACGGCGGCTATTGCGGTATAAAGCTTTGCCATTGCATAAGAGAGCTTATGTCGGTTCAAAGCTACCGTGAAAGCAGTCTTGCAGGCGGACTTTTGGACAAGACCTTTGATAATTTTTCGCTTTCCTATTATAACCAAGGCGCAGAACGCGACCATATGGAAAACCTGCTTAACGGTTGCAAAATGTATGCCGAAAGATTTCCCAACGACAATTCCGCCGGACTTTATTTCTACGGCGGCACGGGCTTGGGCAAGACTCACCTTACCGCCGCAATCGCAAATATCGTTTCGGCAAAGGGGTTAAGCGTTATTTACGAATCGGCACAGCAGATATTCGACACGATAGAGGCGGTTCGCTTTAATCGCGCCGATATTTCCGAAAGGAAAAAATACGAAAACTGCGCGTTGCTTATTATTGACGATCTGGGTGCGGAATGCGTGTCGCAATACAGCGTTTCTGCAATAACGAGCATTATCGATATGCGAATCGTCAACGGCAAAAAAACGCTTATTTCGTCAAATCTTAATCCCAACGGATTGAAAAAGACCTACGGCGAGCGCCTTTATTCCCGTGTGCTGGGAGAATTCAGGAATCTTTCCTTTTTGGGTACGGATATCAGACTTCAAAAGGTAAAGGGTGCTAAAAATTGAAAACGGTAGATATTTATACAGACGGCGCCTGCAAGGGTAACCCCGGCGCAGGCGGTTGGAGCGCGATATTGGTCTTCGGCGGAAAGGAAAAAGAACTTTTCGGCGGAGAAGCGGTTACAACAAACAACCGAATGGAGCTTACCGCCGCAATCGAGGGCTTAAAGGCACTTAAAGAGCCCTGCAAGGTCAAGCTTTACAGCGATTCGCAATATCTCGTCAATGCCATAAACAAGGGCTGGCTTGAAAATTGGAAGAAAAAGGGCTGGCGCAAAGCGGATAAATCAGCCGTTCTGAACGACGACCTTTGGAAAACTCTCGACGGATTGCTTTCAACTCACGAGGTTGAATTTATCTGGGTTCGCGGACACGACGGACATATTTATAACGAGCGTTGCGACGAGCTTGCAAGCGGCTATGCCGAAAAATTAAGAGCTTAATAAAAATCACCCGAAGCAATATTTACGCTTCGGGTGTCGTTTTTTTATAATTCGTTTATAATTCTCAAAAGCGCTTTTCTGTTATCTTGCGATAGCTCGGTAAGCGGTGCGCGAAGAATGTTTTTGCAAAATCCGCGCTCGGCAAGAGCCGCTTTAATCGGAATCGGGTTGACCTCGCACCTTAAGGCATCGCAAAGGGGAATAAGACGCGTTTGCAATTCGGCGGCTTTGGAAATATCACCGTCGAAATAAAGTGTACACAAGCGTTTCACGTCAGAAGGGATAAGGTTCGACATAACCGAAATAACGCCCTTGCCGCCCAACGACAACACGGGCAAAATTCTGTCGTCGTTGCCCGAGTAGATCGGCAACTCGTCACCGCAAAGCGAAATAATGCGCGCAGTGTCGGCAATGCTGTCGCCTGCGTCCTTAAAACCGACGGCAAGCTTGCTTTCGGCAATTTTTACCGCCGTTTCGGGCTCGATCTTCATTCCCGTGCGTGCAGGCACGCTGTAGGCGATAAAGGGAAGATTCGAAGCGGAGGCGATATCCGAATAATAGGAAACAAGCCCCTTTTGGGTGCATTTGTTGTAATAAGGCGTAACGACAAGCAATGCGTCTGCGCCTGCCGCCGCGGCGTGCTCCGACATTCTGCACGCGCGGCTTGTATCGTTACATCCCGTGCCTGCAATAACCGGCACGCGTGAGCGCACTTGGCGTACGGTGAACGAGATAAGCTCTTTCTTTTCATCCTCCGAAAGTGTTGACGATTCGCCGGTCGTACCGCATACGACAAGCGCATCGACTCCGTGCGAAAGCTGAAAATCTATCATTTTGGCAAACGAGATATAATCAATGCCTTTTTCATCAAACGGAGTGGCAAGAGCCGTTGCAACTCCGCGAAAAACAATCGACTTTTTCATGCTATATTTTCCTTTTCTGTTGAAAATTTTTAGACGATGTAGTATAATATCAAAAACATCCTTGGAACAATCCAAGCGCTCTCGAAATAAGTATATTCCGAAAGTAAGGAAAAGGAAACTTTATGGACCTTTTAAAACGCTCAACCTATTTTTATGACCTTCCCGAGGAGCTTATTGCTCAAACTCCGTCGCCCGTGCGCGATATGTCACGGCTTTTGTGTCTTGACAAAGCCGACGGAAACGTCGAGCATAAGACCTTTCACGATATAATCGACCGCCTTAAAGAGGGCGATTGCCTTGTTATCAATGATACCAAGGTTATCCCTGCACGCCTTTTCGGCAAAGCGGAGGGCAGAGAGGGTGACGTCGAAACGGTTTTGCTTTCTCGCGTTGAGGGCGAAGAGGGCGAGGTTTGGAAATGTCTTACCCGACCCGGCAAAAAAACGAAAATAGGTCAAAGGGTTATTTATTCCGATGAACTGCAAGGCGTTGTTACCGACGTGCTTGAGGGCGGTATCCGCGTGATAAGGTTTGAATATAACGGTGTTTTCGCAGAAATACTCGACCGGGTAGGTCTAATGCCGCTTCCACCCTATATTACCGAAAAGCTTGCCGATAAAAACCGCTATCAAACCGTTTATGCGAAAACCGACGGCTCTGCCGCCGCACCGACCGCAGGTCTTCATTTCACTCCCGAATTGCTGAAAAAGGCAGAGGAAAAGGGCGTCGAGATAGTGCGTGTGCTTCTTCACGTGGGATTGGGCACCTTCCGTCCCGTTAAGGAGGATGACCTTAAAAACCATATAATGCACGCCGAGTATATTAAAGTAACTCAGGAAGCGGCGGACAGAATAAATGCCGTGCACGCGCGCGGCGGACGCGTTATCGCCGTCGGCACAACGAGCGTGCGCACGCTTGAAACCGCGACCGATGAAAACGGAATCATCCACCCCTACGAGGGCGATACCTCGATATTCATTCATCCCGGTGTAAAGTTCAAATGCGTCGATGCGATGATTACCAATTTCCACCTGCCCGAAAGCACGTTGATTATGCTTGTTTGCGCGTTTGCAGGGTATGAAAACACAATGAACGCCTACCGCGAGGCGGTAAGCAAAAAATATCGCTTCTTCTCCTTTGGCGACGCGATGTTTATTGAATAAAAAGCAAAAAGAAAACGGCTCTATATCAGAGCCGTTTTGTTATTGGAAATTAAAGAGCGCGAACCTTTGCAACGCCTGCGATTGCAGTGATGTCGTCGATAACGACTTGGTTGATCGCATCGTTGGTGTCGAAGAAGGAAACTGCGTTGTTACCCTTTGCCTGCGAGAAGAGCGATTCGATATTTACGTTATCCTTTGCCAGTGCCGCAGAGATCTGGGTGATGATGTTGGGGATGTTCTGGTGAAGAACAACAACACGGTTGCTTTCGGTTCTGTTAAGAACTATTTCGGGATAGTTAACGCTGTTGCGGATGTTGCCGTTTTCGATGTAATCGATAAGCTGTTCTGCCGCCATAACCGCGCAGTTATCTTCCGATTCGGGAGTCGATGCGCCGAGGTGAGGGATGCAAACAACGTGAGGAACACCTAAAAGCTCTTCGCAGGGGAAGTCGGTCACGTAAGAAGCAACCTTGCCGCTTTCGAGCGCTTCGATAAGGTCGGGAATGTTAGCAAGATCACCGCGCGAAAGGTTGATAATGCGCACGCCGTCCTTCATCTTTGCGATGTTTTCCTTGTTGATGATGCCCTTTGTGGTGGGAAGCGAAGGGATGTGATAGGAGATATAATCTGCTTCCGCATAGATTGCATCGTAATCGTCTGCCTTGCGAACCGCATTGGAGATCGACCAAGCGTATTTAACGGTGATGTAGGGGTCACAGCCGATAACCTTCATTTTGATATCGCTTGCGGTATTAGCAACCATACCGCCGATTGCGCCGAGACCGATAACACCAAGGGTTTTACCCTTGATTTCGGGGCCGACAAATTTGCTCTTGCCCTTTTCAACCTGCTTTGCAACGTCGGGAGTGCCCTTAAGACTGCTTGCCCAGTTGATACCGCCGACGATATCGCGCGATGCGAGAAGAAGCGCGGCAATCGCAAGCTCTTTAACACCGTTTGCGTTTGCACCGGGAGTGTTGAAAACAACGATACCGTTTTCACTGCAACGGTCTATCGGAATGTTGTTAACGCCTGCGCCTGCACGTGCGATAGCA
>JAZOTA010000086.1:0-45674 GCA_045657425.1 Eubacteriales bacterium
ATGCCCGGAACAAGAAAATTAGGCAGACCTACTGCTCATAGAATGTCTATGCTCAGGGGTATGGTCACCTTCCTTCTCGAAAAGGGAAGAATCGAAACGACCGTTACTCGTGCTGCCGAGGTAAGCGCTCTCGCTGACAAAATGATCACTCTCGGCAAGAAGAATACCCTTGTTGCTAAAAGACAGGCAATCGCATTCCTCAAGAAGGAAGCAGTTGTATATAAGCTCTTCACCAAGATCGCTCCCCTCTACGACGAAAGAAACGGTGGTTACACCCGTGTTCTTAAGATCGGTCCCAGGCGTGGGGACGGTGCCGAAATGGCAATCATCGAACTCGTAGGTGCAGAAGAACTCTACACCGTAAAGGAAGAGAAGAAGGAAGAAAAGGCTGAAGAAAAGCCCGCAAAGAAAACTTCCAAGAAGGCTGTAAAGGCTGAAGTTAAGGAAGAAGCAGCGGCTGAATAAGTCTTAATTCAACATAAAAAAGGCAAGTGTTAATCACTTGCCTTTTTTGTATTCGTTTTAAAGCTTAAAGCCCGCTTCTTTTGGCTTTCCGTTCAATCTCTGCCCATTCTTCACGGGCTTCATTCATGTCGTGTCTGAATAGCTTGATAAGCTTAAGATAATAAGCGTATCCTGCCATAGTAGGCGCAAAAATACATAAATTTATCAGATTTGTAATGGCATCGGAAATCCCTTTTGCACGGTCTGCTTCCATCCCGGTTATCGGGGAGGACATAATCGCGCGAATGCCGAAAAACAATTGAACCGCAGTTATTGCAAGGTAGATTATCAAAACCGTAAGTAACGCGGCGATAATAAAACCGCTGATACGTCCGCGTGGACTGTTATCAATAGCGTGCTCGGGATATTCAGAGCTCACCTTTAATCCCCTGTAAAAGAGCAGGTAAAGTATTGCAAGAGCAACTGTGATAATAATACCAATCGTTATCATCGCATCGTCGCCATCGATGGTTTTTATCTCAAGCGTCAAAAATACACACTCCACAAGATAAGACCAACCAAGCATTTTAACAGTGAAACCGATTTTACTGCCATTGTCGTTTGCGCCTTTGAAGAATCGGTAGGTTGAAAACGTTCCGTAAAAAACTGCAATAGCAAATATCAATGCAACAGCGGCTGATACAACCGTGAGTATCGCACCGAAATAATCGGTTGATTCTGTAGTCAGCATCCAATTGATAGATACGAAAATATCATATCCGCATTTTATTACCGCACCTAAAAGCGTTAGCGACATTGCAAGCAAAAATAACCTTGACGAGCCGTGCTTCTTAAGCGTGTCATAAATCGGTTTTTGTTCGACTGTGTTCATAAATCACCTATATTTGTGTGTTATCGAAAGAATTGTTTGCTTGTGCTTGTTGCGAAGCGGCGTATTCACGAGCACGGATTTGCGCTTTTTGCTGTTCGATAAAATACCACTCTTGCTTGGCAATTTCCATATCGCTCTTAAATCGGAACATAAGCACGATAAACATAATAATTGCAGTAAGCGACAAAGCAAGGACAATCGTGCTGACGGAATTGGCAATAATATCAAACACAGAATACGGCGCTATCGCAAAGGTGACCAACTGAGTAACAATTGAATAACCGCTACTCACAGCAGCTATAAACGTCATAACGAGAACAAAAATGCTAAGCTTACCGCTGTTTCTGTTTTCATAAGCCGCCATAGCGTGATTAACTGACTTTTTAATTCCCTTGTATTGGAAGATGCTCAAAACGATCACGCCGGCAATAATGGGGATGAGAATAACAGCCACTATTACCATAAAAGCTTCTTTAATACCGGGAATGCCGTATGAATCATCCATCACGGAAAAGGTGCCAAGCGAAACTACGGGCAATTCAACAATGGTTATTATCATTTGCGCAAGAAAGACCTTGGTAAAGGCTTTAAGTGCGTTGGGGTTACCCGACCTTCCCGAAAAAAAGGAATAAGCCGAATATAGATAACCGTATTGAACAAACGAAAACACCGAATTGACAATCGCGATAAAAGCGGTAAGGACGATGATTACGTAGTAGGAGCCATTAATAAATTCGGATAAATCAACAAACGGAATCGAAGTGTTAAAGGAAGCAACCGCCGAAAATATCGAATAAAGAATATTCAAAGCAACGGAAACGATTGAAATAATAATCGCACTTAAAAACAGTTTTGATGAGCCGTGCTTGCGAACCACCTCGTTAAGCGGTCTTCTGTTAAGATTGTAGCTGTCGTTCATATCTAAACCACCTTTCATACTATAAAAAGTCTAACATCTGCGACGAAAATTGTCAAGCGTTATATTAAAATGTTAACAAATAAAATAATATTTGATTGACATTTATTAGATATTGTGTTATATGTTAATTATCTAAAAATATTGTTTTTTAAGGAGAATAAACAATGGAAAAACTTAAAATAGGCGTCGTTGGCGCAGGTAATATTGCAAAGCACGGACATCTTCCTGCTTATAAAAAGTGCTATAATTGCGTACCTCAAGCAATTTGTGATATCGATTTTGAACGCGCAAAGAGAGTTGCCGAGGAATACGGCATTCCCGAGGTTTATCCCTCTATCGAAGAAATGCTCGAAAAGGCAGATATCGATGCAGTAGATATCTGCACCTGGAATAATGCACACGCACCCTGCCTTATCGCGGCTGCTAATGCAGGCAAGCACGTTATGTGCGAAAAGCCTCTCGCAATGAGTCTTGACGATGCTCTTGAAATGGAAAAAGCAGTAAAAGAAAACAATATCATCTTCTTCCTCGCCGTTCCTTCGCGCTTCGGTTATGAAAATATGTATCTCCGCGATATGTACGACAGAGATGAATTGGGCGACGTTTATTATGCAAAGACAAGCTATATTCGCCGTCGCGGTACACCCTCGGGCTGGTTCCACGATAAAAAGACCTCGGGCGGCGGTCCTATCATCGACATCGGCGTTCACCGTATCGATGCCGCTTGGTACTTGATGGGTAACCCCAAGCCCACTCGCGTTTCTGCTAACGTCTTCTATAAGATCGGCGATTACCAAACCAAGGGTATCAGCAGATGGAAGGGCACACCCTGTCCCGACAATCAATTCGACTGTGAAGATTCGGGCGCAGGTGTTATCCACTTTGAAAACGGCGCAACAATGGTATTTGAAGCAAGCTGGGCAATCAACGGCCCCGAAAAGAGCGAAACCTTTATCTTCGGCTCGAAAGCAGGCGCATCGGTTGAGCCTCTCACTATCTACGGTGAAAGAAACGAATTCCTTTCTACCGACAGCGTTACCGTAAAGAATTCCAACGATAAATTCCAGCTCGAAATCGAACACTTTGCAGATTGCGTTCTTAACAAGAATTACAATACCAAATATCCTATCGAGCAGGCAGTAAATATGCAAAGAATGCTCCAAGCGATCTATGATTCCGCAGAACAGGGCAAAGAAATCGTTATAGGAGAATAATGATGAAAAGTTGTATAAGTACCTATAGCTACCATCGACTTTATGCCGACGGTAACTTTACACGCTTCGATGCTATCGATAAAACCAAAGAGCTCGGATGCGACGGCGTGGAATTCGTGCTTGACGATACCACTCCCGACGGAAGCACACCGCGTGAACATGCGCTTGCGCTTACCGCTCACGCAAAAGAGGTCGGCCTTGAAGTGCCGATATACACCACGGGCGCAAACTTTTTCGTAAAAGACCCCGAGCAAGAGGTAGAACGTATTTGCAAGCATATCGATATCGCTTCCGAATGCGGTATTCCGCTTCTCCGTCACGATATTACTTGGAGCTACTATCCCGAATACGAAGGCGTAAAGACCTATCAGCACGTTATCGAAGCGGTCGCACCCGTAATTTCAAAGGTTGCGGATTATGCTAAATCCAAGGGCGTTATGACCTGCTCGGAAAACCACGGAAGACTTATGCAGGATTCCAACAGAATGGTCGAGCTTTTCAATGCCGTTAACAACAAGAATTACGGTTTCCTTTGCGATATCGGCAATTTCGGCGGTGTTGACGAGGATTGCTTCACATCGGTATCGCGCCTTATGGAGCTTATCGTTCACGTCCACGCAAAGGACTGCTTCACCCGTTCGGGTATGATGTATAACCCAGGCAGAGGCTATAACCTCTCGCGCGGCGGCAACTATCGCCGTGCAACTGTTTTCGGTCACGGTAACGTTCCCACCTTCCAAATCCTTAACGCAATCCGTGCTTCGGGTTACGATGGATACGTAAGCCTTGAATTTGAAGGTATGGAGCCTTGCATGGAGGGTGTTACCATCGGTACCGAAAATCTTCAGCGTATGATCCGCGATATCGAAGGGAAGTAATTTTTAATGATAATCAAAAACGGCAACGTTCTTCTCGGCTCGACACAAACCGTCGAGCAAACCGATATAAGAATCGAGCAGGGAACAATTACCGAGCTGTCGCACGACCTTTCGGACAGAATCGAGTTTGATGCAAGCGGTTTGCTTGTTATCCCCGGTTTTATCGATATCCACATCCACGGATGCGTAGGTGTTGAATTTGCATCCCCCGACGAGGATTTCACAAAAGCGCGTCAATGGCTCGCAAGCGAAGGTGTAACGGGCTTTGCCGCAACGGTACGCGCAATGACACCCGACCGTGTGGTCGCCGCAGAAAAGAATATTCTGCGTGAGGTTGAACGCAAAACAGTCGGCGCAAGCGTGCTTGGAATCAATCTCGAAGGTCCTTTTGTTTCAAAGGTCAGAACGGGTGTTATGAATCCGCCCGATATCGAATGCACTCCCGAAACGGCAAAGCTTTTTGCCGATGAGGGAAAGGGTATGCTTAAAATAATGACCCTTGCACCCGAACGCGAAAATGCGTTGGACGTGGTAAAAGTAGCCACCGAAAACGGCGTAAATATCTCGCTCGGGCATACCGATGCGACCTATTCCGAAGCTATGAACGCAATTAACGCAGGTGCAACACGTGCAACTCACGTGTTTAATGCAATGCGCCCTCTTTCTCACCGTGAAACGGGTGTTTTGGGCGCTGTGCTTACCGATGACCGAGTAAATTGCGAAATGATATGCGACCTTGTCCATCTCGATGAAGCGACGATTAAAATGGTCTACCGCCTAAAGGGCGCCGAAAATATCACGCTTATAAGCGATACGGGCTTTATGTCTGGCTTGGGCGACGGCGAATTTATCATCGACGGTAGAAAACGCACTGTAAAGAACGGCGTTTGCCGTAATGCCGACGGAAGAATCGCAGGAAGCTGTGTTTCGATGCTCGCAGGAGCAAGGAATCTTTTGAAAATGGGTATCCCCATAAGCGATATTTCGATTATGGCATCGCTTAACCCTGCAAAAGCGCTGAACGTTTCGGCGATAACGGGCAGTATCGCGGTCGGCAAGCAAGCAGACCTAATCGTTTGCGACAGCGAGTTGAACATAAAAGCCGTATTTGTAAAAGGTAACAGAATATGAAATACAGATTAGGTGTCGACATTGGCGGCACAAGTGTTAAAATAGCGGCGCTCGATTCGGACTTTAATCTGACCGAAAAGCTTCGTTTCCCAACGGGCGAGGATTGTACCTCCGAGGAGATAATGCAAAACCTTATCGAGTATTGCCGCAAATTCCTCGAAAAGTATGACGTTGAAGCAATCGGCGTCGGCTCTGCCGGCGGAATAGACCCCCAAAAGGGTCTTGTTGTAACAGCAGGCAATCTGCCTTTCCGTAACGAGCCGGTCGTAAGTAAGCTTCACGATGCTTTCGGCATCCCCGTTTTTATTGATAACGACGGTACTTGCGCCCTTATCGGCGAAAGAGCGGCAGGTGAATGCAAGGGCTGTGTTGATACTTTAATAATCACGCTCGGTACAGGTGTCGGCGGCGCGGTAATTATGGATAACCGCATTATGCGCGGACGAAATAACCGCGCAGGCGAGCTCGGCCATTTTACGATTGACCGCAACGGTCCCGAATGCGAATGCGGACTTCACGGTTGCCTTGAACGCTACGTATCGGCAACCGCGCTTATCGAATCGGTCGAAAAAGCAGTGGCTGAAAATCCGAACAGCATTCTTGCGCAGGTTGCAAAGGACGGAATCAACGGAAAGACCGCGTTTGATGCAAAGGAGCAGGGATGTGAGGTTGCGGCACGTCTTCTCGATGAGTACGGACGTAATCTTGCGATCGGCGTGGACAGCTTAACTCATATCTTCTCGCCCGTAACCATCGTCATCGCAGGCGGTATCTCAAACCAAGGTGCTGCGTTGCTCGACCTTATCACCCCCCATAGGGTAACAACAAAAAGCCGAGTTGTAACAACCTCGCTTAAAGGCGACGGCGGTATAATCGGCGCGGCACTGTTAGGCACCGAATACAGCAAATAAAACAAAAAAGCCACCGAATTGGTGGCTTTTGTTTTTAAAGCATTTCGTTCAGGTCGTAAGGTGTGTTCTGGTAAACGTAATAGTTCAGCCAGTTTGCATAAAGCAAATGCGCGTGTGCACGCCAAGTCGAAACGGGCGTTTTGGTGGGGTCATCATCGGGGAAGTAGTGCTTCGGTACCTCGGGGTTGATGCCCTTTTTGACGTCGCGTTCGTATTCGTTGCGTAATGTGTCAAAATCGTATTCACAATGTCCCGTAACGAAAAACTCACGTCCGTTCTTGTTTGCGACAAGGTAAACGCCTGCTTCATCCGATTCGGCAAGGATAAGAAGGTCGTCAACCTTTTCGATATCCTCGCGTTTAACGCCCGAATAACGGGAATGGGGTGCCGAGAATTGCTTGTTAAAGCCGCGAACGAGCGCATATTCGGGAACAAGGGTTTCGTGTCTGAAAACGCCCGAAACCTTTTTATCAAGCGCAATTTTTTCAATGCCGTGATTGATATAAAGACCTGCGTATGCGCCCCAGCAAACGTACATTGTGGAATAAACGTTTTTCTTCGCCCAAGCGACAAGCTCGCAAAGCTCATCCCAATAATCAACGTCCTTAAAGTCAAGAAGCTCAACGGGTGCGCCTGTGATTATAAGACCGTCAAACTTTTCGCGCTTGACCTCGTCGAAGGTTTTGTAAAAGGTCGCAAGATGCTCCTCGGATGTGTTTTTCGAAACGTGCGATGCGGTGTTGAGCAGAGTAATATCCAACTGCAACGGAGTATTTGAAAGCAAACGCAAAAATTGTGTTTCGGTAACGATCTTCGTGGGCATAAGATTCATTATTGCAATCTTAAGCGGACGGATGTCCTGTCTTATCGCGCGCGCTTCGTCCATAACGAAAATATTTTCTTTTATCAAAGCCTCTGCCGCAGGAAGAGCCATTGGGATCTTAATAGGCATAATTATACTCCAAAAATCATTATTCTTAAGTATTATATCAAATAAACGATCCTTATTCAATAGTTTTTTTCTTTAAACAGTGGAAAAAAGAAAATATATGTGATACAATTATGCCGAGGTGAGATAAATGTCCGCAAAAATCTTATTTTCAAACGAATCAAGCGTCGATAAAAAAGCAATTGAAGAAATCGTAAATATGCTTAAAAAGGGCGGACTTGCCGTTTTTCCGACCGAAACCGTTTACGGTATCGGTGTCGATGCATTTAACGAATCTGCAATAAAGGCGCTGTACGAAAAAAAGCAACGGCCTTACGATAAACCTCTGTTAATGCATATTAACGGCATCGAAATGGCTGAAAGGGTGGCAATTCTTGACGACTCTGCCCGCGAGCTTATCAAGCGCTTCACCCCCGGACCGCTTACCTTGGTTGTTAAAAGGAAAAGCGAGGTTCCGTCGATAGCCGTATCGGGCGGAGATACCGTTGGCTTGCGCTTTCCGTCGAACAATAATTTTATCGAAATTTCAAAAGCGTTTAATTGCCCGATAGCCGCAACCAGCGCAAACATATCGGGCGCAAAAAGCGCGATCGATGCAAACGGACTCGATTCGGTTAAGGATGTTGCAGATATAATTCTCGACGGCGGCGAATGTGAATTCGGACTTGAATCGACAATCGTTTCATTGGTAGGCGAAGTGCCGAAGATATTGCGTCTTGGCTCGTTTCCAAAGGAAAAGCTCGAGGAGGTTTTGGGCAAATGCGACTGATCGGATTATGCGGAAGAAGCGGAAGCGGAAAAAGCAGCTTTTGTTCGGTTGCAAAGGAATGCGGATTAATTGTTATCGATTGCGATGCAGTATATAAAGAGCTTGTTTCGAAAGAAAGCGAATGTCTTAAAGAAATCGGCGAAAATTTCGGCAACGAATTTATCAAAGACGGCTATCTTAACCGCAAGGAGCTTGCAAAAATCGTTTTTTCGGATAAAGAAAAGCTTAATCTTTTAAACACAGTAACACACAAGCACATACGCTTGGAGATCGACAGAATTTTAAAAACTCTCCCCGAAGCTTCAACCGTTATTCTTGATGCACCCACGCTGTTTGAAAGCGGCATCGATCAAATATGCGAGCACATCGTGTCGATTATCGCAACCGATGACTATTGCAAGGCGCGTATTATCGCGCGTGACGGAATAAGCGAAGAGCAAGCGCTTTCACGCCTCTCAAATCAGCCCAAAAACGACTTTTTAATTGAACACAGCGATACAGTTATCTACAACGATACAACGCTTGAAGCGTTTCTGGAGGCTTCAGAAGGCGTAGCGACGTCGTTGAAGGAGTAGGCAATGAAAAAAACAGTTATAGTTTTAATACTTATAGCCATCTTTGCCGCCGTTGCCGTTATGTGTGTTGACGATATCGAAAGGATGTTCTATCAGCGCGAGTTCGAGGAATACGTTACAAAGTATTCAAAAGAATTTGACGTTCCCGAGGCATTGATTTATGCCGTTATCCGTACAGAAAGCAGCTTTGATCCGAATGCAAGATCAAGCGTAGGCGCTATCGGTCTGATGCAATTGATGCCGGATACACTCGATTGGCTTTCGCGCCTTTTGGACGAGGAACAGCCGACGGGCGAAATCAACGATCCCGAAACGAATATCAAATACGGCACCTATTATCTCCGTCATTTGTATAACCGCTTTGGCAATTGGGAAACGGCAATCGCCGCATATAACGCAGGACACGGCAGGGTAACGACCTGGCTTAAAAACCAAGAATACAGCGACGACGGAATAACCCTAAAAGTGATTCCGTTTGAAGAAACAAAAAATTATGTAAACAAAATCACAGGCAATTACAATACGTATAAAAAACTTTATTATAAAGATGAGGATTAAAAAATGGAAAGAAAAGACGCCGAAAAATTACAATACAAAAGAAGCTATTCTATTCCCACCGACCAAGCAGAATTGGTAAAGGTAGAGGCTTTCATCAAGGATTACCGCAATTTTATCGACAACGCTAAAATAGAACGTCAGGCGGTAAATTATACCGAGGGTGAAGCTATTGCAAAGGGCTTTAAGCCCTTCACCTTGGGACAAGAGCTTAAGGCAGGCGATAGAATTAGTTATGTAAACCACGAAAAGAGCATTATGTTTGCCGTTATCGGCAAAAAGCCGCTTGACGAGGGCTGCCGTATCATCGCATCGCATATCGACAATCCGCGCCTTGACCTTAAACCTCAACCGCTTTATGAAAACAGCGGCATCGCATATTTCAAGACTCACTACTACGGCGGTATCAAAAAATATCAATGGACCGCAATTCCGTTGGAGCTTCACGGCGTGGTTTATCGCGCTGACGGTACAAGAATCGATATCAATATCGGCGCAGACGAAAACGATCCCGTTTTCTATATTTCCGACCTTATGCCCCACATCGGTAAGGACCAGATGAGCAAGGGCGCTTCGGAATTTATTCCCGGCGAAGGTCTTAACATCATCAACGGCTCGCTTCCTATCGATGAAGATGGTGGCGTTAAGCTTAAGGTTCTTTCTATCCTCAATGAAAAATACGGCATTACCGAACGCGACCTTATCACCGCAGAGCTTACCGCAGTTCCTGCAATGATGTCCCGCGAGGTCGGTTTTGACCGTTCGCTTATCTGCGCATTCGGTCACGATGACAGAATCTGCGCTTACCCCTCCTTCCGCGCTCTTGCCGATGCCGACGAAATTCCCGAGCATACCTCTATCGTTATGCTTGCCGATAAGGAAGAAATCGGCTCTTACGGTGTTACGGGCTTAGGTAGCGAAACCTATCCCGATTTTATCAAGGCGCTTTGCGAAGCAACCGGCGCCAACTATCTTGCGTGCAAGAAGAACAGCATCTGCCTCTCCGCAGACGTAGGCGGTGCTTACGATCCCTGCTATGGCGATGCTTATGAAGCTTCTAACTCGGTATATCTCCACCGCGGTGTTGCAATAAGCAAATATACCGGCTCACGCGGAAAGAGCGGCTGCTCGGATGCGTCTGCCGAAACACTCAACAAGGTTGCACGCATATTCGACGAAGCCGGCGTTGCATGGCAGGTAGGCGAATACGGCAAGGTAGATCAAGGCGGCGCAGGCACTGTTGCGGCTGATATCGCGCATTACGGCATTGAAGTAATCGATTGCGGCGTGCCGATACTTTCCATGCACTCTGTAACCGAGCTTGCAAGTAAATACGATATTTATGAAATGCTCCGCGCAAGCGTTGCTTTCTTAAAGAGTTAAATGAAATTAAGGTGCGTGAAAAATTTTTTACGCACCTTTTTTGCAAAAATCATAAGGATTTTTAAAATTTCGGTTGTATAATAGGTGAAGGAGCAAAAAACTCGCAACTTCGGAGGAGCTTAAATGGATAACGGTGCTTGTAGCTACCGCCGTTTTCTAAATGGTGACGAAGAAGCATTTGACGAAATCGTTAAAGAATATTTTGACAGCCTGGTTATTTTCATAAACGGATATACTTCGGATTTTCAAGCGGCAGAGGATATCGCAATCGATGCGTTATCTGACCTTATAGTTAACAAAAAACGCTATAATTTCAAGGTCACGCTTAAAACCTATCTGTTTATGCTTGCAAAAAGCCGCGCCAAAAATTACATAAAACGAAGAAATATAATAAAATTTACCGAGCTTGACGAGGCAAAAGACGTTTCGGTTAACGAAACCGCCTTGGAGGATTTGCTTATCAAGGACGAGGAAAAGAAGGCGCTTTACAAGGCGCTTTCGACACTTCCGACCGATATGCGCATCGCGGTGCATCTTATATATTTCGAGAATATGACCTATGAAGAGGCGGCGCAGGTAATGAAAAAAAGCAAAAAACAGGTTGACAATCTACTTTACCGAGCAAAAAATCAATTGCGCGCCATTCTTACTGATAACGGTGAATATATATGAGAGATTTTAATGAAATCAAGGCGGAAATTCTCCGCCGAAGCGACAACCGAATAAAAGAAAAAAAGCGAAAGCGCAAGTTATATACCGCCTATGCATTATCGCTTTGCCTTTGCGTTACCGTTGCGGCGGCGCTGTTTCCGAAGCTTATGAGATTTCAGGAAGCGGAATTGGCGGACAAAGCCCCCAACGAGGGAATTTTTACCGATTCCACAATATCAAAGAGCGAAGCTACAGAAATGTCGAAGGAAGCGATGTTCGCGCCTTCCGAGGACGAAATGTTTGACACAGCAGATATTATTGTCGTGTCTGCCGAGTTTAAAAATGAAAACGGCTGTGCTGCCTTGTCAGATTTTGAGGACGTAGCAAAGCTTGAAGAGCTTATTGATAACCTCTTTAATGATGAGGAAATTTCCGAGGACGAAGTAGCAGAGGAAGGCACGGTAATATCAAAACCGTCCTATGATGATTTCCCGGAGGAACCCGTTGAATACCAAGAACTCGTTATTAAATATTCCAACGGAATGGAAATAAGCTATCGACTCAAGGAAAAATCGCTCGAAAATGCCGTAACAGGCACAGCTTGGTCGCTTACCGAAGATGAATATGATTTTATCATAGGTCTGTTCAGCAAATAAGGAGGTTATTATGAAAAAACTTTTAGTAATGCTTTTGTGCGCGGTTATGCTGCTTACCGCCTGCCAAACGGCAAACGAAAATCAATCCGAATCTCCAAGCTTAGACGCATCCCAAACCGAAAATGACAATAAAAAGGCGGATATGCAGATAAGCTTCGCGACCGCCATATCGATTCAAAGCAAAGGAATTACCGAGGATAACGGCAAGGTAACGCTTGAGGTGCTTTGGAAAAACGAAACCGAGTACGAGGTGCTTTACGGCGAAATGTTCTGGGTTGAACGAAATGTTGACGGCAAATGGACCGTCTGTGAGCAGGGAGAATCGAATGCTTTTCATTCAATCGCTATAGCTCTCGAGCCCAAATCCGAGCATAAGAAGAAATATAACGTTTCGAATTACTATGACGTTTCAAAGCCTGGCGACTACCGCTTGATGACCGAATGCTATATCCATATCTCCGAAACCGAAACCAAGAAGGGCATAGCAACAGCCGATTTTTCTCTGACAGAAGACGGATATATAGTTCCCGAATACGCACAAATCGAGGACAACGTAAATCAAGATCCCGAATATCAACAGCTTCGCCTTTCGATCGACCTTTTTAAGGCAATGAGCAAGGCGAGCGAAAACAAAAATCTTCTTATCTCACCGCTTTCGATTCAGCTTGCACTTGCAATGACCGCAAACGGCGCAAAGGGTCAGACCAAAGCCGAAATGGAAAAGCTTCTCGGCGGCAATATGACGATAGAAGAACTGAACTTATATCTTAATAACTACGTTTCCTTGCTTCCCTCGGACGATAAATACAAAATGCATATCGCAAATTCAATTTGGTTCCGTGATGAAGAAGAGCGTTTGACGGTAAACGAAAGCTTCCTCGAAAAGAATAAAGATTTTTACGGCGCACAGATATTTAAAAAGAATTTTAACGATTCCCAAACCGTAAAGGACATCAATGATTGGGTAAACAACAACACCGACGGAATGATCGATACAATAGTCGACAGCATATCGGGCGATACCGTGATGTACCTTATTAATGCGCTCTGCTTTGATGCCGAATGGGAAAATCAGTATTTGCTTTCGGATATAAGAAAGCGTGATTTTACAAATATTTCCTCCGAAACCAAAAAGGTCGATATGATGCATTCCGAGGAATCCTATTATATCGAAACCGAAAACGCAAAGGGCTTTATGAAGCATTATAAGGACAAAAAGTATTCCTTCGTTGCGCTTCTTCCCAACGAAAACGATATTTACAGTTATATCGATTCACTTACGCCCGAATATATCGAATCTGCGCTTAACAACGTACAGAAAAAGGGCGGTTACGCAGTAATGCCGAAATTTAGCTATGAATACGAGCTTTCGATGAACGGCGTTCTGAAATCGCTCGGTATGCCGACGGCGTTCGATGCCTATAAGGCGGACTTTACAGATATGGCAACAAGCACTCGCGGCAACATCTATATCGGCGACGTGCTCCATAAAACCTTTATCCAAGTCGACGAGCTCGGTACAAAAGCAGGTGCCGTCACCAAGGTCGAAATGTGGGACGAATGTGCTCCGATGTACGCGTGGGAGCTCACGCTTGACCGCCCGTTTGTTTATATGATAATCGACTGCGAAACCAACACCCCGATATTTATGGGCGCTCTTACAGATATAACTGCTGACGCAAAATAATAACAGCAACAAAAAACGGACGAAATTAATTTCGTCCGTTTTCTCTTTTAAAACCGTTTGTTGTATTCCAAAATAATGCGGTCGCGTATTTCAAGCTTGATTTCGTATTTCATACGGTAATATCCCTCGATAAGATAGGATTTATAATCGTCTTCAAGCGCCTTGGTCATTTCCTCGATAAAAGCGTTTATTTCCGCGCTGTCTGCATTGTCGGACAGCGTTTTTACGTTTGTTTCAACCATTTTTCGCATATATGCTCTGCCGTTATCGACCGAATATTCGATCGTAGCGGGGCGGTAAACGTTCGAAATGAAATGCTCGCCCGTGTTAAGCTCGTAGCCGAAAATTTCGGTAAGCGATTCGGGGATAACCTTAACGCGGTTCATCGAATCTATTTCGATATACGGCTCGATCCTTTCGGCATACAAATGTCCGATCTCGATCAATTCGTTAAGATCCAGTATCATATCATTCTTTGTCAATCTCAATATATCCTCAAGCATCAGATATTTACCGAGAATATTAGCGTTGCTTACCTCGCCGTTGACATCGTCGGCGTCATAGCAATCTAAATAATTACCGTTGTATTTTGTGCTGCGGAGATAGATATAAGCATAATCGGGAATGCTTGAAATATCGCCGCCGATGTCCCAATTATTGCCCTTCATAGAGAGGAATTTGCTTTCGTCAAATTCAAGCGAGAGGGGAGTGTAATAGGATATCAAAAGCGTTGTTTCTATCTGATCGAGCAAAAGGTTAAATATTGCGTTTTCGGGCGCATCGTTTACAAAGCCTTCGCCGACGGTTGCCGAGTATTTGCATTCTCCGTCGGTTGCGGAATATCCGCGCACCGTTCTGTCCGATTTTGTAAAGACGTAAATGCAACCCGAATTTTTATCGGTGATAAAAGCGTCGTATTCGCTTGCAATAACCGTTTCATCTCCGTTTAACAGGTTCTTGCGTACGATTCTGCCGTCAATTTCAAAAAACGCGTGTGTTTCATGATCGGCGAGTGTAAATAAAACTCCGTGGTGGTCGGTAATATCGGTTCTTGTCGCCACGTCGTAAATGCGAAAACCGTTTTCGGTCTGCATAATAACGGCATCGCCGCCTGCGACAAATTTAACGAATTTGCCGTTTATCGATCCGCTTTCAAAGCTGCTTGTATCAATGAATATCCAAGCATCGTCTTTGCTCCGAAGCTTGCAGTAAGCATATTTGCCGTTGGGAGAAAAATTGATCCTTCCGATAGCGCCGACAGTCATTTCTGTGATGCTCGGAAAATCATCTCCTTTATCGACCTCTTCCTCAAGGGTAAGAGTTAGGTCATCGGTATCGTCAAATGCCGATTCAACACTGCTTTCAAAGCTCTCAAGGCTATTATTATCTTCGTTTTTAAAGTAAGCCGCCGTGTGCCTTCCGCTTGTAAGATCGATCAAGCGAAGCGAACCGTCGCGAGCGTCGATATAGGCAAGCATAGTATAATCGTCGCTAACCGTATACTGCATACCGAACCAATCGATCGAAACCAAAACCTCGTTATTGGATCCTTCGATCGAGATCAACGTTGCTTCCTTTGCTTCGCGGTCGTATATTCCGAGATCGCATTCGAAAGCACCCGAACCGTCGGGTCGGTGGTGCTCTCTTGTGAATAGACATTTTGATCCGTGAGAGCCGAATTCTACGATCTTCACGTTGCCGCAACGGCGGCTGAGAATAGCGTGATAGATCTGCAATGCGTAGCCGTTAAAAGCGTTTTGATCGTCAACACTGTTTGGGAACAGCTTTTTTCCGACATCAAGCTCCTCGCCTTTAAAGTAGCGTAAAAGATATTCTGCTTGCTCGTCGGTAAATCCGAAGTTCTTCGGAATGCTTTCGAAATGTGTTATCGCTTCCTCATAGGTTATTGCGCCTCGCACCATTTCGAAATATACCTCTTCGTGCTTGATGTCATCCTCATAAAACTTGCAAAAACCAAACAAACAAGCCATCTCAAGCAGATATTCATTGCAGAGATCATCATATCCGTCGCCGATAAGCGCAAAACGTATCTCATCGGATAGACTGAAAAATTCACCTGTGATAATATCTCGGTAGATGCCCGTTGACTCTTGATACCAATCGTATCTGCCGATACCGTTGCCGGTCATATCGATATATTTGCCCGTAGTATAGCGTTCGAGCTTAACGTTAGGCAATGCCGAAAGAGTTATATTGATGCTTTTGTTAGCGTCTGAATTGCCGTTTGTCATCGCGCCGCCGACGGAATAGTTTTTTTCGCCGCTCAAAGCGATCAATTTCAAGTTTGTTCCGCCGTTCCATTCGGCAACGGGACCTTTGTATTTGCTTACTATATCGCTGATGTTGATCGGTGTCGATTCGTTAACAGAGCTTTCGTCAAACGGCGTATCTGCCAAATTCGGAATAATTACCGCCATCAACGTGCAAACGGTTAAAACCGCCGCAACCGATGCGATCAATATCCTGCGGATGCGAAAACCGTTTGTTTTCTGCATATTTAACGCATCCTCAAGCATATCACCGTCTATCTCAAGCCATCTGTTGTCCTTCATATAAAAACATCCTCCTTTTCCAAAATTTCCTTCAAAGTATTTCGCATCCGCATCAATTTGCTTTTCGCTGCGGATTCGCTCAAACCGAGCTTGATCGAAGCGTCCTTTAATGATTCCGAGCAGAAATACCGAAGAATAAACAATCTTCTGTCGGATTCCTTTTGTTTGCGAAGAAAATCGTTGATAATTTTATTTATACGTCTGTATTCAAATTCGCTTTCGGTATCGAGCTTTGAAGGTATCATTTCCAAAAATTCTTCGCTGACATCGATGCTTGCAACGCGTTTTACCGCTGTGCATCGGTCAAGCCGGTCAAAAGCTCTGCGTCTTACAAGCGTAGCGAGATATGCGGAAAAGTGCTTCGGATCGTTTGGCGGAATTGAATTCCAAGCCGAGAGCATAGCATCGTTTACGCACTCATTTGCATCCTCTGTGCTCTTTAAAAGGTTGTAAGCGACCGAAAAAAGCATTTTACCGTATTTTCTTTGCGTGTGTGTGATTGCCTCCTCGTTTCTTCTGAAAAAAGCATCGATTATCGCGCGGTCATCCATCAAAAACGCCTCCTTTCGTTAGTGTTCGGGCGCCCGTACATTAATTAAGTCGGAAAAAATTCAAAAAGGTTGCAAATATTATACAAATTAATTATGTAGATTTCAATCCCATTCAACAGTTAATGCTTTGTTTCATATTCTGTAGCAGGGAGTGAAATTATGAAAAAAACTATTGTGCTGACTTCGGTAACCTATGCATTAAAGGCGCAGGAGTTGTTAAAATCAAACGGTATATATACGAATATATCGCGCTCAAGAGCAGTAAAAAGTGTGCGCGGATGCGGTTACGGAATAAGCTTTGATAAAACCTTATATGAAAAGGCGATGCAATTGCTTGAGCAAAATTCAATACCGATCATTGGGAGCATTGACGAAAAATGATATATTTCGATAATGCCGCAACGTCGATGCCTAAGCCAAAAAGTGTTAAAGCGGCGATGTGCCGTGCGCTTTCCGAATGCGGAAACGCAGGCAGAAGCGGACACAGTTTTGCTCAAAAAGCCGCAGAAACGGTCTTTAATTGCCGGAAAAAGCTTGCAAAGATATTTAACACCCGAGAAGAATGCGTTGTATTTACGTCATCGGCAACCGAGGCGCTTAATATAGCGATAAAAGGAACGAACCGTGCAGGCGGTGTAACGGTCATTTCGTCGTTAGAGCATAACGCAGTCTTGCGCCCGGTCAATAAATTACGAAAAAACGGCGAAACTGTAATGCGCCAATTCCTTGTTGATATGAAAAGCGATTTAGTGACCTGCGATAATTTTTCATCGGTCTGCCGTTCGGCAACAAGCATCGTTTTAACGCACGCTTCAAACGTCTGCGGAAGAATTCTGCCGATAAAAACTCTAAAAAAGCTTGCGCCCGAGGATGCGGCATTTATCCTCGACGCATCGCAAACGGCAGGGCATATACCGATAGATATCGTCGATCTTGGGGTTGACATAATTTGCATACCTGCGCACAAGGGGCTTCTTGGTCCCATGGGTGTGGGAGCAATGATAATCAATCCGTACAGCGATATAATTATCGAACCGCTTGTCGAGGGAGGAACGGGAGTTAACTCGAAATCACTTGAAATGCCTGAATTGTTGCCCGAACGGCTCGAATCCGGCACGCTTAACGTCTGCGGAATTGCCGGTTGGTCGGCAGCGTTGGATGAATATTCAACCGATTCTTCGGAGCGCGAGGTTTTTAAGCATCTTGTTGATAATATCAAAAGCAAAGTTGACATAATTACCTATGGCGAACCGACCGAACAAACCATTAAGAATTATGTTCCCGTTATGCTTTTTAACAAAAAGGGGTATGACTGTGAAATGCTTTGCGAAAGGTTAAACGAGCTCGGCTTTGCATTGCGAGGCGGATTTCATTGTGCGCCGTATGCGCACCATACGCTCGGGACCTACGATATCGGCGGAGCGAGGATATCTCTTTCAAGGTATAATACGAAATCGGAAGTTGACGAATTTTTAATCGCGCTCGGCAAGGTTTAAAAGATGCCGAAAAAACAAAAAACGCCTTTCGGCGCAAAATAATAGCCCTTGGTTGCATAATCTATAATTACAACCAAGGGCTATATTGAATTCTTGATATCCAGCATCAATTTAACCTCTCTTTCTACGGGCTATCAAATTACCTCGAAATGCCTTGCACCCTCTTGCTGCTAATCAAATCTTTTATCCCGTATGCGGGACGGCTTTTGCAACAGATCCAAAGGATTATTCAAGGTTGTGTGTCGGCGGTTCGTTAAGATTCCGAACCTCACGTACCGAATTCAAGCTAAAACGTTTTCACTTACACGACTATTCTGAAAGGAATTATTTTTATTTTATATAAATTATATTTCATTAAAATTTTTTAGGAGATCGAACAGTCAATGTCTAAAAACGATTTGCTTGTGCTTACCTGTACATTGGACTCACCCTTTCTGTGTCTTTATAATAGCACAGAAAATATCATATTTCAATACACGAATTGTACAAAATGCATCATAAAAATTTATTCATATAAGAGAAAATTGTAACGAATGCCATTTTATATCGTAAAACTATTGACTTTTGAATTTAAATTTGGTAAACTGAATATGTTGGGGCGCCGATTTGGCGCCCCTTAATTGTTATCTTATTTTTTCGATTGCGTTTTTAAGGTCGTCATATTCCAATGCCGAAACGAAGATTTCGGCGATTGCGCCGTTTTCATCAAGAATAACGGTATAGGGATAAGTACCTCTGCCGCCAAGCTTGGCGTAATAGCCCTCATCGGCGGTATCCTGCGCAAAAACAATTTTGCTTTCGGGGTAATACTTGCCGATATATTCGGGAGCTGTTTCGGAAATCATATTTGTGTGAATTGCAATCACGTTCACGTCATCCGAAAAATCGGTTGCGATTTGATCGAAATAAGGCAGTTCTTTAACGCAGGGTGTACACCAAGTGCCCCAGAAGTTAATAACCGTAATCTTTCCGGTTTTCGCAGGGTTTATTGCTGTGTTCCCGATTCCGTCCTTTGTCACGACCGAAAGCTCGTCGCCGTAGCAAAGCATACCTACGGTATTGCCTTGATCGGGAAGATTGTTGCTTTCGTCAAACCAGGTATAGACACCGACACCGATAAGCGCCGCGATCATCAAAACGCAAACCGTTGCTCTGACAACTGTACGGGCTTTCTTTGGGTTCTTCGTCTTGGAAACCGCATCCTCATAGGGCTTTAAAATCTTTGCGCCCTTCCATTCGATTGCGTTGACGGGACAAACGTCGATACATTCGCCGCAGGCGATACACTCGCGGTCGCCAACGCGTTTAATGTCCATTTTGCAATGCTTTACGCACAAATCACAATTGGTACAACGGTTTGTGTTGACCTTAACGCCCACCAGACAAAAACGGTTAAACAAGCCGTAAAGCGCACCCAACGGACAAATAAATCGGCAAAACATTCTGAAAATAAACACCGAAGCAACGATAACGCTTACCATAAGTGCGAATTTCCAGGTGAAAAGCGGTCCGAGCATCGAAAAATAACTGTCGTTAAGCTCGTTTGAAAGCAATCCCAAACCGCCCTCGATAGTACCTGCAGGGCAAATATATTTGCAAAAAGCGGGCAGGGGAGTGTCGCGGAATGCATAGGTCAACGGAACGATAACCACAAAGAATACGAGTACAACGTACTTGAAAAGCGAAAGGACTTTTGTAACGGGTCCTTTTTTTATTTTCGGAGTTTTTATCTTATAAACAAGCTCTTGGATAAATCCGAAAGGACAAAGCCAGCCGCAAATAAAACGTCCGAAAATAATGCAGTAAAGCAAAAGTATGCCGCCGACGTAGAACAACGTGCTCTTATCCGCGCTGAATGCACCCTGTATAGAGCCGAGCGGACAAGCACCGACCGCACCGGGGCAGGAATAGCAGTTAAGTCCGGGAATACAAGCTGATTTTGTTGCGCCTTTAAATATCGTACCGCTTATGTAGCCCTTTAAATTTGCATTGAAAAGCAATGCGAAATAAAGCTGCATAAATTTACGCTTGCTCGGAATAAGCAAAGCGAGCCTTTTGAATATTTTTTTCATATCAATCACCCCAAACCGATACATTCGGTGCAGATGTTGGATGCCTTGGTAAACACATCCGCGGTGCCGCCGAAAATCAGACCGAAAGCAAGGCAAAGCAATGCGGCGGTTATAATGGCGATTCTTACGGCGATAAGCGGTTTGCCCGAAAAAGCGTTTTCAAAAAATCTGCCGACTGTATGTGCGAAAATATCAAAATTTTCGAATTTCGGTTTGTATTCGCACTTTGCATCGCTTTTTTCGGAAACAGCTTTTAAAGCAGTTAATTCGCGTTTATATCCGCGCTCCTTATCGATAAGCAGATAAAGATAAAACAAAAAGGGAACAGCCAAGCAGGGGATAAGCACGCAAAGCGCCGAAATAACCGAGCCGTTTATATCGACGTTGTCAAAATTGTCACCGTCAAGCGCATAAGTGAAAAATACAGAGCAGGCGATGACGGTCAGGATAAGCATAATCATCGAGTTAACGGTGCGCTTGCCCTTTTCGCGGTAGTGTACGGCGAGAATACCGTCGTCGAACGTCGAAATGTTTCGCTTTTTTAAAATAATGTTGACGGTGTTTTCGCTCGAAATCGCTGCTTTGCTTTTCGGTTTCGCATTCGGTAACAGTAATTCAGCCAAAAATCCCAAAACGACAAAGAAAAGGCATAAGTAAACGGGTAGGCAAATTATTTCGAAAACGTCTGCAACTGCCTCGCGCGAGTAGGTCAGGTCCGCGGAAAAATAAATATAACAACAACCCAAGGCAAGACAAATACCTGCAAGAACAATTGTAATTGCAACAAAAATGTCGATTATTCGGTGTAATCGCAAAGAGCCCTTTTCTGTCATTTCAAATATCTCCGTGTCGGTTTTTGGTGAAATACCTTTTTATTATATCACGCCAATGGCAAAAAGTAAAGATAAAGTAAAATTAAAAATCAATTTCTTACTTATATAAATAAATTCAAATTTTTTTCTTGCATTTTACAACAGAATGTTGTAAAATATAATGAATTTTTATTGTTTGTTCAATCGGACAAGTAAGGAGAGATTGCACCTATGAAAAACACACGGCTTTTAAAGCGCTTTGAAACCGTATTATCTGCGGTTCTCGCTTGCGTTTTGTTGGTGGGCAGCGTTATCGTCCCTGCGATGTTCGTTGGTAATACTAACGCATCGGCATCGGGCAATAACGGCTACATCAACAAAAACAACGGCTTGAAGTTTGATTACACCGATTACCTTAACAATTCGGTTATGTTCAAGCTTCCGGACCATATCGATGATAATGATGAAATTTCCGTCATCGTTACAGTTGATACCGCAAACGTTATGGATATTTACGAGCAAGGCGATAAGGCACAAAGTCTTTCTGCGCTCGCATCGGATAAAAAGCTTTTATCCGAAATCAAATCAAACGTTTCGCTCGAAAAAGCAAAGGTATTAAATCAGCTTCGCTCGAAAAACGTTTCGTTTAAAGAGGGCGAAGAGTATTGCACCGTATTGAGCGGCTTTGAATTGCTTATCAAGGCAAAGGATTTCAAGAACGTTTGTATGTCCATCTACAACGGTATGGACGTTATTGTCGGCGAATCCTATAAGCCTGCACAGACCGAGCTTGTTGAAAACGAGGTCAATGTTTTCGATACGGGTATCTTCGACAGCTCCGAAGCCGGCTTTGACGGCTCGGGAATCGTTGTTGCCGTTCTCGATACCGGCTTGGATTCCAACCATACCGCATTTTCTCCCAATAACTTCACGTCCAAAAAGCTTGGTCTTACCTATGATCAGGTTGCTTCTCTTGTCGGCAACACTGTTGCAAATAAGCAGCTCGGCGGTCTTACTGTTGACGACGTGTATATAAACGATAAGGTGCCCTTTGGCTTCGACTATGCCGATAACGACAGCGACGTTTATTCCACCCACAATAACCACGGTACTCACGTATCGGGCGTTATCGTCGGTAACGATGACGTTATCCGCGGTGTTGCGCCCAACGCCCAGCTCGTTTCGATGAAGATATTCTCGGACGTAATGGATACCGCAAGAGCGGCGTGGATTCTTTCTGCGCTTGAGGATTGCGTTGTTCTCGGCGTTGACGTTATCAATATGTCAATCGGTACCGCTTGCGGATTCTCTCGCGAGTCGGATGAGGAAAAGCTTAACGGCATTTATGACAGAATCCGTGATGCAGGCATAAGTATGGTCGTTGCGGCTTCCAACAGCTACAGCTCGGCATACGGCTCGGAGGCAAACGGCAACCTCGGTCTTACCTCCAACCCCGATACCGGTACTGTTGGTTCGCCTTCTACTTATGATGGCGTTATGTCGGTTGCATCTATCGCTGGTGCCGAAACTCCTTATCTTCTTTTCGGTAATACGATTATTTACTTCCTCGAATCCTCTAACGGTGCAAGCGAGGAAAACGATTTTTGCGAAACGCTGCTCGGCGATAAAGATTCGGTCGAAATGGAATACGTTGTGATTCCCGGTGTCGGCCGTACCGCCGACTATACCGGCCTTGATGTAAAGGGTAAGCTTGTGCTTGTGCGCCGCGGCTCGAATACATTCGAGGAAAAAGCGCTTATCGCTCAACAGCAGGGCGCGGCAGGTATTATTATTTACAACAACGTGTCGGGCGACATTAAAATGAACGTTGGTGACGCTACTCTTGCGGTCTGCTCTGTTTCGCAGGATGACGGCGAAATGCTCGCCGCATCCAACGGTACTCTTAAAATTGCACGCAATCAAACCTCCGGTCCTTTTATTTCCGACTTCTCCTCTTGGGGTCCCACTCCCGACCTTCGTATCAAGCCCGAAATCACCGCGCACGGCGGTAGCATTCTTTCTTCGATAACGGGCGGCGGATATGACCGTATTTCGGGTACCTCGATGGCATGTCCCAACCTTGCAGGCGTTGTGGTGCTGTTAAGACAGTACGTTGTCGAAAAATTCCCCTCCATCGCAAACGATGGCAAAAAAGTAAACGCGATGGTCAACTCGCTTCTTATGTCCACCGCAAGTATCGCGCTTAACAAAAACGGCTTGCCCTATGCAGTAAGAAAGCAGGGAGCAGGTCTTGCAAATCTCCTTAACTCTATCAATACATCTGCATACATCACCACCTACGATAAACAAGGCACGGTGATGGATAAAGCAAAAATCGAGCTTGGTGACGATAAAGATAAAAAAGGTGTTTACGAAATGAAGTTTACCGTTAACAACTTCGGTGACACCGTATTAAGCTATGACCTCGGCGCATACGTAATGACCGAGGGCGTAAGCGAAACCAAGACAAATGCAGGTAAAACCACCGTTACCGAGGAAGCTTATATCCTTGACGGCGCAACCGTTACCGCTTCCGTAAATAACGGCACTCTCAAAAATATGAACGTAACCGTTCCCGCAAACAGCTCGGTTGACGTTACGGTTACAATAACGTTAAGCGATTCCGATAAGGAATACCTCAACAAATCCTTCGCAAACGGTATGTACGTCGAGGGCTTCATTACTCTTAAAGCAACCCAAGGCACCGAAATCGACCTTAACGTACCCTATCTTGCATATTACGGCGACTGGACCGTTGCTCCCTTGTTTGACCTTACCTATTTCGATACCAATGCCGACGAGCTCGACGACGGTATCGATGAAGAGGATAAAATCAAGGCAGACGCTTATCCCACCCGTCCCGTAGGCGGCGTAAGCGACGACTACGTAAGCTATCTCGGCTCTTACTACTTCATTCAAGACCCCGAGGATATGGTAATTTCGGCAAACGAAAACTATATTGCGCTTTCCAACCAAGTCGGCTCTGTCCATTCCTTGCGCTTCGTTTGGGCAGGTATGTTGCGTAACGCGGCGAAGATTGATATTACGATTACAAACGCTACAACGGGCGAAGTAATCTTCGAGCGTACCGAAACCGACGTAAGAAAATCCTACAGTGACGGCGGCGCTACGATTTATCCCGCAAACGTCAAAATAGAATTCGATACAACCGACCGCAATCTTGCAAACAACAGCGAGTATATCGTTAAGCTTGTAGGCTATGTCGATTACGGCGACGGCGGTCTTACCACCAACGAAAACAACGTGTTCGAATTCCCGATGACCATCGACTTCCAAGCACCCACTGTCACAGGCGTTGAATACTATTACAAGTACGATAAAGCGCTTAACAAAAACCGTCTTTATGCCGACGTGATGGTTTACGATAACCACTATTCCATGAGCTCCCAGATCGGTTACGTAACAATGGGCACCGATGCAGACGGCAATCCCTCCTCCGAGCTTATTGCTTTCGAGCAATATATGACTCCCATATATTCCGATCGCAACAGCACGACCAAGGTTACCTATGAATTGACCGATTATCTTTACGATATCAAAAACAATTCCTCTACACCCAATTCCTTTGTCGTAACCGTTTACGACTATGCGCTTAACTATGCGACTTATGAAATCGGACTTCCCGATGATTTCACCGATTTCTATTTTGAAAACCTCGAGGACGGAATCGTTTTGAGTCCCAACGAGGTCTACACTCTTTCTCCCACGGTTCTTCCTTATACCGAATGGGCTGAATTGCTCGACTACACCTCGCAAAAGCCGAGCGTTGCGCGTATCGTTAACAACAAAATTGTTGCCGTTTCAAGCGGTACTGCGATAATCAAAGCGCAAGACCCCACAAACAGCAAGAGCGTTACCTTTAAGGTTACCGTCCTTGATGAAAACGACGAGGGCTATGTAAAATACGACAAGCCTGTTGTTGATATCTTCACGCTTGACGGATACGAAACCATCAAAGCTTATTACGTTATCGACAATGCCGAAAGAGATATCGGCGAAACAGGAAACGTAAACTTCTTCGAAGGAAAATATAACCTTTCGATGTATCCCTCCGAATGTGTACGTCTTAATTACTCGCTCGATGCGTTCTATCCCAAGGATACTACGCTCGAATTTGAAACAAGTAACGAAAACATCGTCAAGATCGATGCATTCGGAAACGTAACTGCGGTTGCAGAGGGCTTCGCTTCGGTTACCGTAAAGGTTCTTCTTGACGGACAAAGCACATATTACTCCGAAACCGTTTCGGTCGAGGTAAAGGATCCGTACCTTACCACAGGACCGAGTCTTACACACTATTACGGTCTCGGCGGTCAGGTCGATATTCCCAAGCGTCTTTCGCTTACCGAGATCGGTCAGTTTGCATTCTCGAACTTTGAATATATCATGAAAACTCCCGAGGAGCTTGAATTCGACGATGCCGAAACCTCCAAGGCGTGGTTCATCGGTGATAACACCGTTACCAAGGTAGTAATTCCCGAGGGCGTAAAGAAAATTAACTGCTACGCTTTCGCAAATCTTACCGCGCTTGAAGAAATCGTTTTGCCCTCCACAATGGAATCGATCGAATACGGCGCATTCTATGGCTGTACTTCTCTTAAAAAGATTACCTTCAGCGGAGAAAATAACCTTATCATCGTCAGCCAAAACGCTTTTGAAAACTGCGACCTCCGCGGTACGCTTGATTTAAGCTCTGTCTGTGTAATTTCCGACTATGCATTCGCAGGCAACCAAAAGCTCGAAAAGGTAATTCTTCCCGAATCTATCCTTTCCGTAGGTCAGTATGCATTTGCAGGCTGTAAAAAGCTTTCAAGCGTAGACGTTAAAGCAAGTAAGGTAAAATACGGCGCTTATGCCTTCACCGGATGCGAATCGCTTAAGGAATTCACCGTTAATTCCGCAGTTCTTCCCGAGGGTATGTTCCACGAATGTAAGCAGCTCGAAAAGGTAACCGTCGGTAAGGATGTAAACGATATCGGTTCTTTCGCATTCCGCGATACAAAGATAAAAGAGTTTACTATCCAAAGCGGAAACAAGGCTTATAAAAACGGAACTAACGACTATATCCTTTCTGCCGACGGCACAAAGCTTGTTGCGGTTTCGCCCTTGGCAAGCGGCGAATTTACCGAAGCAAACGTCGGCAACACAAAGGTCACCGAAATCGGCAAGGGTGCGTTCTCGCATAACCGCAAGCTTACCTCGGTAAATCTTCCCAACGTTACCGCAGTGGGTGATTACGGACTTGCGTCCAACACCTATCTTACCTCGGTAACACTCGGCAAGCTTACTCATATCGGTGAATACGGCTTCTTCGAATGCGGTATTTCCGAAATGCCCGAAATAACCGCCGAAACCTACGTTGGCAAATATGCATTCTCGCACACATTCCTCACCTCGGTTAATATCCCCAACGGCGCAACCGTTGCCGAAGGTACGTATAGCGAATGTCAAAATCTCGCAACTATCGTCATAGGCGATGACGTTGAAATCGGCAAATATGCCTTCTCGCTCAATAAAGACCTTGCGTTTAAAGTCGTGGAAGCGGAGGAATACGGCAAAAAGGTATTTAAGTATGAATTTACCTCGCCTATCACCTCGCTCACAATCGGCAAAAACGCCAACATCGGTGAAAATGCATTCTCCAATGCGGCAAAGCTTGAAACAGTAACCCTTGGCGAAGGCGCGATTATCGGCAAGATGGCGTTCTATAACAACTCCTCGCTTAAGGAAATTGACCTTTCCAAGGTTAAATCCTTTGGCGACTATGCAATCTCGGGCGACGTTTATTACGCTTGTCTTGATGAAAATATGACGGTTGCCGCAACAAGCCCCGAAGGAATGTATATCTATACCTATCACGGACCGCAGATCGAAAAGATCGACATTTCTTCTGCAGAAAAGATCGGCGAATACAGCTTCTCGTATTGCCGTCAGCTTAACGAAATCAAAATCGGAGAAGCGATCAAAGAAATACCTGCCTATGCATTCGCAGGCTGTGATTCCTTAAAGACTATCAATCTCACCGCAATCGAAACCATCGGTAAATATGCGTTTATGGAATGCGGTCTTGAAAATATCGATATTTCGGGCGCAAAGCTTGTCGAAGAATATGCTTTCGTTTCCAACAGATTGCTTGAATCCGTAAAGCTTAACGGAGAGGGAAGTGATATCGGCGAAGGCGCTTTCGCATATTGCGATCCGCTTAAAACGGTTGAAAATCTTTCTGCTTCCGAAAATATCGGCGACTATGCTTTTGCATACGTTGCAATTACCGAAATCGACCTTACCGGTGCGGTAAAGGTCGGCATTAACGCATTTATGAAGGAAGAATACACCGCCGTAACCGTTAAGCTCGGTGAAAAGCTTGTCAAGCTCGGCGATAACCCCTTCGCAATGTGTAAGGTAGAGCCCTTTAAGAGCACTACCAAAACAACCATTAACGGTCACGAGCTTGAAATCGATACCTTTACCTTTGATATAAGCAACACCGTACACGTTATCGACGGCTCGCTTTACTGCGAAACCGTAAACGGCTTGGAGCTTATCACCTATGCAGGTATCGACAAGGATAACGTTACCGTAGCAGACGACACTGTCCGTATAACCGCAATGGCATTTGCAGGCAGTGACGTAACAAGAGTAAAAATGCCCTATACCACCACCGCGATAGGACACAAGGCGTTCTATTTGTGTAACGATCTCGAAATCGTAATATTTGGCAGCTACAATATGCCGATATTCGAAGAAGAATTCGATCCTACCTATTACGATACCTTGGAGCACATTCCCGGCTCGGGCGATTACGGCAGCTATACCGATCCCAACGGAGAAGAGGTTGCAATTATCGGTAACGGAACGGTTCCGTTCTTTATGTGGAACGTGACCGGCGGTATGTATTCAAACGTATTCTACGGTGCTAACTTTATCGACTACGTCGGCTACGTTGAATCCAAGCCGATAATGGTCAGCCCCATCAACGGTGTTGGATACGATTCCTATATCTGCGATCAGTATTTCGGATACAGAATCGAAGGCCCTGCCGCACCCGACAAGATTACCGTTTCGGCTATCAATGCAATAAAGCTCATCCCCGAAAGAGTAACTCTTGCCGACAAGGCAATCGTTGAAGCGGCACGCGCGGCTTATAACAAGATAGCAACGCTTGAGCAAATGGCGTTGGTTTCCAATTATAACGTTCTTGTTACCGCAGAACAGCGTATCGCCGCGCTTGAACCTACCGAACAAGAGCAAGCGCCCGTTGAATCCGAAAGCGGCACTGCCGTTTGGTGGATTTTGGGAATATTCATTGTTGCGTTTGTGGGCTTTATCGTTTTCAGAAACCGCAACGAAAAGAAAAATGAAGATTAAGGAGGAAAACCGATAATAAAATGAAAAAGGCAATTAAATCGGCATTGTTGCTTTTGTCGGTTGCATTGACAGTGGCATTGCTTACTGCTTGCGGCGATTCGGGTACTCCTTACGACAAAAACAACGAGGACAATTATACCGTTAGCGTCAAATATGACGCTAACGGGGGATTATTTACAACCAACACCTCGGTTATCGTCGATTCCTATAACGTCAACGATATACCGAAAAATATCAACGGAAACGTCGATATCGCACTTTTACCGCCCGATTCAAGTCAACGCGGAAACGATGCCTTCAAGGCAGTCAAAAACGGCTATTTCCTTGCAGGATGGTATACCGACCGCATCGAACATACCGATAACAGCGGCAACGTTACTTACAGTTATTCGGGCAAATGGGATTTTGAAAAGAATACTCTGGAGATAGATCCCAATAAGAACTACAATTCAAACAACTCCTTGCTTACTCTTTATGCCGCTTGGGTACCGTTGTTCAATATCGAATTTTACGATTTAACGACAAACCAACTTATTGAAACCTTTACTTACGACCCTACCTCGTCGGAAGGTATTAAAGTTCCCAAATGGAGCGAAAAAAGCGGCGCAATCGATATGTTCGATTTCCCCGAAAAATCGGGATATACCTACAAAACCGCTTATTACGATGCTTCCAAGCAAAAGGAGCTTGCAGGCGAAACCGTCGAACACCCCGGTAAAGTCGATCTTGCAACGGGAACGGCAGTCGATCCTACACTTAAGCTCTATATCGATTGGACTGACGGCGAATGGTACAGAATCACTACTGCAGAACAGTTTATCAAAAACTTCAACGCTTCGGGTTGCTATGAAATTCTTGCTGACCTTGATTTCGAGGGCAAAATTTGGCCCACCTCGTCGATGTACGGCAATTTTTCAGGTACTATCAACGGCAACGGACACGTGTTTAAGAATATCGAAGTAACCCAAACTCAAAACTCCAAAACCAACGCAGGACTTTTCGGTCAGCTTACCGAAAAAGCGGTAATAAAGGACCTTACCTTTGAAAATTCCTGCTTTACCATTCAGGCAGGTACCCGTGTTCCTGCGAATTACGGATTGCTTGCAGGTACCGTTTCGGCTAACGCTACCGTCGAAAACGTAAACATTGTCGGCGGTGCTATCCAAATAGATTCCTCTTGTTATTTCGGCGTTGACGATTATTCAATCGGTTTGGTTTGCGGAAGCGGCAACGATAAATGCATCGAAAGCCCCGAAATTACCTGCAGCGTAATCGGCGATAACCCCGAAAGAATCACCGTAACCGTTGACGGTAACAAGGTCACTCTTGAATTTAACGAGTAGTTAACAATCAAATAAATATAAAAAGGTGCTAATATGAAAAGAAAAATCTTATCACTTATCTTATGCGTGTTTATGTGTGTAAGCGCGCTTGCATCCTGTTCGGACAGCTCCTCGGGCGCTGATGCTTTCGTAATTATGACCGAACAGCTCGACGGCTTGTTTAACCCCTTCTTCTATACCTCTGCTCCCGACGGTACTATCGTTTCGATGACCCAAATCGGTATGCTCGGCTCGAAATACGATAACGGCGATATTCAAGTAGCATACGGCGATAACGAAGCGGTTGTCGTTAAGGATTACGATGTTGTTGAAGACGGCAAAAACACCGTTTACACCTTCGTGCTTAAGAACGGCATCAAATTCTCCGATGGTCATCCCCTTACAATGGAAGACGTGCTCTTCAATTATTACGTATATCTCGACCCCGTTTATACCGGCTCGAACACCCTTTATTCCACCGATATCATAGGTCTTTCGGAATACAGAACACAAACCGTCGGTTCTGCTTCCGACAACAGCGACGATCTCATCTCCTCCCAGGCAACCTCGCGTGCAAATGCACGTCTTAACGAGCTTATCAACCTCTTCAATTCCAAGCTTCAAGCATCCTCTACCAAGGAAGTAAGCTATGACGAAATGAAGGCGGCAATTAATTCCCACAACCTCAGCAACGGTTATAAGGCCGCTATCTCAAACGACGCAAATTCGGTTACCAACGCAAACCTTATGGCGGACTATGAATATGCGCTCAAGCTTTTCAAGGAAGAGCTTGAAACCGACTATCTCGGCGCACAGGAATCCTATATCGACGAGCCCTATAAATCCTTCAGCGAATTCCAAAACGAAATCTTCTGCTTTATGTACACCGAGGGCTACGTTGAGGTTAAATACGCAGAAGGCGCAGACGGCAAGATCGACCGCACCAAGATCGAAAAGCTTACCCCTGCATATCCTGCTTCTATCACCACAAAGGAAGCCGCAATCGATTATATCTACAACGATAAGGTCGCAAGAGAGCTCAACATAATTCTTCAGTACTGGGCAACCGCGGCAACCCTTACCACCGAATTTACTGCAAAAGCAAAAGAAGTTATCCTTCACGAAAACGTTTCCGACGACGGTACTCTCGCGGTTGAAAGCATCACCGGTATCGTTTCTCTCGGTCACACCGACGCGGCAGGTACATCGGTAACCGTTAACGGCACCGAATATAAGGTCGCTTCCTCTCACAATGCAGACGGTACAGTTGTTAATGCCGATGAATATGATATCTTGCGTATCACCATCGACGGCGTTGACCCCAAAGCAATCTGGAACTTCGCAATCACCGTTGCACCTCAGCACTATTACGGTGAGGGAAGTAAGGTCGGCGTTGATATTGCAAACAACAAGTTCGGCGTTGAATTTGCAAGCTTCGACTTTATGACCGATATCGTTCAATCCACCAGAAACATAAAGCTTCCTATGGGTGCAGGCTCTTATAAGGTAACCAACGCGCAGAACAGCGACACCCCCGGTGAAAGCGAATTCTATGCAAACAACGTAGTTTACTTCAAGGCGAACCAACATTTCAACACAGTTGGTGCAGGACTTCAAAATGCAAAGATCGAAAAGATCCGTTATCAGGTAGTAAGCTCCTCCAACGCAATTGCCGCACTTGAAGAGGGCAACGTTCACTATATCTCTCCCGCACTTACCACCGCAAACTACGAAAAGCTCGAAAACCTTTCCTCCAAGGGAATGGTAACACTTTCCACCAATCAGCTCGGTTACGGTTATATCGGCGTTAACTCCGCAAAGATAAACGACATCAATCTCCGTAAGGCAATCATGTGCGCGATGAACACCTCGCTCGCACTCGACTACTACCGTGCAGGTACCGCAGAGCAGATCTTCTGGCCTATGTCCAAGGTAAGCTGGGCTCACCCCAAGGGAGCTGACGCTACCGACAACGGCAAGGACTATCCTCCTCTCGGTGCTTGGAGCGAAGACATTGCGGTTAAGAACATTGAAAAATATATGCAAGCCGCAGGCGTAAGCGCAGGCGATTCTGCACTTAAGGTTAAATTCACCATCGCAGGCTCGAGCCTTCAGGACCACCCGACCTATAAGGTATTCCGTGATGCGGCAGCGCTTCTTAACGGTCTTGGCTGGGACGTAGAGGTAGTTTGCGATACTCAGGCGCTTACCAAGATCAACACCGGCTCTCTCGAGGTTTGGGCAGCTGCATGGTCTTCGGCACTCGACCCCGACTTGTATCAGGTCTACCACAAGGATTCCACCGCAACAAGCACCCTTGCTTGGGGCTATAACTACTTAAAGACAAGCGGCACTGCAGAAGAAACCGAAATCCTTGAAAACTTAAGTGAGCTTATCGACCAAGCGCGCGAAACCAACGATAAGGCAGTTCGTTCCGAGCTTTACAAGGATGCAATGAGCTACATCCTCGACCTTGCGATCGAGCTTCCCGTATACCAAAGAAGCGTTCTTTACGCTTACAATTCCAACGTGATTTCTTCCGAAAGTATGCCTCAAAATTCCGAGATGAATCCCTTCTCATCGCCCCTTGACCGTATTTGGGAAGTAGAATTCGCACAGTAAGAATCGGAGCGAAAAATGCTGAAATATATTATTAAACGATTAGCGATGTCCGTTTTGATATTGCTTGGCGTTTCGTTGATAATCTATTTCCTCATCCGTTTAATGCCGGTTGATTTTATTCAGGACAAAATCAATGCAATAAATCAAGGCGGCGCAACGGTAAGCGAGGAAACGGTAAACGCCATGTACGAAATGTACGGACTCGGCGATAACAGCTTTCTCGGTATATTAAAGGGATATTTCAGTTGGCTCGGTGCGTTGGCAACCTTTGATTTGGGTACCAGCTTTGTTTACGGTATACCCGTTGCAGACGTAATTTTCGAGCATATGGGAATTTCCTTTGCAATCGCTTTGATTGCTACCGTATTTGAATTTTTAATTGCAATACCGCTTGGTATTACAGCCGCAAAGCATCAATACAGCTTGCGCGATTATATCGTTACCGTTTTGGTAATGATCGGCATCTCGCTTCCGTCGTTCTTCTTCGGACAGATGCTTAAGGATTTCCTTGCATTAAAGCTCGGTTGGTTCCCTGCATCGGGACTTATCGACGCAACGGCGTCCAATTCGGGACTTGCCTTGCTCGGCGACTATGCAATGCACTGCTTCATTCCCATTCTTACCATCGTAATTTTGAGCATCGGCGCAAGAATGAGAATGACAAGAACAAATATGTTGGAGGTAATGAACTCCGACTACATCCGTACCGCACGCGCGAAGGGATTAAAGGAAAAGGTGGTTATCAACAAGCACGCTTTCCGCAACACGCTTATTCCCATGGTAACCTCTCTTGCAGGCTTGTTGCCCTCGCTCTTTTCGGGTGCTATCATCACCGAGCAGGTATTCGACCTTCCCGGTATCGGTAATATTGCGCTTGACGCAATGAATCGCGGCGACATTCCGTTTATAATGGGCTATAATATGTTCCTTGCGCTGTTAAGCGTTATCGGCGTATTACTTGCCGACCTTATGTACGGTCTTGTCGACCCGAGAGTTAAATTAGAGTAAGGAGGCATTCGATATGGAAGAACAAACCAAGGTTGAAACAACCCAAACCAATGATACCGAAGCGCCTCTTGATAAAAACGTACGTCTTATGTCTCCGACACGTATGGTTGTACGCCGCTTCTTCCGTTCTCGGTTGAGTATAATCGGACTTGTAATGGTCGTAAGTCTGTTCCTTTTCAGCTTCGCAGGTCCCTATTTCGTTGCGGATTTGCCCGAAGAGGTAGTTCAGACCGATGCAAACGGCAACCCTATACTTGATGAAAACGGCGACCCGATAATCACCTACGTCTATCACGAAAACGACGGTAAATGGGGCGAAATCGAGCTTGACAAAAGAGGTATGACCGAATACGCAGTTTCGGAAACGACGTATACCGTAAACGGAATCACCTACACTCTCCGTCAAACGACCGAAACGAAGATTGAGGACAATATGCTTGCTCCTCCCTCAAGTGAGCATATCCTCGGCACCGACAATCAGGGCTACGATATTTTCGTTCGCCTTATGTACGGCGGCAGAATCTCGCTTATCGTAAGCTTCCTTGCGGTATTCCTTATCACCGTATTAGGCGTTATTATGGGCGGTATCTCGGGATATTTCGGCGGCGTAATCGATAATATCATAATGCGCCTTTGCGATATTCTTATCTGTCTGCCCGGTATTCCGATATTGCTTATCATAAGCACAATTCTCGACGCTTCGGATATAGATGCAAAATACCGCATTTATCTCCTTATGATTTACTTAACGTTCATTTCTTGGCCCGGAACCGCACGTCTTGTAAGAGGTCAGATTCTTTCTCTCCGCGAGCAGGAATATATGGTCGCGGCAGAAGCTATGGGCTATTCGGTCCCCCGTAAAATATTCAAGCATCTTGTTCCCAACGTAATGCCCCAGCTGATCGTTCAAATGAGCTTGAGTCTTGGTAGTATGATTCTCTACGAAGCAACGCTTTCCTACCTCAACCTCGGCGTTAAAGCACCTTACGCCGCTTGGGGTACAATGATCAACATCATTTCGCAGGATCAGGATATCCTTCAAAACCACTTAAACGTCTGGGTACCCGCAGGTATCTGTATAGTCATCGCCGTGTTGGGCTTCAACTTTATCGGCGACGGCTTGCGTGACGCACTTGACCCGAAAGCGAGGAGATAGGTTATGAGTAAAACTAAAAATCCAAACCGTCTCACGGGTAAAGAAGTCCGCGCTATTGCAAAGCAAAACAAAAAGATTATCAAAAAGCTCGAAGCATACAAGAACCGCAAAGCGGATGAAACCGAATATCTCGGTCATATGTCAAATCCGAACAATATATTGGAAATCGACAATCTGCATACCTATTTCTTCACCGAGCAAGGTGTTGTAAAGGCTGTAAACGGCGTATCGTTTGATATCCCCAAAAACACCACGGTAGGCGTAGTAGGGGAGTCGGGATGCGGCAAATCGGTTACCAGTATGTCGGTTATGCGTCTTGTTCAAGGACCTACCGGTCAAATCTATTCGGGCAGTATCCGTTTTAATGCAAAGCTTGATAACGGAGAAACCAAAATTTACGATATTGCGAAAATGCCGATGGATGATATCCATAAAATCCGGGGCAACCAAATCGCAATGATTTTCCAAGAGCCGATGACCTCGTTAAACCCCGTTTTTACCATCGGTCAACAGCTTGATGAGGTAACCTTTATCAACAACCCCGAAGCGACAAAGGAAGAAGCAAAGGAAAAGTCGCTTCAAATGCTCGACCTTGTCGGTATCGCAATGCCCGAGCGTGTTTACAACGCATATCCCCACGAGCTTTCGGGCGGTATGCGTCAAAGAGTAATGATTTCGATGGCACTTGCAAGCGACCCCCGTCTTATCATCGCCGACGAGCCGACAACCGCGCTTGACGTTACCATCCAAGCGCAGATTCTCGACCTTCTTCGCGACCTTAAAACGCGAATCGACGGCTCGATAATGCTTATCACTCACGACCTCGGCATAATCGCCGAAATGGCGGATTACGTCGTTGTAATGTATGCGGGCAGAGTTATCGAAAAGGGTCCCGTATCGGAAATTTTCCATAACCCCTTGCATCCTTATACAATAGGTCTTCAAAAATCAAAGCCCACCCTTAATTCCGACAGCGATACGCTGTTCAATATTCCCGGCAACGTGCCTAACCCCGTAAATATGCCTAATCACTGCTATTTCAAGGAAAGATGCGGTAAATGTATCGGTAAATGCTCGGGTGATTACCCTCAAATGGTAGAGGTAACGCCTAACCATTTCGTTGCATGTCATCTTTACGGAAAGGAGGATTAACATGGCTGAAGTATTAAATAACGAAAAGAACACAAGCGAAAACATACTTGAAGTCAGAAACCTCCGTAAATGCTTTCCCTTGAAGAAAACGATGACGGGCAAGGTAACCCAAGAACTCGTTGCGGTCGATGACGTTTCGTTTACTCTTAAAGCAGGCGAAACGCTCGGTATAGTAGGGGAGTCGGGATGCGGAAAAACCACACTCGGCAGAACTATTTTAAAGCTCCACAGCGCATCGGGCGGAAGAATTATCTTCGACGGTGTTGACATTACTGATTTAAAGCCCAAGCAAATGCGCGAAATTCGCAAGCAGATGCAAATAATCTTCCAAGACCCCTATTCCTCACTTCCTCCGAGAAGCACTGTCGGCGGAATACTTTCCGAGCCCGTCACTGTACATAATATAGTACCCAAGGGCGAGGTAAAGGATTACGTGCTTGACCTTATGGAAAAATGCGGTCTTCGCGATTATTATTATGAACGCTATCCTCACGAATTTTCGGGCGGACAGCGTCAAAGAATCTGTATCGCACGCGCGCTTTCGGTCAAACCGAAATTGGTTATCTGTGACGAGCCCGTTTCTGCGCTCGACGTGTCGATACAAGCGCAGATAATCAATCTGTTAAAGCAATTACAAAAGGATATGAACCTTACTTACGTGTTTATATCCCACGACCTTTCGGTCGTTAAGTTCATTTCCGATAAGATAGGCGTAATGTATCTCGGCTCGATGGTCGAATTCGGCACTAAAGAGGATATTTTTGCAAATCCCTTGCATCCTTATACTCAAGCGCTTTTCTCGGCTATCCCCCAACCCGACCCCGATCTTAAAATGAACCGTATTATATTAAAGGGCGATATTCCCTCGCCTGCAAATCCTCCCAAAGGATGCCGATTCCACACCCGTTGCCCCTATGCAACCGACAAGTGCAAGGAAGAAGTACCCGAATACAAGGATTACGGCAACGGCCATTTTGTGGCTTGCCATTTATTGGAAAAGTAAATTCAAAGAGATGAATGCGTATGTTTAACAAAAAGCCCAAAAAGGAAAAGAAAGAAAAGATTATCTATATCGACGACGGAAGAACCATTGCCGATATGTCGGATGTGAGCGGCGGAAAAGCGTGGAAAAAACGCGGAACCGTTTCGAGCGCAAGGGATATTTGGCGCACCTATTGGAGTGCCGTCAGAATGATGTTCAAGCCAATGCTCGTTGTTATCGGCTTTCTTTTGGTGGCTTACGGAATCGTTGCACTCATCTTCTTGGCAATGCGTTAACTCTTAAAATTCAAATAATAATGTAAAGGACGCATATTTTATGTTAAACACAAAAAAATCGGGCGAACAAAAAAAGACGCACTTAACACGTCTTTTGGCTTGCCTTTTAGTCGCAATTATGTGTGTTTCGGCACTGGCCGCTTGCGGTGGGGGTGAAACGACCGATGACCAAAGCGCCGAAGAAAGTGCGCTCGGCATCAAAACCACCTATTCGGTACGTGTTAAGTCGGCAAGCGGAATTGCTCTTTCGGGCTTGGATATTCACGTTTATGCCGATAACCAATTAACCGACCTTGCAGGTTACGCAAAGACAAATGAAGCGGGCGAAGCAAGCTTCAGCTTGAACAAAAGCAGTAACTATGCAATTGTAATTTCAACACCTCCCAAGGGATATAAGGTTGAAAAGTTTTATTCCTTTATCGGCGAAAGCGCTACCATCGTTTTGGAATCGGGACTTATTACCGACGGCGATCTCGCATCCGCAAGTCTTAAGACCGGCGACGTTATGTATGATTTCTCGTTAACCACTCCCGACGGCAAGGAAATCAAGCTTTCCGAAGTCCTCAAAACCAAAAAAGCGGTTATGCTTAATTTTTGGTACACCACTTGCTCGTGGTGCTTGGAGGAATTCCCCATAATGAACGAGGTTTATGCTCAATATAAGGATGATATCGAAATCATCGCAATCGACCCGATTGACGATAACAACGCCGTAAAAGCGTTCCAAGCTCAACACGGTCTTGATTTCCCGATGGCATCCTGTCCCTCCTCTTGGGCAAACACCTTCTCTGTTACGGGCTATCCCACATCGGTATTTATCGACCGCTACGGCACTATTTGTGTTATCGAAGCAGGCGCAATCACAAGCAAACGCCCCTTTGTAAGCGCGTTTGAACACTTTATTGCCGATGATTATACCCAAAAAATCTGCTATACCGGCATCGGCGAGCTTGTTGACCGCATCAAGCCCAACAAAACTATGCCCGAATCGAGCGCTATCGCAGAAGCTATTAATAAGGATGAGCTCGAAATCAATTACCGCGCAGAAACAGAAGATGAAAATGCAGAATACATTTGGCCCTTCGTTATCACCGAAAAGCTTGGCGAATCGGTAATCTGCGCATCCAACATCGGTATCGACGATTCCTATGCTATCATCTATGCCGACGTGACTCTTAAAGCAGGTCAGGCATTCGGATTTGATTATTTCTCCTCGAGTGAGCGTCTTTGCGACGTGCTTTACGTAATCGTAAACGGCGATGACGTGTTCCAAATATCGGGCGTTTCCGAAAATGATGGTTGGAAATCCTGTTATCCCTGCGTTGCCGAAGAAGACGGTACTTACGAAATCGCGCTTTGCTTTTCCAAGGACAGCGACACAAGTGAGGGCGACGACACCGTTTATATCGATAATATGCGTGTTGTTGACGTTAAGGATATCGACGTCGAAACCTTCCTTCCCCGTGAAGCGGCGGTTTCCAAGGAAGACGGCAGCTATGAATACGTAAGCATTGTTTTCAACGAAAAAGACGGTTATTACCACGTTGGCAACGAAAACGGACCTCTCCTTCTCGCTAACCTTATGAACTACTCGCAGTTTAACGAAGAATCCTCGGTTTACGAAATCGTTTACAACGGCGATGCGGATAAGGACGGCGTAAGTCTTTACGATAAAGAAAACGGCGGCAAGGGAATGGTAAGATATTTCTCTTATGCATCCAACTCGTCGCTCGGCGGTATTTGTACCGTAAATAAGGAATTGGCAGAAATGCTCAAGCAGGTATCCGAGGTTGCCGGCTTTGACGGCGATGAGAACGAATGGCTCAAAATATGTGTATATTATGAGGTATTCGGCCCCACAAACAATCAGCTTCAAGACCCGATCAAGGGACTTTCCCCGTCCAGCGCATTTGTAACCAAGCTTGGTAAGAACGTTGAAACCAACTATTTCTACTATGACCGAGCAATCCATCCGCGCGGACTGTTTTCTGAATTCGTTCCCTCTAAATCCGGTGTATACCGTTTCACCTCCAAGAGTGACTATAAGGACGGTATTGATGCTTGGCTGTTCGATGAAAACGGCAACATAATCTACACCTACGAGCACGATGAAAGAATGTATACCGACAGCATCAACTGCTCGATAGTATACTATATGGAAGCAGGTAAACCCTATTACGTCAATATGGCGTTCTGGGATATTTATGCGACCGGTTATATCTATTACGACGTTGAATATTTAGGAAGCAGCTTCGAGCTTTTCCGTTGCGCGGCTCCCGGCTATTTCACCTATGACGGTGATGAAACGGGCGACGTTATGTATGACGTAATCTCGGGCGGTATTATTCCCGAATTGAAAAACGGCAAGTACTACGATTCCGAAGACGGTTCTTTGATCTATGCCGACTTTACCGGAATAACCACCGTTTTCAGTCAGTCGATCATCCAAATGATTGAAATGAACGGCTTCGATTTCTCGAAGTCCGAAACCGACGGCGAAATTTTGGCATACTTCAAGCAAAACGATAACGACGTTGACAAGACTATCGAATACCTCAAAAAGCTCTGGGGCGAGGAATACGATGCAAACGCGGAAATTTATCAAATAGATGACGTTTTTGCAGGCCGTTATCACGGCAAAGGCGAGGATCTTACAAATGAAATGCGTGAGTACGCAAAGAAAATCCTCAAAACCAAGGACGAGCGCGACGGCTGTGTTGAGGTCGATGAAAGACTTGCCGAAATTCTTAGTATGCTTATGGATAAGTATACCTTCGAAGACGTTGAAAATTCGTGGTTGAAGGTCTGCTACTATTACGATTACCTCGGACCGGCTAAATAGTAGGAAAGTGGGTAATAAAAATGAGCAAAAAAATAACAGTAACGTTAATTATAATATCAATTTTAACCTGCATGGTTCTCGGTGCGTGCGGTTCGGGCAATGAGTCCGAATCGTCCGCGCCTGCGGAACAAAAAGACCTTTCCTATAAGGTAACTGTAAAGGATGCATTTGGCGATCCTGTAAAATCCGGCGTTATAGTACACTTTGTTAAAGACGGTCAAAATGTTGCGATGCAGCCTGTTAATGACCAAGGCGAAGCGGTAAAAACCTTAAAGGCGGATAATTATACCGTTGATATTAAGTTTACCGACGAAAGTGCCTCTTATCATATCGATGGCGACCTTTCGCTTACCGCAGAGCGTACCGAAGCAGAGGCAGTCATTTCCAAAAACATCACCACCGAGCCGAACGAGCTTTCACTCGGCGAAGAATCCTTTGATGCGTATTTTGTAGAAGACGGATGCACCTATGTGAAGCTTAAAAAGGACGTGCGTAATTATTTCCTTTTTGTGCCGAAGTCGGCAGGTGTTTACGAATTTGCAATTTACGGCAACGACAAAACCGCTATCGGTTATTACGGTGCTCCGCACTTTGTTCAGGCAAATAACGTTGCCGAAGTAACCGATAATAAATTCCAAATTTCTGTAGCCGCAGGAATGATAGGAAGCGGCGATGGCGGAACCTCCACCTTCGTTCTCGGTATCGATCTGCTTGAAAACGGCAGGGAAGACTGCGTTTTAACGATTAAGCGCGTCGGCGATCCGATAAAGACGGTTGAGGATGAGCCCTGGACTATTTATAAAACTACCGTAGAGCTTAATGCATACAGCCTTCCCGAGGGTGCAACCTTGGGCGAATTCGATTTGACCGCATCGACCGACACTTATAATTTTGTGTTCAATGAGGAAGACGGCTTTTATCATCTCAATTCGGCAAACGGACCGCTTGTTCTTGTTCGTCTTGCGGAGGACTGCGAATATATCGCATGCTTCCAAACTATTCTTGACCGTTCGGGTGTTTCGAAATATTTCTACGATGAAAACGGCGAATTCGTAAAAAGAGAAAACTATTCCGAATGCTTGCTTGAATACATCGAATGTGTTGATGAAAACGAGGGCGTATATCCTCTCACAGAAGACCTTAAGTACATCATTCAGCAACGCGGTGATTATGCAGGCTGGTGGGATTCCGAAAGCGCAACCTATCTTTTCAAGGATATGGACGGTAACAACTTAACCGATATCAACAACGAAATAGCATGGCTTCTTATGTGCTGCTATATCGAAAACGGTGGTAAATAATGAAAAGTAACTTTTTTAAAAGACTTACCGTTTTATTCCTTGCGGCTGTAATATCGTTGCTTTCTTTAAGCTCCTGCTCTATTCTGAGCGCGCGCTTGGATGAGGTTAAGGATAATGCAGAATCGAGCTTTGATGTTCCCGAAAATGCTTCCGATTATACTCTTTCTGTAAAATCTGTCGGCGGTATGAGCTTTGCAAATGTCACGGTTTATATTTATGACGAAGATAATAGGGAAGACCTTATTTGGGCAGGTACGACCGACGATAACGGCAATATGTTCTTCAAAGCCGATCCCGCCAAGAACTACGTCGCAACGGTTTCGGGAATTCCCGACGGATATAGAACCGAAAGCCAATATCCCGTATCGCAAAACACCGAAATCAAGCTTGAAACGGTATTCCTTGAACCGAATTACGAAAGCGATACCTACAAGCTCGGCAGTATTGTAAAGGATCTTTCGCTTACCGACGTAAACGGTAACACCTATAAGATATCCGAGCTTTTAAAGAATAAAAAGGCGGTAATTCTTAATTTCTGGTTTATCGGTTGCGGTCCCTGCAAAATGGAATTTCCTTATATGCAACAAGCGTACGAAGAATATAAGGATTACATTGAAATCCTTGCAATAAATCCTTATGACGGCAACAACGAATCCGTCAAGGAATATTCCGAGCAAATGAAGCTTTCCTTCCCCATGTTTTCTTGCGAAAGCGAATGGGCGAATATGTTTAAAATTTCCGCTTACCCCACCACGATAGTTATAGACAAGTACGGAATGGTTGCTTTTTCGCATACGGGGATGATCACCGACAAGGAAATCTTTAATCGAATCTTTGCGAATTTTGTGTCGGACGGATATACTCAAAAAACCTACCGTAATTTAAGCGACATTCATTAATTGAAAGGATATAAAAAATGAAAAAATTAATTGCGATCCTTCTATTGATCTGTTTTACCTCGATCCTTTGCGCTTGCGGCAGTGAAACTGCAGAAAATACCGATTCTTCGGCAGTATCTACCGAAGAAAGCAAAGCGGCTTCCGAAAACGAATCCGCTTCCGTAAGCGAAACCTCCACCGAGCAACAAACCGCAACCTTCAAGGTTACCGTTGTTGACGCATCAGAAAACCCTGTAGCAAACGTAATGGTTCAGCTTTGCAAGGACACCTGCATCCCCGCAAAAACCGGCACAGACGGCATTGCGACCTTTAATGCGGAAATTACCGATGGCTATAAGCTTTCGGTGCTCACCTGCCCCGAAGGATATGTTTATGAGGGCGAATCCGAAATTTATCTTGAAAGCGGTATTACCGAATACAAAATCGTGCTTTCGGAAGGCAGCGAAAAATGATTATTAAACAAAAAACATCAAAGTTTTTAAAATCGCTTTTAGCATTAACTCTTTTGTCGGTATTCGCAGTAATGGCATTGGTCGGTTGCGGCGGCGACGAAATCACCGAAACACAAAGCTCTACCACCGAAAGCTCGAGTGCTGTGAATGAATCTTCCGAAGCGGTAATAACCGAATCTTCTGCCGCAAACGAAAGTAGCGAAAGCGTTAATGTTGAATCCTCCGACGAAGTAAGCGACGAATCCGAAGAGGCTTCTTCCGAATCGTCCGAAAATGACGAATCCTCGGTTCCTTCCGACGAATCGTCCGAGAGTGATGAATCCTCGACTCCCGACGAAGAATCGTCCGAGCCGATTATCGAGCCCGAAATCATCGGCGACGGTACAAAGGAAAATCCTTATTTGGTTTTCCCCGATGAGAATATGAAGCTTACCACCTATGAAATCGGCGCAAACGAAACGCAATTCTACGGAATATACCGTATCGGCGGTTTAGACGTAACGGTTAACAGCGAAGACCTTTATATTAAGTGCGATGGCAAAAAGTATACTCAAAAGGATGGCGTTGTAGCTTTCAGAGTTATTTCTGCGATGGCAAGTGAAGCGATTGTTTTTGAAATCACCAATACCTCGACGTCGAAGCAAACCTATGAGCTTTGCTTTGAAAACCCTGTCGGCACTTATGCAAACCCCGTGGAAACCGATATTGCAAAGGAATATAAGATTTCGCTTCTCAAAGATGACGAAGTAGGTTATTATTACAAGCATATCGCCGAAAAAGACGGTGTGATCGTTTACAAGCTTGTTGCAACATCCGACGGTTTTCTTGCAGTAACAAACAATCGCAGCTATGCTCAACGCACTACCGATGCAGACGGAACTGTCGGCGATAACGGTGAAAAATACGTTGAAATCGAAGTTCAAAAGGGCGATGAGCTTATAATTAACGTAGGTGCGCTTCCCAATAAGCGCGGCACACGTCCTGCGATAGACATCGCAATTTCTTGCGATTACAAATAATTCCGAAAGGAGTATTGAAAAATGAAAAAAGTTTTTGCAATTTTAGTCGCTCTTGCGCTATTGACAATGCCTTGCGTTGTTCTTGCTGAAGACGAAGAAGTAATTAATTACATCAATAGTGACGTATTACTTTCCGATGGTACCTGCGATTATACGTTGAGCGCAGAGTATGAATATACTATTTTTGCACTTGAGCCCGAAGCGGTAGGTACATACTATATAGCGTGCGAAGATGCACTTATAGAAATTGTAAGCTACAACGGTATGTGGGTTACCGTAGAACCCTCTGATGAAACTGTTACTAAAAACGTAGTTTCGTGGGACTGTACAAGTGTGGGTCAAAGTATTTGGATTGCCGTTAAATCCGAAAAGAGCAGTGTAAGCATTACCGTTTCCAATGAGGAACTCGTTATTGTTGTAATTCCCAATGAGGAATACGTTAATAAAGCGACCGTTTCCTCTTTCACCTATGAAGGTGATGCCGATGCGCTCGTTTACGTTGATACCGAGGACGAAATTGTTGAATCTGCAGTATTGGGTGAAGACGGATTTTATCACCTCAATAAGGCAAACGGTCCTATCCTTTACGTTGATTTGAATGACCCTTTAATGGATCTCAGCGCCGCAATGTCCTACGGTCAGCTTAAAAACGTTATTTATGAAAATGACAAAGCTGTAAAGATAGTCGACTACAATTTGGCATTCGATCAATATCAAAAGTCTGCAGATCCCGAAAGTATGCTTTACCCCCTCACCGAGGATCTTATCGAAATCTATAAAAAAGTTGGTGAATATCAGGGTTGGTACGGCGAAGACGGTTGGGTTGGCGGCACCGAGGAAGATGCTTGGATGTTCGCTTGCTATTACGACGAAAACTATGTTGATCCCTCCGCAATCAAGCTTGGCGACGTTGACGCCAACAACAAAATTGATAAAATCGATTATCTTCTTATTAAGCGTGCGGTAATGGGCACGATTACTTTGGATAACGCGCAAAATTATGCTGCCGACGTTAACGGCGACGACGTGGTTGACAAGCTTGACTACATACTCATCAAGCGCCACGTAATGGGTACGTTCACCATCGGTGAATAAAATTTAAAGCAAAAAGGAACTTCGGTTGAAGTTCCTTTTTTGTTAATTAATCATCATTTTAACGATTTCTTGGTCGGTGGGTTGCATACCGACTCTGCCGATGTGTCCGACACAGCTGATCGTTTCTTCGGCATCGCCCCTTAAAATGCCCGAATTTGCGGCATAAGCCTTGCCTTGCATTGCAAGCGAATGTGCGAACATAGCGGCATCCAAAGCCGAAGAAATCTTAACCGCGCAGGATGCCTTTGCACCGTCGCAAATAATACCGGGAATGTCTGCAAGCGTGTTGTCAACCGTGTCCTTTATCTGCGTTAATGTGCCGCCGACCATATAAGTAATAGCCGCACCTGCCGAGCAAGCCGCCGAAACAACACCGCAAAACGCCGAAAGCTTGCCTATAAACTGCTTTTGATAAACCGTCATAAGCGAGGAGAAAATAAGCGCTCTCCGCAATTTTTCATCATCAATACCGTTTTCACGCGCATAAACGATAACAGGTACAGTAGAGGTTATACCTTGGTTGCCGCTGCCCGATACGATTATAACGGGCATATCACAGCCCTCCATTCTCGCTTCCGATGCGGCTGATGCAAGCGCGCGTATTTTCGTCAAGGTGTTTTCGGGGTATACCTCGGTAATGACCTTGCCGATTCCGACACCGTAATCGCCAACCATTCCGCGCTCGGCGATAGCCATATTGCATTCTATCTGACGGCTTGTAAACGGTTCAATAAGCTCAAGCTCGATTTCTTCTGCAAAAGCATAAATATTGTCTATCGAAAGCTCGCTTCGGTCGGCAACCGCGGTTGCTTCCTTAAGGTCCTCGGTCATAAACAAGGTCTCGCCGTTTTTAATAATACGCACAATGTTCGTGTGGCTGTGTCTTACTTCAACCGAAACGCAATCGTCATCTGCATAAAGCTCGATAATGAAATGCAGGGGAATAAGCGAATCGAGATATTCAACCTTGCAACGCCCGTCGACAAGCAATTTTAAGGCTTGTCCAAGCCCGTCATTGGTA
>JAZOTA010000087.1:0-37167 GCA_045657425.1 Eubacteriales bacterium
GCTTTTGATTTTCACAAAAAAGCTTCGCAAGGGAAATTGGTCGGCGTAATATTTGTTGATGTCCTTTGCGTATTCACCCGAAAAGAAATTTTCGGTATTAAGCTCGGGCGCTTGCTCGAGCGGTCGTTTTTCCTGCTCGGAATATTCGGCATCGGGAACGATATAAAAGGAAATCGCAAAAGCAAACACGATGAGGCAGAAAAAAACGATTGTTAATACTTCGCTGTGCTTTTTCATTGATTTCTACCTCCTTAAAAGATGTAATAAAGGAACGGCGAAAAGCTGTTGTCAACCATATATGCAATACATACGGTGAACAAAAGCGCGACTGCGATAGGCGTTATCGCCGAAACAAAGGAGCATTTTTCCTGCAGTTTGCAAAATATCTTTTTCGGTAAGGGTGTGCAGGCAAGCGCGCAAATGACGATGAACGGCAGTAATTTCAAAAGAGTATAGCCGATGTTCGCACTTGCAAAGGCGGTGTTTATACCAACTAACTGCTTTGCCGTATCCGCAATTACCGAAAGGTCGGAATGGAAGAAGATTATCCAACCGAAGCCGACGATGATAAGCGAGTAAATATGACCGAGCGCGGGTATTTTTTGAAGCACCTTGCCCAAAAACGACTTTTCGATAACAAGGAACACCCAAAAATAAACGCCCCAAAGAATATAATTCCAATCGGCGCCGTGCCAAAAGCCGGTCAAAAACCAAACTGCGGCAAGGTTAAAGAATGCGCGCGGCTTGCTTACACGGTTGCCGCCCAACGGAATATATATGTATTCACGGAACCAAGTTGAAAGGGTAATGTGCCATCTTCTCCAGAAATCGGTAATGCTTTTTGCGATATAAGGATAATTGAAGTTTTCGACAAATTCAAATCCGAACATTCTTCCCAAGCCGATTGCCATATCCGAATAGCCCGAAAAGTCGAAATAGATGTGGAAGGTATAGCAAAGCGTTACCACCCAAGTGCCGACGACCGTCGTTTCGAATTCGTTATTACGCTCCAAAAGCTCGGCAACTGCGGCGGCAGAGTCGCCCAGAATAAGCTTTTTCGCAAGACCCGTAACGAAGCGGTTGACGCCCGATGCGAATTTTGAAACGGTTTCCTTTCTTTCCTCTAACTGATCGCACACATCCTTATATCTAACGATAGGGCCTGCGATAAGCTGTGGGAAAAGCGTTACGTAGGTGCCGAATGGAACGATTTTTTTCGCCAAAGGAACCTCGCCGCGGTAAAGGTCGATGGAATATGACATTATTTGAAAGGTGTAAAAGGAAATGCCGACGGGAAGCGTTAAGCCCTCGATCGTTGAAAAGCCGATGTTTTCGGCAAAGAAGTTATAGTATTTGAAAAACAGCAGAAACGATAAATTGCCTATCAAGGATATCGCGAGATATATTTTAGCACGTTTTTTATTCGTTTCGCGGTGCTTTTCGATGAAAAAACCGAAAAAGTAAGCGATGAGTATCGAAATTATCATCAAGGCGATATATTTCGGTTCGCCCCAACCGTAAAAGGCAAGCGAAACAACAAACAGCACCAAATTACGCCATTTAAGCGGCGTAACGTAATAAACGGCAAGCGTTATTGCCAGATATGCAAAAATAAAGATTAAGGATGAAAATACCATAGCTTTCTCCTCATTCGTATAATTAGAACTATTTTAACACATAAAAACAAAAAAATAAAGAGCTTTTTAAAAGTGTTTTTATTATAAATTGCGGTTGTTAAAGAAGTATTAAGAATCGTAAAATTTACCTGTATGTTATTGACATAACGAGGGAAATAGGTTATTATATAATGAATAATATTAATGAAGTATCAAATTGAAGGGGAATGGCTTTATGAAGAAAATATTTTTTGCATTTTTATCCCTGTTGCTCATACTTTCGCTTTGCGCTTGCGGAAGTGAATCAACCGTGTCCGACGGAGAAAGCGTTGCAGCCGACAGCTCCGAACCCGCAAAAAACGTCGAGCTTGATCTCAAAGCAGAGGCCGATGCGATAATTTCCAAATATTCGCTTTCGGGAGGCAGACGCTATACCTCTTCCTCGCAGACCTCGGGCGAATATCTTGATGAAGACCTTATCCGCTCCTACTACGGCGATGCGGTAAAAATGCCCGATTTCGGTAACGTTGATTCTTATGAGGTTTATATTGACGAATCGAAACCCATCAAGCCCTGCGAATTCGGCATTTTCAAAATGAAGGACGGCGCAGACGTCGATGCATTTATCACGTTTTTAAAGGCGCGCATCAACAAGAAAATCGAAAATTCAAAGGCATATCCCTCGATGGATACCGAGCCGCTCAAAACCGCAATCTTCACTGCCGAGGGCGGATACGTTTGGTATGCGGTGGTTAAGGGTGGCAATGCCGATATCGACAGCACATTGAAAGGAAAGTTTGAATAATGGTAAAGCATATCGTAATGTTTAAATTCCACGAAACCGCTTGCGGCAGAAGTAAAAAGGAAAATGTAAGCATCGCGGCGGAAATGCTTGGCGACCTTATGGGTAAGGTTCCGACGCTCCTCTCGTCGCAGGTATTTATCAATTCCGATTCTGCCGATAAAAGCAATTACGACCTTGTGCTCGTGACCGAATTCAACGGTTTTGATGAATTGAAGGAATATGCAACTCATCCGCTTCATTTAAAGGTCGTTGATTTTATTAAGGAAGTGCGCGAAAGCCGCGCTTGTGTCGATTATGAATTCTGATGCACTTTGCGAAACCTGTGAATTTGCCCGTATCGATGAAGAAACGGGTGATCTGATATGCGATGCCTTGCTTGATGAGGACGAAATGGTCGATTTTATGATGCAGGGCAACAAAAGGTGTAAGTATTATCGTTTCTACGATGAATATAAAACTGTACAAAAACAAAACTGAAAGGGACTAACCATGAAAAGAACAGTAAGTGTTATTTTATCGTTGTTGCTTATTGCGACTCTTTTTGCCTCGTTCGGCACTGTAAGCGCGGCGGCCGGCAAAAAAATAACAAACACCAATCCTGCTATCACCGCAAACGTAGGTGATAAAATCAATCTGTCCGATTATTCCGTTGTTTTTAACGGCGACAAGGATGCTACCGAAGATATAAATTGGACCAACGAGTCGGGAAATTCGGTTTCCGATATCACTCCCGATAAAAAGGGCGTGACAAAGCTCGTTGCTTCGAGCGGTAGCAAAAAAATGAACGTTTACGTTGTTGCAAAAGAAGCAAATGAAACCGAATACGTCCTTTTTGAGGATGATTTTTCTAAATATGAATCGTTAAACGAGCTCAGGGGTAACGGATACGTTATTCCTCAAAACGCAAGCTTGCAGGACGGCACTCTCGTTATCGGTGACAAGAATGACGGTTATGCAAGAGTGATTCTTCCCGAATGGTTGGGCGATTTCGGCGATTATTCGATCACTACCGACGTTAAAATGCTCGAAACCACCGATACCGGCCGTTGGTTCGGTCTTGTTTACCGTATCCAAAATGCTAACGGCAAGCATTTCCCCTATTACCACATGTGCGTACGTGAAAACACCGAGACATCCAACGGTATTGAATTTGCAGAGCGCACTCCCCAAGACGGCTGGAACGTTGCAATTACCGCATCGGGCAACGTTTCTTCGATGAAGAACGATTACTATAAGGTAAACGTTACCGCATTCGAAAAAATTATTGAGAACAGCATAAACGGCGAGGTAGCTGTTTTTGTAAACGAAGCTGTAGTTGGCAAAACCACAGGTCTTTACACCAAGGGTATGATCGGTTTAACCATGAACTACGGCAAGGCATCGATCAAGGGCGTAAAGGTCACCGTTCAGACCGAAGCTCCCGTACAACAGGCAAGAACGCTTGACCTTATCAATAACGCTCACGACGAGCTTAACCTTATCAACCAAATCGCTAACGTTCAAAAGGTTGAAGCCGGCAAGGTTATCGACGCACTTTCTGCCGATAAGGCTCCCGGCATCGTAATGGTTAACGTAAAAGACGTTGCCGATATGACTCAGGTCGTTAATAAGTGTATCGAAAAACAAGTTATTCCCACCTTCGTTGCGGAAAACGTTGACGAGGCACAAAGCGTTATCGATGCAATGAAGAGCGCAAATCTTAAGGATGCAAACGTCATCTCGAAGGACGCAAAGGCTCTTTCGAGAGTTCGCTCGGCAATCACCACCGTTCGCACCGGCTTGATTGTCGATATCGACGGTACTCTTACCGAAAAGACCGCAAACGATCTTCGTCTTGAGATCCGCAAGGCACCTGCAACCTTCTGTGTTATCAATTCCGAGGATGCATCCCACACCAACGTTGACGAGCTTCAGGAAATGGCAGTTGCAGTTTGGGTAGACGTTGCGGCTAAATCCGATTCGGCTGACTATACTATCGAAGCGTTGCGCGCGGTAACCTCGGGCGCAAACGGCATCATTACCGAATCCTCCGCAAAGCTTACCGAGGTTATCAATACCTACCTCGAAGAAAAAGCCTTCACAAAAACTCCTATTATGATCGGTCACCGCGGTAATCCCGGTGTAGCTCCCGAAAACACCCTTTCGGGCTTTATCAAAGCATTTGAAAACGGCGCAGACGTATTTGAAATCGACGTTGAAGTTACCAAAGACGGCGAAGTTATCGTAATGCACGATAATACCATCAACCGTACCACCACCTATTCGGGAACAAAGACTATCAGCCAAATGACTCTTGCAGAGATTAAGGCAGAATTTATCCTCGGCAAAAACGGTCAGGCTACAACAGAAAAGGTTCCCACTCTTAAGGAGGTTCTTGACGAGTTCAAGGATAAGGATTGCAAGATTTTCGTTGAATTCAAGGGCGGTAACGCGCAAAACATTCTCAAAACCTGCGCACTTCTTAAAGAGTACGATATGGTGCACAAGGTTGACGTTATTTCGTTCAACACCAACTTCTTAAGTCAAACCGTATTTCAAAATAATATCCCCGGTATGTCTACCGGTTATCTCCATTCGGTTTCCGGCGGTTCCGCTACTGCAGAGGATGCGCTTGAATCGCTCTTCCCCTCGCTCAAGACCGCACAAACCTTCAAGAGCTCTATCAACCCTGCAAAGAATATCATAACAAGCACCTTCCTCCAAGCGGCTACCGACCGTGGTATGACCGTTTGGCCCTGGACATATAACGTAACCACCAATAACTCAGGCTTCCTTTCGGGCTGCGACGGCGTTACCACCGACGATATGCAGTGGGTAACCAATATGGTTAAATATCTTAAGGTTGCAGATAATACTCAAGTAGGCGTTAACGGCACCGCTGAGCACGGCGTTGTTGCAGTTGCTTACGGCGACAAGGAAACCGCTATCGAAGGCGACAAGCTTATCGTTAAGGTTCTTTCGGGCGAGGATGTCGTTAAGATCGAAAACGGCACTATTACCGGTCTTAAGGAAGGCGTTGCAACCGTAATGTACGGCTACACCGCAAAGACCACAAACGGCAGTCCCTACGTTGTCTACACTCAACCCGTAACCGTTACCGTTGGTGCGGCTTCGGGCGAAGGCGACGGCGAAGCTTCTGTTGAAGAATCCTCCACTGACGTTACCGTTGACGAAGAAGGCGGCAACACTGTAATCATTATCATCTCTATCGTAGCGGCAGTTGTTGTTATCGGCGGTATCGCAGTATTCGTTGCTAAAAAGAAAAAGAAATAATCGGAGAGATTATAATGAAAAACTGTAAAAACTGCGGAAGAGCTCTTTCCGACGACGCATTGTTTTGCTCGGGCTGTGGCGGTAACGATTTTGCTGTCGGTCAAGCAGAATATACTTCGCAGGACAGACAATTTAGTTTTACTCCCACCGAAATCAAAGGTAAAATAAAAGCTTGGCAGATAATTGCCATTGCGCTTGGCTGTATCGCTTTGATTGCGGCAGGCATATTTGCCGTGAAGAACGTACTTTCTGCAAAGAGCTATACAAGCGGCGAAATCGTTGAAAACGTCTATACAAACGATTGGGCAGAGCTCAAATACGCTATCAGCGATAATTTCGAGGACTTTACCGCCGAAGATGGTCAATATTACGACGATGAATATTCCGACGTGGGATTCGTTGCGACACGCGATCGTGACGGTGCCTACGTTACGCTTTCGTTCCAGCATCTCGGTAATACGAGAGGTTACAGCGAGCGAGAGGGAATGGACGATTATCTCTTGGGATACGATCAGGAGATAAAGACCGAAACCGGAGTAACACCCACGATTTCGCAATATTTTGATTATTCTGTCGCAGGAAATGACTACACCACCGCAAAAATTGAGGTTAGCGGTGTAGGTGCCGAATACCATTGCATTCGCTTCCAAGGTGAATATGCGATTGTAATTTCGGTTTTTGCAACGAATGAGGACGAGGTTAAATCGATCCTTTCCAATTTCGAGCATTACGAAGCGGAATAATCGTTTAAGAGTTAATAAAAAAGCAAGGCGGTTTAATACGCCTTGCTTTTTGTTTTGTAGCCATTGCCCTTCAAGTCCCCTCAAAACAAAACCAAAAAGCACCCATAAAGGGTGCTTTTCGCTTTTGGTGCAGCTGATGGGACTTTTTGTTCGCTATCGCAACTTGCCGTGCGGTTCCACCGCACTCACGTTGCTTCGCTCACAAACCCGTGGCGGTCGAAACAGTTCCCCGAACTGTTTCTCTCCGCCCTTCAAGTCCCCTCAAAACAAAACCAAAAAGCACCCATAAAGGGTGCTTTTCGCTTTTGGTGCAGCTGATGGGACTTGAACCCATACGGTTGCCCACACGCCCCTCAAACGTGCGCGTCTGCCAGTTCCGCCACAGCTGCATATTTAATTGCTTGCGTTTGCTCTAAGAGGGATTTCTCAAACGCGCAAGAACTATTATACACGAATATTTGTATTTGTCAATACTTTTTTTGCAAAAAACGAAAAAAACTAAATATCGAAAAATACAGTGTCATCGTCGGGCAGTTTTTTCGGCATAGGCGCCAATTTAAGGAGGTCGAATTTGAACTTTCGGCAGGTCGACGTCTGCGTGACTGCACCGTTAAGCTTACAGATGCAAATATCCGACTCGCGGATAACGACAGCACTTTCGCAATAAGCACAGATATGCTCGATATCTTCTTCGCGGTTTTTCATCAAAATTCGCTCCTTTCTTTGATTTAATACTAATATAACCCAAAAACTTCTTTTTGTCAACCGAAAATAACTGCCAATAAGGTCATAACCGTGCAAGAGATAGCCTTGCCGATGAAATACGGCTTTATCGATAGCTTGCCCGACAGCACGTTTTTTACCTGCATAGCCACCGATGCGCCGCAATGTCCCAGGGAAAACGCAGTTATCAAAAGCGCAAGATCGTTAAGCTTTGCCGCTTCGGCACAGCCCGAGGAAAATTCAAGTATCGATTTAACGATAGCAAAAGCGGTGTCCGAAAGGTTCACAGTATGCGAAATCGCATCGCTTACCACGACGAAAAACAAAGCGCTTGACGCAATATTTATCATCGTCATTGCGCCGTCGGTTATTGCTTCCGAAAGCGTCACTTTTCTTGTAAGCGTTGCGCAGGCATTCGGCAATTTTTCTTTGCCGTAGATAATCCTTTTCATTATCGCGGCGGTAATCAATGACGAAATAAGCTGATAAACAAGCAACCGAACACCGATACATACGTCGCCGAAAAGCTCGTTGCCGACAAATCCCAAAACGAAGGAGGTGCTTGCGTTGTTCGTAAATGAGCAAAGAAATTCGGCAAATTTTTTGTCAATCCGGCGGTTTTCGTAAAGCGAAAGCGATATTTTTGCGCCGATAGGGCATCCGCAAAGCGTACCGATAACCAGCGTTATTGGGACAAGACCTGCCTTTGCAGACAGCTTTTGCACTAACGGGGTTGAAATTACGGTTTTTGCAAGGACTGTGTAGATAAAAAGCGAGGGTATAAGAGTCCTTGCGCAGAATTCAAGCGCAAAGCGTGTCGGGCTCGATGCGTGTTGCGGAAAGATAATCAGATAGATAAACAGACATATAAAAGCACAGTCCGAAATATGGGATAAAATCTTTTTCGGTTTCATAAAATCACTCCAAAACGAGTATATTGAAGCGGTGAGAGTTTTTATGAAATGGTTGCTTGATTTATTCAAAACGGCAACGCCGATATTTGTTGAGATAAGAGGCAGGGAAACAGTACTGGCAGAGGGATATTGCAAAATAGTGCTTTATTCCCCAACGCAGATGATCCTTGCCAATGCCGATTATTCAATATCGGTCTGCGGAAGCGGGCTTGAGCTTCGGCATTTAAGCGATTCGGCAATAGCGGTCGACGGGAGGATTGACAGGGTTGAATTTATATAGACCTTTGCACTATATCTGCGGTGAATATGTTTTCACGACCGATTCGCAAACATTTCCGCGCTTAAGCGCCTTGATGAAGCAAAGCGGCCTTAACTTTTGGGGCGCTCGCTTTAAGGATGAAAGCGTTTCGTTCTGCGTTTCTCTGCAATCGGCGGAGCGTGTCGATACCCTCGCACGTGAGGCGTCGGTTCCGATTGAAATAACGGCGAAAAAAGGCATCCCTTTCATCTTTTCTCGTTATCGCAAAAGATACGGAATGCTTTTCGGACTTGTTTTCGGGTTATTCCTTATGTTTTGGTCACAGCTTTTCGTTTGGAAGGTAACCGTCAGCGGAAACACCGAAATTAGGATTACTGAAATCGAGCAGGCACTTGAGGAGTGCGGAATATACGTCGGTAGCTTTATCCCGAACATCGATACTCTGGACGATGCAAACCGATTGTTAATGTCCTGCCGCGGACTTTCCTCTGCGGCGGTGAGCATAAACGGCACTCACGTGCATATTTCGGTGCTCGAGCGCAAGGCGGTGCCCGATATCATCAATCAAAACGGATTTTTCAACGTAGTTGCATCGCACGACGGTGTGATTCTTGACGTTAATGCCGCAAACGGCACGCCCGAGGTGCGTGAGGGCGAGGTCGTTTATGAGGGTGAGCTTTTGATAAACTCTTTTATCGTAGGTAAAAACGGAAGTTACCGACCCACCCACGCACGCGGCACGGTTTATGCCGCCGTAAGCAAGACCTTTGATATCGAAATACCGCTTTCGCGCGTGACGAAAAATTATACGGGTGACAGCCAGACACGGTATTATTATACGGTTTTGGGTAAAGAGATACCGACTCTCTCGCAAGGAGAGAGCGATTACGAATACTTTGATGCGACGGTAAGTGAAAGGACAGTAAAGCTTTTCGGTTTTATCGAGGTTCCGATAAAAGAAAAACGCATCACTTACCGCGAATATATTCCGATGACTTGCGAGATAGATGAAGCCCAAGCCGAACAATACGCCTGCGGCGAGCTTGATGCTTTTATTGCCGAAGCCGACCTTGAACTGCTTTCCTGCGAAACCTTTTTTGCCGCAGATAAAGAAAAAGGCGTTTGCAAGCTGGTTGCAAACGCCGTATTCAAGCAGGATATTGCCAAGGAAGTGCCTTTTGAAATATTAAATTACAATATTTCGGAAAGGTTCGAGAGTGCTCTGGAATAGATTTCCATACCGCTGAAAAATTCCTTGACCGAAATATATTCGTCGCGTTGGTGTGCGCCTCCGCGCTCGTCACCGAGATATTTTCTTTCGCTTTCAACGCCCGAGCCGAAGGCAACCGTGTTGGCAAGCCAACGTGCATAGGTGCCGCCGCCCATTGTGTAGGGCGTGCACTCGATACCGAGCACGCTTTCGCAGGCATCGGTAAGTGCTTTTATCTTCTTGTCGTCTGCGGAAACGAAATATCCGTCCGACTGACTGCCGACTCTTACGACACCGCCGTAGGGCTTAACTGCGTTTTCGATAGACGAAACGATTTCGGTATAGGGTGTTTCGGGGAGATAACGGATGTTGTAGTGCATAACAGTCTTTTCGCTGTCGCCGTTGATCACACCGCCGACGCAGGTAAGATAACCGAATGCTTCGTTTTCTGCCGCGATACCAAGAGTTTCGCCCTTGTATTCTGCGGTGGAATCGGCAATAAGACCGAACATACCGTTTTTATTGCAAAGATCGTTTTCAATAAGATAATTTACAAGCATATTAATCGCGCTGACGCCCAATTCGGGTCTTGCCGCGTGACTTGCTTTGCCTGTTGCGGTAATTTTAACGCTGTTTTCGAGCTTTTCGATTGCAATGCCGTCCTTGGTGTTGAGTGCCTTGTCGGTTTCAACAATAGCGTAAGCCGAGCCGGCAACCGCGTTGGTAACGGTACCGCCGCAGATGGCTTTAACGCTTTCGGTAACTGCAGGCAAATCTACCTCTACAGAAAGAATACCCTTTTCGCCGATACAAACGGGGAAGTCGGAATCGGGCGTAAAGGAAAACATCGGGGGTTTGCGGACGGTTACGAAATATTCAAGGTCACTGCTTCCGACCTCCTCGTCACTGCCGAGAATAAGGCGGACGGTAAAGGGAAGCTTGATATTATTTTCCTTAAAGAAACGCAGGGTGTAAAGCGATTGGATAAAGGGACCCTTATCGTCGTGAGTGCCTCTGCCCATAAGAAGACCGTCTTTTTCGGTAAGTGCATAGGCAGGAACGCTCCAGCCGTCGCCTGCAGGTACAACGTCAAGGTGACAAACAATGCCGATTTCCTGCTCTTCCTCGCCGAAAAGAATGCTCATACAGTGATATTCGTGGTTTTCGACCTTAAAGCCGTATTTTTCAGCCAATTTTTCGGCAACGTCAAGCGCCTGCGCACAAACCTTGCCGTAAGGGTAATCGCCCTCACGCTCGCCTGCGACCGAAGGGATGCTGATGATTTCCGCAAGATCTTCGATTGCCTGCTTGCGGATATCTTCTCTTTCAAAATAGCTTTTAATTGCTTCGTTGATGCTCATAATTATTTACTCCTGTCCTCCGATTCCGTTGCGTAAGCGGTCAATCGCTACTGAAAAACGGTTTTCGGTTTCTATCATCGATTTGCTCATTTCGTTTTGATATGCGCGGTATTCCTCTGCCGCGGCGATAACCGAGTCGCACCTTTTGCGTGTTTCCTCGACAAGACGGTTTGCTTCCTCCTCAGCGCGTGAGCGAATTGCTTTTGCTTCGCTTTCTCCGCCTCTGCGTGCATCGGTAAGAATAAGGTTTGCCTCTTTTTCTGCGTTTTTGATTATTTCTGCGGCGCGTTTATCGGCAATAACCATTTTTTCGCCTACCTCGGCACAAAGAGCATCATATTCTCTTTGGATTCTGGCAATGTCGGCGCGGTATTCCTTTTCGCGCTCCTCGTTGGCAGCATAAATTTGGTTCAACTCATCGCGCAGACGCGCAATTTCCGATTCACCTGCGCGAATACGGTCGTTAAGCTCTTTTTCGTTTTCGCCGTATTTATCGCTCATTTCGATAATAAATTCATCTACCTGTGCGGTGTCGTATCCCTTGAATACTCTTTTAAAAACAGTTTCTGCCAAAACCGTCACCGTTCCTTTCATATACAGACATATACATTATCAATATATCACAGTACATAAAAAATGTCAACACGTTGAAACGGGGTGTATTGTTGTTAAGTGCATTAAAAGAAGCGATTTGGGGCATTCCGACACTTGCTGTGTTAACCTTTTTCTCATGCTATTTTACCAAAAAGACTGCGTTTTACCGACCGAAAGCGCTTAAAGGCATATTTCGTGACACCTTGTTTTCATTAGGAAAGGGCAGGCATTCGGGCATTTCGCCTGTTGCGGCGATTGCAACGGCGCTTGGCGGTACAGTCGGTGTCGGAAGCATTGTCGGTGTCGGCTATGCGATATCGGTCGGCGGTGCAGGCAGTATTTTTTGGATGTGGGTGTGCTCGTTTTTAGGAATGGGGATCAAATATGCCGAGGTCTTCGTTGCGTTAAAGGGGAGAAATTTAAAAAACGGAAGCGTTTCCGGCGGTGCGCCTTACAGATTGCGCGAAATGGGATATCACAAGCTTGCGGCTGTTTTTTGCATCCTTTGCGTTGCCGCATCCTTCGGCACGGGAAATCTGACCCAAGTCGGTGCGATAAGCGATTTTATGTCCGATATGGGAGCTTCTTCAATTTTCCGCACGGTGTTATGCGTTTTTATCATTGCGATTGCCGTATTCGGGGGAAGAAAGCGTATTGCAGGTATAAATGCGGTGATAATACCTGTTTCCTGCGCTATTTATATTATCGCTTGTATTGTAATACTTATCATCAATTCATCCTCGGTAATTCCGTCACTTGCACGTATTCTGCGCGAGGCATTCGGCTTTTCTGCAATCGGCGGCGGAATTTCGGGCGCAATGCTTACACGCGTTATCCGCGAGGGCTTTGCGAGAAGCTTGTTTTCAAACGAGGCGGGTATGGGCTCGTCACCGCTTGCCCACGCGACAAGCTCGTTCGGTTTACCTCAATGCCAAGCAAAATGGGGTATTTTTGAAATATTCTTCGACACCTTTATCGTTTCGACGCTGACCGCGCTTTGTCTGCTTTCAAGCGGCAACGAATCGCCCGATGATATGTTTTTCGCGGTTTTCGGGAATATAGGCGGTTATATCTTCGGTGCGCTTGCGGCGGTACTTGCCTTTGCATCGGTAATAAGCTGGTGCTATTATGCCGAATGCTGTATTTCCTTTTTGCTTCCGAATTCAAAATTTGCCTTTTTGATTTATCGTGCCGTGTTTTCACTTACTGCAGTGGCAGGCGTTTTAATGTCCGACGACGCAATTTGGGATATTGCCGATATATTAAACGCGCTTATGCTTATGCCGAATCTGTTTTTACTGTTTAAATGCCGAAAAGAAATTGAAAGGATGGAATGACTTATCTGGTATCACGAAAACCTGAAGGAGCTATATGCCGAGCTGTCATCAAGCAGGGACGGATTGAGTTCAAAAAAAGCGTCCGAGCTGCTTGAACGTTACGGCAGAAACGAGCTTAGCGAAAAGAAAAAGAAAAGCTTTTTGCGAAGATTTTTCGAGGCGCTTTGCGACCGAATGACCGTCGTTTTGCTTATTGCGGCGGCGATTTCATTTGCAACCTCTTATATTTCGGGCGAGGGCTTTGCCGACCCGATAATAATTTTGCTTATCGTGCTTATTAACGGTCTTATTGCCGTTATTCAGGAAAGCCGTGCCGAGCGTTCGCTCGAAGCGTTAAAAAGGATGACCTCGCCCGAAACGACTGTATTGCGCGACGGAACGGCGGTAAGGCTTCAAAGTGCGTTGCTTGTTCCGGGTGACGTGTTTTTGCTTGAAAAGGGCGATATCGTACCTGCCGATGCGCGGCTTATTGAAAGCAACGAGCTTTTGATCGACGAATCCGCGCTGACGGGCGAATCCGTCGGGGTTATGAAGGACCATAAAGCAATTCCGCGCAAGGGCTGTCCTATATCCGAGGCGGCAAATTCGGTTTTCACCTCGTCGCACGTCATTTCGGGCAGAGGAAAAGCCGTTGCGGTGAAAACGGGAATGTCGACCTGCGTCGGGGAGATCGCAGGGATGATAAGCGGCGAGGCGGAGAAAACGCCGCTTCAAAAGCGTCTTGCGAAGCTGAGCGTTTTGCTTGGAAACGTAACCGTCGGAATATGTGCCGTTATATTTGTTTTCTCGCTTTTTAAGGGACTGGACATCGGCGAAATGTTTATGACCTCGGTTTCGCTTTCGGTTGCGGCAATTCCCGAGGGCTTACCTGCAATAGTCACGGTCGTGCTTTCGGCAGGTGTGCAGACGATGGCAAACCGCAAGGCGGTCGTTAAGCGCTTGCCTGCAGTTGAAACTCTGGGCTGTGCGCAGATAATCTGCTCGGATAAGACAGGCACTCTGACCTGTAACAAGATGACGGTCGAATCGGTTTTCGGCGACGGACCGGAGCTGAAAAGGGCGTTTGCCTTATGCAACAACGATTCGTCACCGACCGAACTTGCGCTTACAAACTATTGCGGCGATGCCGAGAGCATTCGAGCACTCTTTCCGCGTGAAGCCGAGATTCCGTTTGATTCAGTGAAAAAATATATGCTCACCGTCAACCGCAACCAAAACGGATTTACCGTTTACATCAAGGGCGCACCCGACGTTATCGCAAAATACTGTCCCGAAAAGGCGCAAATTATCGAAAACGTCACGCACGAGATGACGAAAAACGCATTGCGCGTTATGTGCTTCGCAAAGTATGAAACAAGCCAAAGCCCGCAAAATCCCTTATTCGGCAAATTTGAGCTTATCGGACTTTGCGGCATTTGCGATCCGCCCCGTGAAGAAGCCGCCGAAGCGGTAAGGATGTGCAAAAAGGCAGGCATTCGCCCGATAATGATAACGGGTGACCATCCCGACACGGCGCGTGCCATTGCCGTTAAGATAGGTATGATACCCAAAGACGGGCTTGTTTATACCGAAAGCGAGGTTGGTGCGCTCGGCGACCGCGAATTTCAAAAAATCGTTGAAGGCTGCAGTGTTTTTGCAAGGGTAACGCCCTCGTTTAAGCTTCGCATCGTTTCGGCACTGAAATCCAAGGGCTACGTTGTAGCAATGACGGGCGACGGCGTTAACGATGCACCTGCACTTAAAAAAGCCGATATTGGCTGTGCGATGGGGATAAGCGGAACCGAGGTCGCAAAGGAATCGGCTGATATGATACTCACCGACGACAACTTTTCAACCGTCGTCGCGGCGGTTAAGGAGGGCAGAGGTATTTATGAAAATATCCGACGTGCGGTGCATTTTCTGCTTTCCTGCAATATCGGTGAGCTTTTCACTGTTTTTTTCTCGATAATAATGTCACTTCCGTCGCCGCTTTCGGCAATACAGCTGCTTTGGGTCAATTTAACCACCGATTCGCTGCCTGCGATTGCTTTGGGACTTGAAAAGGCAGCCGACGACGTTATGGAGCACGCGCCTATAAAGCCTAATTCTCCCTTGTTCGGCGGAGTGCGTGTGGCGAGAATTATTTTCGAGGGTATACTTATCGGCACGCTTGCGACCTCTGCATTCGTTATCGGCAGCAATACGAGCGGCTTTGAAACGGGCAGAACGATGTGCTTTTTGGTGCTTGCCGTATCACAGCTTTTCCATTCCTTTAATATGCGAAGTGAAAAAAGCGTTTTTAAAAAGGGAAAACGAAAAAATCCCTTCGTGTGGATTGCATTTTTCTTCTGCCTTTTCCTGCAAACGACGGTAATTTTGATACCGCAAGCCGCAAAGCTTTTCGGTGCCGTAACGTTAACGTTAAGCGAATGGGCGATATCGCTTTTGTTGTCGTACGTGCCCTTGGTCGTATGTGAAATTTACAAATTGTTAAAACATTAATTCATTTTAATTCACAAATATTGGTTATCATTTCTGTCGTGATAACTATATTCGGAGGAACTAAATGGATAAATACACTGTAATAATAAATCAACCCATAAAGCTTGCTGATAACGATAAGATTCGTATTCGCGGCAGACATACCGAAGAAGACGGAATGCTTGCTTTCGACTGGAGCGGAAGCGGATTTGCCTTTAATTTTGTCGGCACGGGCTTTATTATCTCGCTCGGTGCTTATTCGCACGATTGCCCGGCATACGTTAAAATTACGGTTGACGGCAATCACAGTCAGCGCTTTGCGGTAGTTAACGGAAGCGAAAAGCTTATCATCGAGGGTCTTTCGGACAAACGCCACCGCGTAAGTGTGCTGAAGATCACCGAGGGCGAGCCGAAGCTTAAATTCGACACGATCACGCTTCTCGGCAATGGTGCGGAACTGCGCAATCCGCCCTTTAACAGTCCGAGAAGAATTGAATTTATCGGCGACTCGATCACCTGCGGTTACGGTGTTCTCGGTCTTCCTACCGACCCGACTTATTATACCTATCAGCAGGACGTTACCCGTTCTTATGCAGGCGTTACAGCCGAGCGCTTCGGTGCGGATGCGCGCTTTATCGCGATTTCGGGCAAGGGCATCGTTTGTAACTGCAACGGCGACAGAACCGATATTAAAACAGGTGAATATTATAACCGTCAATCGCGCACGGGTGGAATTTGCGACGACGGCTGGGTTGCCGACGTTGTCGTTATCAACATCGGCACTAACGACTGCGGCGGTCCTGCGCCTAACGACGAATTTGAACAAGCGGCACGCGACCTTGTTTCCAAGGTACGCGCACGTTATCCCGAGGCGCACATTATCTGGCTTTACGGAATGATGAGTCAGCTTTATTCCGAGGTACTGCGCGACACTCTCCGCGATATTTCCAAAAAGGATGAAAAGGTTCACTTTATGTTTGCCGATACTATGTACGGCAACGAATCCGAAACCGGTGCAAACGGACATCCCAACGTACGCTGCAGCGTAAGAGTAAGCAATATGCTTTACAAAAAGATCCGTTCGCTCACCGGCTGGCGTAATAAAGTAACGCTTCCCGAAGAAGAATAAAAACAAAGAAATAAAAAATACGGAGAAACTGATATGGCAAAAAACAATAAAGCTAAACCCCTGTCGCTTGCCGCTGTCGCTGTAATAGCGCTTGTGGCAATAGCGTTGACAATCGCTTTCGTTATATATCTTCTCGACACAAATACGCAGGGCGGAAATGAATCGACCGACAATTCCTTTGAGCAGAGCTTCGGCGAGGAAAGCAGTCTTGAACCGCCTCCCGAAGAGGTTATAGTTAAAGAAACCATGGCAGACGCTTCGGTCGGCGATGCGGTCGTATTCGGCACCTACGAGCAAAACGGCAATACCGCCGACGGCGCCGAAAAGATCGAATGGATAGTTCTTGAAAAGCAAGACGACAAGCTTTTGCTTATCAGCCGCCAATGTCTTGATGCAAAGCAGATAAATCAAACACGCGCGGACGTTGAATGGAAGCAAAGCACTCTGTTCAATTGGCTTAACGGTGAATTTTTGCAAGCTTCTTTTTCGGAAACCGAGATTCCCTCGATAATCGAAAACGACGGTGTAAAGATTACCGTCCCCTCGACAGAGGATGCAAAGAAATATTACGAATACGATTCCTGGCGTGCGGCTGAGGCAACCGAAGCTGCAATTAAAAACGGTGCTCGCGTTCAAAACGGTAAGACCTGGTGGTGGTTGCTCGATAAGGGCGAGATCGCAAGCTCGAACAGCTACGTTTATTTTGACGGCACCATCCGTGCAGATGGACTTTCGGTCGATTATCAAAACGTTGCAATCCGTCCGATGATGTGGGTATCCTCGAATGCCGAAACCGAAACCGAGCATTTGAGCCAACCCGAAGCGAGTGAAGACGTAAGCGCATCCGAAAGTGAAAGCACAGGAGAATAATTGTGAATTTCAAAAGAATTATATCTGCTTTTATATCGGTTTTGATGCTTCTTTCCTGCTTTACGTTTATTGTATCGGGTGAGGAAGCCGAAACGATAATGTATCACGTTGATTCTCTCAACGGCACGCGTTGGGCAGATCTTATATGCGTTTATAAGGACGTTGCAACGACAAATCAAAACGAATGGGGCGAAAACATCGTTGTTGACAGCAACGGTGTCGTTACCAAAAAGATCCCCGGCGGTGAGATTGCGGGTGCGAACCTTGCGGTTCCCGACGGCGGATATGTTGTTTCGGGTACGGGTGACATCGGAAAAGCGATGTATGCCTCGGTCGAAATCGGTGATAAATGCTTTTTCGATGAATATGCGATGCGCGTTTATTTTTCAAAGGGCGAGATAGACCTCTTTTACACAAAAACGCTCCGCGTTACCGGTTATAACGAGACCCGTTGGGCAAATACCGTGATCATTTACGATAAATCCGGAGAAAAGACCGGAACGAATCCTTACGGATACGAGGCTTGTGTCGATAAGGACGGATATATTGTTTCGATGGGCGGAAACGACAACGTCGTGCCCGAGGGCGGTTACGTTATTTCGGCTATCGAGTCTGCGGATATCTCCGCGATGAAGCTTTATTTTACGGTCGGTGCAAAATGCATTCTCAAAAAGACCGACGTTACAGCGGTCTACAGCGAAAAAGAGCTTGGCAAGACCGTTGAAATGGAGCTTGAAGCTTTAAAGGCCGATTTTGAAGAAGCAAAATCCCAATACCGCATTATCGATTATTCCGCCGCAAAATCGGCGATAGATTCTATTTCCGTCGGTGACGTTTCCTCTTTAGATGAGCGCAACAGCATCATCTCGCAGATACGCGAAGCCGAAAAGCTTCTTATCGAGGACCGTAACGTCGAAACGAGAAGCGTTTGGTACACCATTACCGAAACCACCTCGGCATCGGTTAAAAAAACCGTTGCGGCAATGAAGGAAGCAGGCATTAACGAGCTTGTTCTCTCTTCAGACTCTGCTCGCGGTACAATTATTCCAATCGATACCGACGAAATACCCTTTAAGCGCGATCCTGCCGCAAGAAGGGTCGATCTTCTTCAGGAATATATCGACGAATGCCATGCAAACGGAATAAGTCTTGTCGTTCTTGTTCCCATTATGGGTAACAATCTTGCGGAAAAGCATAGCGAATGGTATGACGTTACCAACACGGGCGAAAAGCGTGACGAGATATTCTATTCGCCTGCAAACGAAGAATACCGCAAGGCGATGATGGATTACATCCGCTATATACTTGCCAATTATGACGTCGACGGATTACAGCTCGACTATATCAGATATCCCCAATTATACGACGGGGTAGACGGCGGATACGACGATGCGACTATCTCGCTTTTCAAGGAAAAGACGGGACTGGGTGAGGACGTTGTCAAGGCGATCGGCCAGCAATTAGAAAAGCACCCGAAATGGAGTGTATGGCATAGCTTCAAGGTCGAGCTTATTAACAGCTGGGTCAAGGAAATTTACGGCATTGCAAGTGAATTGCGCCCCGACGTTTTCGTTACCGCCGCGGTTGCCGCCAACAACGGTGTTGGCGCCTATTGTCAGGATCCTGCCGCTTGGATAAAAGACGGCTATATCGACGGTATCTACGTTATGTCCTACGAAGAGGGCATCAATTTAACTACGGTCGGCAAGTTTATCGAAATCGGAAACGACAAAACCTTTCTTGTAATGGGCTGCGGCGCTTATCTTTCAATCACCAACGAATCGCTTGTTCAGCAAACGGTCGATTCGCGTAAGTACGGCTCGGACGGAACTGCTTATTTTGAATGGGGTGCGGTCAAGGATCACGGCTATACGAAGATTTTGAACGGCATTCTGTTCAAGGAGGATGCGATACCCTTTACTTCAAACACCGACGAGGTAGTTAACCGCCTTGTTGCAAGTGCAAAGGAAAGAATCGCGCTTTACTGTCAAGACGCAGACGAAGAGACTGCAAAAAAGTTAAACGAAGCTATTTCCAAGCTTTCGGCAGACAAGGATGCAATCAAGCTTGCGGTCGAATCAATCAATTCGTTGGCAGGTGACAAGGCAAAATATCTTGTAACCGATCTTGATGCCGCACTCCGTGCGATAAATATGAAAAAGCCGGATTTTGAATTTAAAAAGCCGGTTGTCGAAAACACATCCTCCGACGTAAGCGAGGAGGTTTCACAGGAAAGCTCCGAAACCGTTTCGGAGGAAGAAATTCCTTTAGAGCAGAGCGATTCGGGTAACCGGTGGATATATGTAGTTATTGCGGTTGCGGTAGTAATCGTTGCGGCAATAGCCGTTATCGTTATAAAAAAGAAAAAATAAACAAAATCAAAGATCTTCGCGGACGTGATTCCCCGAAGATCTTTTTTGCTTTATTTTAAAGTGTTATCTTTTTAAAGTGTTATCTTTTGTTCAGTTCGTCAATGGCTCGCAGCGCAATTTCTTCTGCTGTTTCGGAATCGGTCGCTTCGGCGATTATTCGAAATCTGCCCGAGGCACTTGCATAAACGTTTGCCCGACCTTCGCCGAAATCAAAGCCGGCGCAACGCGTACCGAATCCGCAATCCTCGCGCAGACGCGAAAGAGTTGAATTCATCCTTTTTCGGTCGGCAAAAACCGATCTTGTAACGACCGAAAAGGGCGGTATGCTTTTCGCAAGCTCGTAAAGTGAGGTCGAAAGCTTTTCGGTCAGCGCGGCAACTGTCAGCGCAAGCAGAGTGCCGTCGCGGTGTAAGCTGTCGCATTCGGCAAGACGGCGCACGTCGGAATCGCTGTCGCCGTAAAACGCAACGTCGATACCGTTTCTGCGAAGTATGCTTTCGACGGTATAAGGTGTTTCGTTAGGCAAAATTATGCCGTTTCTTTCGCCTGCGATACAGCATATCGCAAGTAACTGCCAATAATTAATCCGAGTGCCGTCTTCAAGAATTGCGTGAACACGCTCGCCGTCGTCGGTAAGGTAAAATTCGGGTCCGACCGACGCTTCCTTAATTCCCAATTCCTCGGCTATTTCACGTAAAAACGCACTTTCCTGCGATTTTGAAGCCTTGATGCTTTTCGGAATTTCGGTCTGATCCTTCAAAAATGCAATATACCGCTTTATAAGTGCGCCGTGCGGCAACAAATAAACGTTGCCTGCCTTTTTTGCCTTTTCGGGTGTGGAGGAGGAAATTTGACGAAGCTCCTCACGCGAGCAGGGCATACCGCCCGATGAGTAAAGCTTGATCTCGTATCTTCCGTTTTTAAAGTATATAAAAGCCGTCTTTGTGCGGTATTCCGCCGCTGCAAAGGACGCAAGAGGTGCGTTGCCGCCTGCAATGACAGTGCAGTTGCTTCCTGCCTCCGCCGCACCGCAAGCCAGCTCGCACGCCTGGGGAAGTGTCATATTTTTGCCGTTGGCAAAGGATATGACGTTTAAGCCGTTGCCCAAAAGCCGACCTAATCGCACGAAATATCCGTCATCTGATTCGTTGGCTATTACAGCATCGTCATCTAAAATCAACCTTTGCGAATGCTTGGGAAACATCTCGACAAACGCCTCGCCGAGTACCGTATCGCCTGTTTGAACGATACTGCCGGGCGCAAGAGCGCAACCGTCGCGAAGCTCTGCACCCGGTCCGATAACGCATCCGGGCGGGATGATGCAATCGTTGCCGATGGTTACGTTTTCACCGACTATGCAACCGCGCAGAAAGCTGTTGCCGACGGTGCAGTTATCCATAATAACGCTGTATCGGATATTTGCGTGAGGATGGATTGAAACGTGCGAGCCGAAGCAGCTTTCACCCTTTGACACCCACATGTTACATCGGTGATATTCCCCGAACGAGCCGATATCAAACCAATGTCCGTCGGGCTCGATGCCTGCAATCGACATATTTCTTTTTAGCATTGCAGGGAACAGGTCGCGGCCGAAATCGTACTGAATATTTTCGGGGATCAGGTCGATCACAGAGCTTTTCAGGAAGTAAATTCCGGTGTTTATAAGGTCGGACATCGTATCGCGCGGCGACGGCTTTTCGCAAAAGCCGATAATTTTGCCGTCCTTAACGCAAACCGAGCCGTATTCGCCCGAATCATAGCTTCGGCAAAGCAGCATTGCGGCATCGCATCGGCTTTTTAAAAATTCGTCCCTTACCTTCGACAGGTCAAAATCAAAAATTGCATCGCCCGATATGACGATAATAAAGTCGTTTATGCGGTCCTTTAAATTGCGTATTGCACCTGCGCTTCCGAGCGGCTTTTCCTCGCGGAGGTATTCAACACCGCCATACTTTACCGATTCTATGCTTTCGGGAAGATACATTGTCGTTACCGCTGTGGAAACAAATCCGTGCTTGCGTAAAATGTCAAGATTCCGTTCAAAAGCCGATCTGCCTGCAATGGGGAGCATTGGCTTCGGCATTGCGTCGGTAAGGGGATTTAACCGTTTTCCGAAGCCGCCTGCCAATATCACCGAGTCGAATTTTGCTTTTTCGTGATACATCAATAACACCCGTCCTTGTATTTGTAAAAATATTATTTACGTAAGTTGTAAAAATATACCTTTGTAAGTTGACAAAGACGGTGAAAAAATGTATTATAATAATATTATGGAAAACAAAGAGCAAAAAAGCTTTAAAATAACGAAATTCCGCCAAGACGCGGACATAGAAAAGGGCTGTGCCGTTGCCGTCGGCGGCTTTGACGGTGTGCATATCGGACACCGCGCAATGATCGTTTCGCTCGTAAGCGAGGCAAAACGCAATTCGGTGCCTGCCGTTGTGTTTACCTTCGATGCCAAAGATTCGCCGAAATCCGAATCGTTTCTTTTGACCGACGATGAAAAGAAGAATCTTCTTTTGGCATCGCTTGGTGTCGATGCCGTTGTTTCGGTACCGTTCAGCACGATCAGAAATATGCAGGCGGCTGATTTTATAAGGTGCGTTTTCGTTGACCTTTTAAAGGCGAAAAGCATCGTTTGCGGTTACGATTTTCGCTTCGGCAACAAGCGCGAGGGCGACGTTTCGCTTATAAGGTCTTTGCTTTCCGAGTCGGGTGTGAATATAACCATGCCGAATGCCGTCGTGCTCGACGGAGTGCCCGTAAGCTCAACACTTATCCGCAACCATATCGCAAACGGCGATTTTCTTAAAGCGAATGCCCTACTCGGTTATTCCTTTTCATTTAAGGGCGAGGTCGTGCACGGTAAAAAGTTAGGCAGAACGCTCGGCTTTCCTACCATTAACCAAAAATATCCGAGCTTTCTTGCAAAGCCGCGCTTCGGTGTTTATGCGGTAAGGTGTAATATCGACGGAAAAACATACGGCGGTGTTGCAAACGTCGGTGTTAAGCCCACGGTGGGTGGGGAAGATATGCCGCTTTGCGAAACCTATCTTTTCGACTATTCGGGCGATTGCTACGGAAGCATTGTAGAAACCGAATTTGTTGCGTTCATCCGCGGAGAAGAAAAATTTGCTTCGCTGGACGAATTGAGAGAGCGCGTCTTTTTGGATATGTCTGCCGCGAAAAACATTTTAAAGGAGTTTTGAAATGAAATATATCCGTAAAATATCATTAACGCTGCTTGCGTTTTTGATTACAGTCGTTTCTTTGTCGGGCGTTGTGTTGGCAGAGGGCGAGATTGCCGATAACCCGGGCATAGTTTCAAATAATGCCTTCGCCGCCTACTGTATCGACGACGACCAGTTTCTTTACTCCAAGCGTCTTGACGAAAAGGTTGCCCCCACGGTTGCGACGAAGCTGGTTGCCTTGATGGTCGCAAGCGATATTCTTAAGGAGCGCGGACTTAAAAGTGCCGAAACCGAGGTAACGATTACCGCCGAAGCGATCGCAAATTCGGGCGATATTTCCGACGTGCGCGTGCCTGTAATGGGCTATTCCGAAGGCTCGGTGCGTACGGTAAGGGAGCTTTATTCGGCAACGTTGGTTGCCTGTGCAAACGATGCCGTTGCCGCGATCGCATGTGATTTCGGTGAAAAATATCTTGGCGGCGGAATTATGGAATTCGTTGCCAGAATGAACAAAAAGGCAGAGCAGCTCGGGCTTCAGAACACAAGGTTTGAAAACCCGACGGGACTTGATTCACCCAATCAGTACACGACCGTGCGCGAGGTCGTAAAGATAGCGGCGGCGTTTTATCAATATGACGAGCTTGTAAAGCTTTCCGACGTTGAATCCTATTTCAACGGTAAAAGCACGGTGCGTAACAAGAATTATCTTAAAAGCAATTATTACGTCGACGGCTTCCTTAACAAAAACGCAATCGGTCTTATTGCGGGACAGCTTAACAAATCCGGCAATTATTGCCTTATTACCGCAAGCCAAAAAGAGGGAAGAACCTATATTTTCGTCGTTATGTGTGCAAGCGGTATGGTCGTAACGCGTGACGAGGAAGACCGCGTTACCTATTCCTTCGGCGCAGGCAATGCCTACGTTGATATGAATAAGCTTATTAACTGGACCCGCGAATCGTTTGTGCTCCTCCCCATTGCAACTACCGATAATATCGTCGGGGAGTTGCGCGTTAATTCGGGCGAGAGCGACCACGCGATGATAGTACCTGCAAGCAACGTTGAAAGATTGGTTCTTAACGTCCAGGGTGTTAAGCTTGAATACAAGCTTGTGCTTGACGAAACGATAGTTTACAAAAAGGTCTTTAACGGCAAGGAATACGATACGATAGACGCACCTCTTACCGCAGGTATGCGTGTGGGTACTGTTGTATATTCTTATAACGGAAACGAATTGGCGAGAGTGGATGCGGTTGTCAGAGATAATATCGACGGCGACGGCTTGAAATCGGCAATGGACAGCGTTGAAAGCTTCCTTTTCGGCGACGTTATGATAACCATTCTCTATATAATCGGCGGATTGGTTGTGCTTTGGCTGTTGATTACGGTCGTGACCGCAGTCGTACGCGGCGTACTCCGTGCGCGTGAGTCGGGCAAGCTTAAGGGTGCAAGTCACACCGAAACCGAAAAGCAACCCAAAAAACCGAAAAATCAAAGAAAAAAGTCGGGAAAGAACAGTAAAAAAACCAAAAATAACGAGCCCGACGACAAAACCGCCACAAGAGAAATGCATTAATTGTGAACAAATTATTAAATTTTTGCATGAGTATTGCATTTATGATTTGTATGTGGTAATATTTAGTTTAGCCGCGATTGGAAAATATCCGTCGTTGCGTATATATACTGAAAGGAATTTTAATTTATTATGTCTGTTATCGAATACATTATCGGTGGTATCCTTCTCGTTCTCGCAATCGCTCTCGTTGCTCTTATCGGCATGCAGCAGGGCAAACGTGGCGGTCTTGGCAATTCTATTGCAGGTCAGGGCGCAAGCGAATCTTATCTTGCAAAGAACAATATCGGCAACAAGGACAAATCGCGTCAGAAGCTTACCTTGGTAATTGCGATTGTTTTCGTTGTTCTCGTTCTTGCTCTCTTCATCATCGGTTCTATTGAAGAAACTACCGAAAACACCACTTCGACCACTTCGACCACTTCTACTACTTCGACCACTTCCACTACTTCTTCCACCGTTTCTACCACGTCTGAAGCTTCTGTTGCAGAATCCTCCGTTGCAGAAACCTCCGCTGAAGCATCTGTTGAAGAATCCAAGTAAAACAAGTCAAAATCAGCCAAGGCAATCCGCCTTGGCTTTTTTCTTTTTAAAAACATACCGAATTGTTGACAAAATCCGTCTTTGGGTGTATTATAAATATAACTATATTTAACGGGATGCTGTTATGGAAAATAAAAAGAAAAATTTAATCAAAGAAATACTTCGATATCTCGTTGCGGGCGGAAGCGCTTTTGTGTTCGACCTGCTTACAAAAACACTTTTCCATTCGTTTATCTTACCTGCCGATATGGGTACCTTTTCGGTGCTCGGCTTTGAAAACGAGGTTCGCGTTACACTTGCGACCGTCGCGGGCTTTATCGTCGGTCTTATTGTAAATTATCTTATTTCTATATTCTTTGTTTTCACCACCGAACAGCAAAAGGAACGCGGCAAGGGAGTAAAAGCATTCCTTATCTATCTTGCCGTTTCGCTTGTCGGCTTGCTGGTCAACATCGGCGTTACCCAGCTCGGCTGCACGCTTCTTTCGGTCGGTAAGGAAAATACCATTATATTTATGCTCGTTAGCTGCGTTGCCGCAGGCGTGGCGCTTATTTGGAATTATATCGGACGTAAGATTTTCGTCTATAAAGGAGAATAAAAATGGCGAAGAAAGTGGTTGTTATCGGCGCAGGTCCCGCGGGACTTACCGCCGCTTATGAATTGGTTACAAAATCAAACGATTACGAGGTGACCGTGCTTGAAGAAAGCAACGACCTCGGCGGTATATCGAAAACCGTAAATTACAAGGGCAACCGTATGGATATGGGCGGACACCGCTTCTTTTCCAAAATGCCCGAGGTCAACGAATGGTGGGAAAACCTGCTTCCCATGCAGGGCTCGCCCTCTTATGACGATCTTAAGCTTGAAAGAACTCCTACTCTTGCCGAAAACGGTCCCGACCCCGAAAAGGAAGACCATGTAATGCTCTACCGCGGCAGAGTTTCGCGTATATTCTTCAATCAGAAGTTCTTCGATTACCCCATATCGCTTAAATGGGAAACATTTATGAATATGGGACTCTGGAACGATATCGTTGTCGTTTTCAGCTATCTTAAATCTGCGATGTTCAAGCGCGAGGAAAAGTCGCTCGAGGATTTTTATATCAACCGCTTCGGTAAAAAGCTTTATTCGATGTTCTTCGAGCACTATACCGCAAACCTTTGGGGCAGACACCCGAGCGAAATCGATGCTTCTTGGGGCGCACAGCGTGTAAAGGGCCTTTCTATCGTTGCAATAATCAAGGATATGTTCGGCAAGCTTCTCCCCGGCAAGAAGAACCGCAAGGTTGAAACCTCGCTTATCGAGGAATTCAAGTATCCCAAGCTCGGTCCCGGTCAGCTTTGGGAAATCGCCGCAGACGAGGTTATCAAGCACGGCGGCAAGATTTTGAAGAACTGCAAGGTAGTAAAAATACATAAAAACGCAGAAAACAAGCTTACCGGCGTTACCTATGAATCCGAAGGACAGGAAATTACGCTTGAAGCCGATATCGTTCTTTCCTCGATGCCCGTTAAGGACCTTGTTATGGGTATGAACGACGTGCCCGAAAAGGAACTCGAAATCGCAAAGGGCTTGCCCTACAGAGATTATATCACTCTCGGCGTACTCGTTCCCAAGCTTGCGCTTAAGAACAAAACCAAGCGCAAGACTATTTCGAACATCATCCCCGATAACTGGGTTTACGTTCACGACAGAAGCGTAACTATGGGACGTTTCCAAATTTATAACAACTGGTCGCCTTATATGGTCAAGGACCTTGAAAACACCGTTTGGATAGGTCTTGAATATTTCGTTACCGAGGGCGATAACTATTGGAATATGACCGAGGCGGAATTTGCCGAAATCGCAATCAAGGAAATGGTAACCGTCGGCCTTATCGAATCGACCGATTGCGTTATCGATTTCCACGAGGAAAAGGTTAAAAAGGCATATCCCGCATATTTCGATACCTATTCCGAAATGGATACCCTTGTTAAATATTTAAGCGGTATCGACAATCTTTACTGTATCGGCAGAAACGGTCAGCACAGATACAACAATCTCGACCACTCGATGTGCACGTCCTTTGAAGCGGTCAAAAATATCCTTTCGGGTGAAAAGGACAAATCCAACGTTTGGAGCGTCAACACCGAAAAGGAATATCACGAAACCAAGAAATAAAGGAGCAATGCTATGAATTTTTTGGAAGAACGCATTGTTAAAGACGGCATAGTTAAAGAGGGCAACGTTTTAAAGGTTGACAGCTTTTTGAATCACCAAATGGACATATCGCTTATGGACCAAATCGGTGAGGAGTTTTATAACCGCTTTAAGGACAAAAAGGTTACAAAAGTCCTTACTATCGAGGCTTCGGGTATCGCAATCGCCTGCTCGGTTGCAAGATGCTTCGGTGTGCCGATGGTTTTTGCGAAGAAATCGAAAAGCGTCAATATCGACGGCGACGTTTTCGTTGCTGAGGTCGAATCGTTTACCCATAAAAACAAAAACAACGTTATCGTTTCCAAGCGTTTCCTTAATGCCGATGACTGCGTGCTTATCGTCGACGATTTCCTTGCAAACGGCTGTGCTCTGCAGGGCTTGATATCGATAGTCGAAAGCGCAGGCGCAACGGTTGCAGGACTTGGTATCGCAATCGAAAAGGGCTTCCAGATCGGCGGCCGTGTTATCCGCAACCTCGGTTATCATCTCGAATCGCTTGCAATAGTCGATTCGATGGATGCCGCAACGGGTACCGTTGAATTCAGAAATTAAAATAAAAAGGGACTTCCGTATAGGGAGTCCTTTGTGTTTATATTGTAAAAAACGGAAATGATTTTTTGGATATATTCGTAATTGACGCGCAGATGGCAGATATATTATAATAAATACGGAATATTGATGTTGGAGGTATTTTATGAAAAAAACACGTATTGTTGCTTGCATATTGATGCTTTGTGTGATCACTTTAACGCTTTCATCATGTAATAATAGGGATACGCTTGAAGTAAACTCCAAAAATTTTGAAACGCTTGAAGCCAAGGAAGTTGATATACAATGGTTAGAAAATCGTCGTCATGCAGGCGAAACCGATTGTTATAACGGCCCGATCTTTTTGCTTAACGAGCGCGACGGAGTTATATATCTTGAAGAACGCGATGCTAACAGCTTTTCGCACTCGGTACGCACCAATTATCATTATCTTATCGGTGTCGACCACGGAGAGTGGGGCGGTTGGGTATCGATGTATATCACGGAATTGAATGAAGATAAAACCAAGGAAATAGGCAGAGAAATACGCCTTATTGACGATACTTGTCTCGGTTTTTTGAATGATAAGATTTGGCGCGAGTACGAAGATTATTCGGGTTGGTATGATAATCTTGATGTTGTTTATATATTCACCGGAAGCTTAATGGTTGACGAGGGGATGATTTATAAGTTTTCTATCACAGGATATGACGACTATGAATGTAAGCCGTTTGTAGAACTCGATTCAAATCCGAACGCATTTATGATGGACGGACGTAACATCGTCGTTGCGACGAACACCAACGGATTGCTTACTATTGATCCCGACGGTAATGTAACCGAGCTTTTCACCTCTGATTACTGGGAGTATCTCCATCCGACGTCTATCGTAAAGGTCGATAATGCGTATTATGTCGGCACATACTCGGGCATATTGAAATATAATATCGATACCGATGATGCAGTTTGGTATCCTTATTACGATATCGAAGAATAATAAAGAAAAAAGGACTCAAGCGAGTCCTTTTTTGTTGCTTTATTTACCCGAAACGGTTATTCCGTCAAATGCCATATAGGGTGCGACGACGGTGCCGTCGACAAGCGTTTCCTTGCTTACTGCGACGAGATTGTTAAGCATAGAAGCGAGGTTTCCGCTAATCATCGTTTCGCTTATCGCACGACCAATCTTGCCGTTTTCAATAAAGAATCCGTTTTTCGCAACGCCCGAAAATTCGCCGTTGGTACCGGGACGACCGCCCGAAAAGCGACCGATGATAACGCCTTTGTCGATGCCCTTTATAATATCCTCAAGCGGTGTTTCGCCGTTCTTGATAACCATTGCAAACGAGCTGTTCTTTGCACGCTTGTTTCCCGTCTTGTTTGCGACGTATTGCGAAAGCATAAAGCTGTTCAGGACACCGTCCTTGATAAAATCATAGTCCTCGGACAGAAAACCCTCACCCGTGAAAAGCTCGCCGTTGACAATACGCTCGTCGCTCGGATTAAATGAAACGGTAATTCTTTCGTCGGCAACCTTTTGTCCTAACTTATCCTTCCAAAGCGAGGTACCTTCCAAAAGCACTCCGTCGGACGCAAAGTTTTCGCAAATATTGCCGAAAACGGTGCTTATAAGGCAACCGGGAGTGAAAACGACCGTGCCGGTGAACTTGCCCTCGGTCGATGCCGATTCTATTTGGTTTTCAATATCGGTAAGCTCACGCTCGATAAACGCGCAGTCGATAAACGGCTTGTCGAGGTCGGTAACCGTAACGTCGCTTCCGAAGAACGAGGTCGATTTTTCACCCTCGTGCGCCGAATACATAAGCTCGGCAACGTATTTTCCGCTTTCGCTGAAATAGCAGTTGCCCGTCGTGCTCATATAAACACCCTTCGAGCAAACGTGCTCGGTTATCATCTGCTCCATAATTATCTTCGGATGGCGTTTTTTGATATCCTCGGCAAGCTCTTTCGTGCGGAAGAAAAGCTTTTCGGTGTCGGGCACAAGCGCCCCACGTGAGAAATGTCTTTCACCGTTGCCGCTTGCAAGCTCCCACGCCGTGTCGGGTGTTGCAACGTTTGCGGCGGCGATGCAGTTGTCGATAGCTTCGTCGATCGATTCATCGTCAAATCGGTTTATCGCAACAGAGCCCTTTTTACCGCCGATAAAAACGGTAATGCTGACGTAGCGGTTGAAAAGCGTGCGGAAAAGTGAAAATTCGTTTCCGTCGACGTTAAATTCGCGCGTTTCGCTTTCGCGTACACTGCAATGCGCCATATCCGCGCCCTTTTCCTTTACCTTGTCGATAATGCGCGATGCAATAATTCTGTATTTTTCCATAATCAGCGACCTCCGATCATAACCTTACAGCGCAATGCGGGACCGCCCATACCAACAGGCATAGGTTGCTTTTTGCCGCAAAAGCCCGAGCTTGACCAAACAACCTCGTCGGATACCATATCGACGGTCTTGAGCATATTAAAGGCAACGCCCGAAATCGTTGTATCGAGAAGCGCACGGCCGAGCTTGCCGTTCTTTATTTCATAGCCCATCGAAACGCCGAACATAAATTCACCAGTTGTGTCTGCCTGACCGTTGCTTGAATCGATAAGATAATATCCGTCGTCAACGCTTGCAATAATGTCCTCTAATTTATCCTTACCGGGAAGCACCGCCGTGTTACGCATACGGATAAGCGGCTCGTCCGAGAAGGCCCATGCTCTTGCATTTCCGCAGGGCTCTGTATCAAAGCGCTGTGCAGATTCGCGGTTGTTCATATATCCGACAAGTATTCCGTTTTCGATTATCTTCGCATCCTTCGCCTCGACGCCTTCGTCATCAACGTAAACGGGAAGCGGCGCTTTTTCGCCGAAAGCGGTGTGCGCGAAGTCGGTAAGGTTAACGATTTCGCTTGCGACCTGCTTGCCGAGATTGGGACCTGCAACGCTTCCGCCGAGCACAAGGTCGGCTTCAACAGTGTGTCCGACCGCCTCGTGCGCGAGCATACCTGTCATCATACCGCCCAAAACAACCGTCTTTTCGCCTGCATCGGCATAAATGCCCTCGCGCTTTTGCATAAGACGCTCGTAAAGGGCATCTATTTCGGCATAAAGCGATTCGGGGCTTTGGAAATTCGCCTCGAATCCGCCCTCACCTCCAAACGGAGTGAAAAGCTCAACGGGAACGCCGTTTGACGTTTCCGCGTTAAGAAAAACATATAAATACGAGCGTTGCAGGCAGGTGTGTGCATCAAATCCGTTGGAAACGCAAAGCAGCTTTTCCATCGAATCCTCACGTGCGACAACCGTGCGGCTGGTTAAATTTTTGTATTTTTCGGAAATATAGGCATCAATGCTTCTTACAAAATCAACGTACACCCTTTGCTCGGCATCGGCAATACCGTTTGTTAAAAACTGTCTGCCGTCAGCCAACCGAGGAAGCATAGGTCTGCCTTTGTTTACGTTTTTGTCCATAAATTCGGCATTTTCGGTAGCGGCGCGCAACACTTCCTTCGCCGCATCGGCAGAATATTCCGCCATCGATGCAAAACCGTAGGTGCCGTTTTTGTAAACCCTTGCGGAAATGCCCGAAATATCCTGACGGGCGTTGCCGGTAAGGTTGCCCGAAACGAGCGTTACCCCGCGCGAACGTGAAAACTGACCGCGAAGCTCGGTGTGCGCGTTGGGCACAAACAACGCCTTTTGGGGAGTTAATATATCCTTAAGCAAAATTTAAAAACCTCCTTGATTTCTTTTTTTATATTATAACACCGTCGGGCGTAGTTGTAAACATTTTTTACCGCCGATAAACGACCTGTTGCCAAGGTTTTTCTGCGTGTCAAAGTGTTTTTTAAAAAAATGTGACAAAATAGGAAGATTTGCGTCTTAATCTATGGAAAGCAAAAACAATCTAATGCGTTAGACTATTTTGTGAAAAGCTATTGACAAATTCAATCTAATGTGATAGACTATGCCCGTCAAATGCATTAGACTATTTAGTTTTGGAGAATTATTATGGCAAACGTTCCGAAGATTTTCGAAAGCGAATACAGATTTTGTCTTATCCTTTGGGAGAATGAACCGATTGCGTCAAAGGAGCTTGTGCGTATATGCAAGGAAAAACTTGAATGGTCGCGCACTACCACCTATACCGTAATAAAGCGTCTTGCCGAAAGGGGAGTTTTGGTTCAGGACCATACTGCCGTTCGCTCGCTCGTTTCAAAGGACGACGTGCAGCTTGCCGATTTCGATGAATTTTTCGAAAAGCGGTTCGAGGGCTCGTTACCTGCATTCGTTGCGGCGTTTGCAAGACACCAAAATCTTACCGAGGATGAGCAGAGCTTGATCCAAAGCATAATTCAACACGGAGATAAATGACATGGCAAACTTTTTCCTTGAAATATTCAATTTAAGCTTGGCGGCTTGTTGGCTTATCGGAGCTATTGTAGCCGTGCGTGCAATTTTTGCAAAAAGTATGCCGAAGTGGCTTGTTTGCTGTCTTTGGGGCTTGGTTGCGGTAAGATTGCTTGTTCCCGTTACGCTTGAAAGCAATATATCGCTCGTTCCCAATCAACAGCTCGAGCTTTTAATCCCGAACGAAGTCATTGGCGAGGTTTCGGAATATGTCGAAGAATCGCTTTCTTCTTTTGAAGAAAACGGTATCGATTCAACTGTTTCGGCACCTGTAACCGATGAAGCCGTGTCATCGCCCGTAACCGATGAAGAAGTATCTTCGCCCGTAACCGATGAAGCCGTTTCTGCCCCGATTATCGAGGAAAATGCTTCTGCGCCCGTGACCGATGAAAATATATCGGCTTCGGTTCAGGATACCGTTATCGGCGACCAAAATACCGAAGATGTCGGCAAAACCGACGTTGCAGTTAACGGCAATACCGTTCAATCGGAAAAAACGGAGCATTCAAAAAAGGTTTCGAGCAACTTTGCCACAATTGCGTTTGCGATATGGGCAATCGGATTCTTTTTGATGCTTGAATATTCGGTTGTAAGCTATATTCTCCTCAAAAAACGCGTTGCAATGTCGTTCCCTTGCGGCGACAAGGTACGCAAAGGTGAGGGCGTGGATTCTCCGTTCATTTTCGGACTTTTCTGTCCGCGTATTTATATCCCCTTCGGATTAAGCCAAAGAACCGAAGAATGTGTTATTGCGCATGAAAGAGCGCATCTTAAACGCCGCGATTACATTGTAAAGCCATTTGCGTTTTTCATTCTTTCGGTGCATTGGTTCAATCCCTTCGTATGGTTGGCTTATATCCTTCTTTGCCGCGATATCGAATATGCCTGCGACGAGAAGGTCGTTAACGGTCTCGATACCGATGAGCGAAAAGCGTACGCCTTTGCTCTGCTCGAATGCGCGGTTGCGCACAGGCGTATTACAGCTTGTCCTGTAGCTTTCGGTGAGACCGGAGTGAAAGAAAGAGTGAAAAATACAATGAAATACAAAAAACCTGCATTCTGGATAGTTATTGTTTGCGTTATCGTTTGCATTACCGTTGCCGTGCTGTTTTTAACAACGGGCGCGAGCACCGACGTTTCGTCCGATGCATCGGGTGAAGATTCGTCGGAGACCTCCGATAACGCCGAAAACAGCGTTTATACCCAAGTAGATTCGTTTATTAACGAGGGCAAGTTCGAGGAAGCGTATAAATTGCTTTTGACGGTGAAGTCCGAGCAAAAGGCAAAGGATATGCTTAAAGATTTTCTTGTCGTTCGTGAAACCGAAAGTCAATACGGCAGAGGTAACAACGGCAACGCCTTGATGGATGAAATCAAATCCGAATACGATGCAAACGGCAATCTTATAAAGGTTACCGATTTCGGAAGCAACCGCGTTATCCAATCGATCACGCAAATGTCTTACGATGAAGATAACAATTTGCTTACCAAGGATATTTATTTCAGCGGGGCAGAAAAGCCCAAGACAAGCATCAAATATACCTATGATGAAAACGGATGGCTGATCAAGGAGCTCCGCACCGACCGAAATTCAAATGGTATCAGCTTTAATGAAATATTCGAATACTTTTACGATTCCCACGGAAACGTGGTCGAACGCCGCACCACAAATTATTTCGGCTTCGAGGCTGTCGACGTTGTAAGATACGTTCTCAAATATGATGAAAACGGAAGGCTTATCGAAAAATACAACGAGGAAGAACCCGAATACGTTACCTATTACGCCTATTACGACGATGGCACTCTGAAAAAAGAGGAGTCTGACAGTTGGTTAAAGGAATATGACGAAAACGGCAATATTATCAAATCGGATTCAGGCGACGAGAAAGACGATTACGTTTATAATGCCGACGGCAAGCTTTTAAAGCACACCCATAACGAGGGCGGAGAAATAACCGTTTACGAATATACCTATGACGAAAACGGTTATCTTGTTAAAAAGACATCGGACAGTGATGAATACGGTGTTACGACCTGGCAGTATTACAACGATGCATACGGCAACCCCGAAAAAGTGGCATTGACCTATGATTCGGGCAACGATGACGGCTATATCTTCCATTACAGCGGATATAAATATTTTTACCGTCCGCAGAAAAAGTCGGAAAGCAATGCAGAACAAAACCAGAATAACGTTCAATCCGAGCCGAAGACTTATATCGATAACCTTTTCGCGGCTGAATTTGTCAAATATGAGGATCTCGGCAAATACCAAAACTGCGTAAGGTTCGAATCGAGCAAGGATTACAACGTAATGTACGTGCTCATTACACCCAAGACAACGATATACGATTTTAAAATATATTCGTTGGAAGACAATATCGATACCGTAACACTTGAAAACATTCTTTTTGAAGCAAAAAGCATTTACGCCGATAAGCCGCTTCTTGCGGATATTGAGTTTGGCGATATTCTTGCCGAAAACGGAATATCGTTTACCGACGAGGACGGTAATGAGCATCTTTATAAGCTGACCGACAGCGGTTACGACGGAAGCTTGATAGTTTCGGAAACGCAGCAAGCTTTGCCCGAAGAAACGAAGACTGTTGAATTTAAAGAATTACAATATTTTTCAAAGCTTAAAGGCGTCGAATATCAGAATCACCCCATACTCGGAAAGGATAAACCAAAAACCTATCTGATAAAAAGTTACGATGAGTATAGAGATCTGCGTAGCAGAATGGAGGTTTTTAAGTACCGCGATTACGCAAATTCATACAGACCGGGAATTACCGGTAGAGATTATTTTGATGGCCGAGCGTGGGTAGTAACCTTGATTACAGCAGAAATGTCGCATTATGAATTTAAGCTCAGACAGGTTACTTGCGAGGATGGTACGGTTAACGTGGACATCGGCTACGCGACTCCGGGAACCGGTACCGGTAGGCGTCTCGTAATGAGCATAATAGCGGAGGTCGACCTATCCGCTGTTGAAGATGCCGAAAGCGTAAACGTTACTTTTACCGAGTGCGAATATAACGATATGGTAACTCGCGAGCCGTTTTTGAAATCGCACGAAACGCCCGAAAACCTATCGCAAATATCCGGAGCATGGGGGCAGTCCGTTATCAAAATTTATCCGATGAACGCAGAAAGCATGCGCGCATATAGCGATCTTGACGATATAAATTACAGAATCAAGAAAGCGGGCTTGAAAATATGGATAACGGATCCCAACGGCAACAAAATCGATTATATATATACAAACAGTAACGGTGTAGCCGCTTTCGGTGCGCCTGATGGGTATTATAAATTCTATTTAGAGGGCGACGACACGTACGTTACGTCTAATTTCAGCGATATTATTCCGATTCCTTCGGAGGGCTACAATTATCTTACCACAAAAGAAGCAAAGGTGCGTACATACCGAAAGGAAATCGACTCCTTTACCGTGTACGTAACCGACGTTGATACGGGTGAACCGATAAAGGACGTAGCAGTAAGAGCCTTTGGTAAGGATTGCGATCCGGTATATACGGACAGCGACGGCAAGGCAACGACAAGATCTTTGCTTTCAAAGTATTATGGGTACAACTGTGACATATATTTCGCTCACGATAAGTACGACGATATCGAAGTCGAAGTGAACGTAAAGGACAGAGAAATGCACGTCCAAATGAAAAAAACCGAAATGATGGAGTTTACCATTAAGGTGATCGATTTCGAGACCGGAGAACCGGTAGAGGGAGTTGAAGTCCTAAGTACATGGTTCAAGTATCCTGAAAGCAAAGCGCTTAATAAGGTTACGGGAAAAGACGGTCTTATTAAAGGCGTGATGTCCAAAAACGAAAGCGAATATCACCATCATAATCGGATAACTTTGAGATACCTCAGTAACGAGAACGATCCTTATCCAGATAATAAGTACGTATCCAATTGGATAGATATTGATGCCGATTCCGATCAATTTGAGATCGTGATGTGTATAAAGGTATTAGAAAACGGAAACATAGTGTTGGTTACAGAGGAATTTGCAAAAGGATGATAGTTTCTCCTTATTTAATCATAAAGCAGACGGAATCAACCCCGTCTGCTTTGCTTTATTTGGCAAAGAAACAGTAAAGAAAAGAAATAAAACCTGTTTTGTGTTGAAAATAAAGGGAAAACGCGAAAACAAAAAAATTAAAAAAATATTGATTTGCGGATAATTGTATGATAAAATCCTTGTGTATGTTTAAATTTCCCTAAAGAAAGGAAAAATCAAAATGAATGCACTTCTCGAAGTATTCGGCAACGTGATCGAGCTTGATTGGAAGATGTGCGTAATGTGGCTTATCGGCGGCATTCTTATCTATCTTGCTATCAAGAAGGATATGGAACCCACACTTCTTCTCCCCATCGGCTTCGGCGCGATTCTCGTTAACCTTCCGCTTTCGGGCGCAGTTGGTGAGCACGGCCCTCTTACCACGCTTTACAATGCAGGTATCGCAAACGAGCTTTTCCCGCTCATTCTCTTTATCGGTATCGGCGCAATGATCGACTTTGGTCCGCTTCTTTCCAACCCCAAGCTTATGCTTTTCGGTGCGGCGGCTCAGTTCGGTATCTTCTTCACGCTTTCAATGGCGTCTATCTTCTTTGTAGATAAGGATGCGGCTTCTATCGCTATTATCGGTGCGGCAGACGGTCCTACCTCTATCGTTGTTGCTCAGGCGCTCGATTCTAATTACATCGGCGCAATAATGGTTGCGGCATATTCCTATATGGCACTCGTTCCCATTATTCAGCCCCCCGTTATCAAGCACCTCACCACCAAGAAGGAGCGTATGATAAGAATGCCTTACGTTCAACGTGAGGTTTCTCAAACCACCAAGATCCTTTTCCCGATAATCCTTACCGTTATCGCAGGTCTTATCGCGCCCGATTCGGTTGCTCTTATCGGCTTCCTTATGTTCGGTAACCTTATCCGTGAATGCGGCGTTTTGGCATCGCTTTCCGAAACCGCGCAAAAGGTTCTTGCAAATCTTGTTACCATCTTCCTCGGTATCACCATCGCTTGT